>JALNXG010000041.1 GCA_023230485.1 Melioribacteraceae bacterium
CAATTGAATCAAAATTATCCTAATCCATTTAATCCTACAACACAAATATCATTTTCTTTACCAAGAACTGAAAATGTATCTCTTATAGTTTATGATATAAATGGAAATGAAATTAAGAGATTGGTAAATAATGATAATTTATCAGCAGGTTCTTACAATTTGACATGGAACGGAACTGATGGTAATGGTAGTAAAGTAGCCAGTGGAATATATTTTGCAAGAATGATTGCAGGTAGCTATCAACAGACAAAGAAGATGAACCTCGTTAAGTAGTAGATATAATGCAGTGTACAAGAAAGCCGATGCTAAACCATCGGCTTTTTTATTGCCCAAAATTAAAGTGATATTAAATCAAACAGGATTGATTTTACTTGCTAAAGAAATGAATAAGGGATATTTTAAGATATCAAGATTCTTTAATATTGGATAAGGAAGTTCTATGAGTTTAAGTCAAATAGCACGTTCAATCAAAGCATCTCCCACCTTAGCACTAAATGAAAAAGCAGCTATATTAAGAGAAAAAGGTGATCCTGTAATTCATCTCGGAGGTGGCGAACCCAAAAGCAGAGCTCCAATGGATGCTCTATTAGCAGCAGTTAATTCAATCAACACAGGCGAAGTAAGATACGCACCCGCAGACGGAATACCGGACTTAAAAAAATCGATAATCCGTTACACAGAAGAATATTATCACAGAAAAGTAAATCCGGAAAATGTAATTGCATCAAGCGGAGCAAAGCAGGCATTAATGGTAGCATTGCAGGCAATACTTAATCCGCAGGATGAAGTTATTTTCCCAGTGCCTTATTGGGTTAGTTATCCTGATATGATAAAACTATGCGGTGCAATACCAGTACCCGCACCTGCAGAAGATGGTACGTTTTATCCGCGTTTAAAAGATATCGAAATGCGCCTTGGTTCTTATACAAAAGCTGTCATTATAAATTCTCCTAATAATCCTTCGGGAGCAATGTACTCGAAAGAATTCATTGCAGAAGTAGTAGAGTTTTGCGAGAAGAAAGACCTTTATTTAATTATGGATGATATTTATCATAGATTAGTATTTGATGGAAAGAAACCATTTAGCTGTTATGATTTCACAAAACTATCAGTAGAAAATTCTAAGATAATTGTGATCAATGGTGTTTCGAAGCAGTATGCGATGACGGGATTTAGAATCGGCTGGGCAGTAGGTAATAAAAAAGTAATAGAAGCAATGGCTAATATTCAAGGGCATCAAACATCAGGTCCTTCGGTAGTATTACAAAAGGCTGCTGTCGGTGCTCTTAATGGTATTCAATCTTCAGTTGAATCATTACGTGTTACATTAGAGAATAACCGTAATATTTTAATTGATCTTCTCGGATCATTTACCGGAGTTAAAGTAGCTAAACCTGACGGAACATTTTATTGCTTCGCTGATTTTAGTGCTTATGAAAAGGATTCAAATAAATTATCTCAATTCTTAATTGATAAGGTGATGGTGTTAACTGTTCCCGGAAAAGAATTCGGTATGGATGGATATTTAAGAATCAGTTTCTGCGGAACAATTAAAGATATGACCGAAGGAATCGAGAGAATGAAATGGGCACTTGATCCTAATTCGCCGAATGAATTATATATCGGCGACCGCAAGTTAGTGAGGGATTGGTCATGAGCAAATATTTAGAATTTCAAACCCCTGCTTCAAAGCAGGCGATGGAGCTTGCTTCCGATTTTAGATTGAAGAACCAAGGGCTTACGAATCTCGACCGCGTCTATTGGAATCTTGCAGACGAACCATTATACGAAGAGATAATTTTTAGGAACGAAGCAAAACTCTCTAAGCAAGGTGCAATAGTAGTAAATACAGGTAAACACACAGCAAGAGCCGCTGCGGATAAATTTATTGTAATGGAAGAATCCAACTCTAAAGATATCTGGTGGGGTAATTATAATCGACCGTATGCCCATGAAAAATGGAGTCAATTAATGGGACGATTACAGGCATGGCTTCAAGGCGAAGAAGTTTTCGTTCAAGATGTTTATGCAGGTGCTGATCCTGATTATAGAATGCCGGTAAGAATCATTACCGAAAAAGCATGGCATTCATTATTCGTTCGGAATATGTTTATTACAACAGATGATAAAGATGAATTAAAAAACTTAATACCGGAATTTACCGTTATCTGTATGCCCGGTTTTAAGGTAGATCCAATTACGGATAGCACACGCACTGATACTGCAATCATTCTTAATTTTGAACAGCGTACAGCGATAATTGCAAATACATTATATGGCGGTGAAATTAAGAAATCAGTTTTTACAGTGCTCAATTTTCTTCTTACTTATCAAGATGTATTGCCGATGCATTGCTCTGCAAACGTTAGTGATAATGGTGAAGTGGCATTGTTCTTTGGATTAAGTGGTACAGGTAAGACTACTCTTTCTGCCGATCCAAAAAGAAGATTGATTGGCGATGATGAACATGGCTGGAGCAGTCAAGGTGTATTCAATTTTGAAGGCGGATGTTATGCAAAAGTTATTCGCCTATCAGAAGAACACGAACCACAGATTTATGCAACTACAAGAACCTTCGGTACAATATTAGAAAATGTAGTTTTTGATCCGATCACAAGAAGAATCGATTTGGATGATGATACTCTTACTGAAAACACGAGAGCTTCCTACCCATTGGAATTTATTCCTAATATTGCAAAGGATGGATATGTAAGAACGCATCCAAAGAATATTATTTTCTTAACGTGTGATGCTACGGGTACACTCCCTCCAATTTCAAGATTAAATCCTGAACAGGCACAGTATCATTTTATCAGCGGATACACATCAAAGATAGCAGGAACGGAGATTGGTCTCGGTATCGAGCCGCAGATTACGTTCAGTGCATGTTTTGGTGGTCCTTTTATGGTTCGCCATCCGTTTGATTATTCCGAGATGTTAAAACAGAGAATGCTAAAAACAAAAGCTCAATGCTGGTTAGTAAATACCGGCTGGGTTGGTGGAAGATTCGGTGTTGGAAAGAGAATCAGTATTCGCCATACTCGCAATCTCTTAAATGCCGCTTTAGAAGGAAAACTTGATAAAGTAAAATATAGGAAAGATAAGTTGTTCGGTTTTGATGTTCCGCTCACTTGTCCCGAAGTCCCCGAAGATGTATTAGACCCTTCAAGTTCATGGGGCAATAAGGATGAGTATTGGAAAAAATATGATGCACTTGCAGCACGATTTGTAGAGAATTTTAAGTTGTTTGAAAAAGGTTGTTCCGAAGAGGTGATTGCTGCCGGTCCAAAACGGTTATCATCTCAGAAATAGAAAATACTGTTAGTCCTTCCAAAGGGAATGGGGATAATTTCCTCATTCCCTTTTTGATAATCAACGGAATAAGTATGGTATTTAGTAAAAAGAATTTTTGTGATACTTGATATTATTTTTTTGAGTGAGTTATAAGGAAGCAATATTTTGTATATACTGCTTCACATCAAACTTAGATTTTGCGCCGTTATAGTTCATATAACGAATTTTACCGAAGACAGGCCTATCGAACCATGCACGGTCGTGAACACCGCCGATTGACCAAGCAATGCCGGTATAACCATTCGGATCACGTCCATCTAATTGATATTTATCATTGAGGTAAATCGCTATCTTCATTGCTTCTTCATTAGAAGGAGTCCATTCCAAAATTTTCTTAGCCCAATACATTCTCATATAGCCGTGCATTGTCCCTAACTTTACCATATTCATTTGAGCTGCATTCCAAAGGGGATCGTTCGTTTCGGCGTTTTCAAATTGACTAAGTGAATAGATAAATTCACGATGATCATTTTGATGTATTGCGATAGATTTTTTTGCCCAATCAGGGAATCCATCCGCTGAATAATAATTTTGATTGTAATAACAAAAATTATCTGATAGCTCTCTTCTAATAATTAATTCTTCCAAGAAAGATTTTTGAGATTCGGGATATTCAATGAATAGTTCTGTTTCGAGTGCAATTCTTTGAGCGGATATTTGTCCAAAATGTAAATAGGGGGAAAGATTTGATGTAGCACGTTTATTCGGATCGTTTCTATCCGCTGCATAATTTTTTAGTTTGTTATTTAAGAAATCTGTAAGAATATCGTGAGAGGCATCCTCACCCGGTTTAATCCAATCCACTTCAGAGATACTGCTATTAATATTCAGCGATGCGAAAATATCAGTCCAATCATTAATGAAATTATTTTCCTGTGGCGGCATCTTTTTTAGTTCAGAGAACGGTTCTAAAAATTCTGTCAACATTCTATTAATCTTAGGACGAATAGTATAAGCACCAAACTCTACTTTCTGTGATACTAATAAGCAGGGAACTATATTATGTGCATCGACTACATAAAAGGGGATTGAAATATTTTTTGCTACATCACGTTTCCATATACGAGTATTTTTTAAAGGATTAAAATCAGAAACTAATATTGAACATTTATTCTCTTCTATAAACTTAGGGAGAGTTTCTTCAGGTCTTCCTAATAATATTTTGAAAGGAATGTTTTTTCTAGTGAGTTTCTTTTCAACTTCTTGAAGACCGCGCATCATAAAACTATATTGCCGGAGAGTTGCTTCTAAAAAATCGGGGACTAAATTAAATACTACAATCAAAGAAGAATTATTCTCGATAGCTTTTTCTTGAGCGAAGATTAAAGCCCAATTATCATTTGCTCTTTGATCTCGTTGCATCCAATATAGAACCGCACCATTTTTGTGTTCCCCGACTTGAGTTATCCTTCCATGACTATGGATTTCACCCAATGTTTTAGTAGATATTTTGAATTCGCCATCTTGAAGTAATCTTACTCTTTTTGCATTCATTTAGTTTCTAATTATTCTCGAATTTTTATTTTATCAGAAATTATTAAGAAGAATTTTTACAGCGGAATTATTTGGATTTTGCCATACTGGCAATTTCCTCAAATTCAGCTTTTGTAATAGGCATAACTGATAAACGGTTTCCTCTTTGAATAAGTTTCATTTCGGAGAGTTTTGGATTGTTTTTTATTTCGGCAAGGGGAACTATATTTTTAAATTTTTCTAAAAATTTAACATCGACCATATACCAAGTGGGATTATCTTTTTTACTTTTAGGATCGTAATGAGGGTCCTTTTTATCAAATGCAGAAAAATCAGGATATGATTCTTTTACTACTTCACAAATACCTGCAGCACCCATTGGAACGCAATTAGAATGATAATAAAGAACTTTATCACCAATTTTCATATCATCACGTATAAAGTTACGAGCTTGATAATTCCTCACTCCATCCCAATAGGTGGTTTTCTTATCTGCTTTAGCGAGGTCATCAATTGAAAAAACATCGGGTTCGGATTTAATTAACCAATACTTAGTCATGGAGACTCCTTATAAATAAAAAATTTTCTATACAAAAACCACAATCAAAGATAATTTTTCAAAAATCTGCCGGTATGAGAGAGGGGATTTTTAATAATCTCTTCGGGAGTTCCCGTTGCAACAATTTCTCCTCCTTTATCTCCTGCTTCCGGACCGAGATCAATTATATAATCAGCACATTTTATTATATCCATATTATGCTCAATTATAATTACGGAATTGCCTGAACTAATTAGCATATTAAAACAATTAAGAAGTTTTTTAATGTCATCAAAATGAAGTCCCGTAGTTGGCTCATCGAAAATAAAAAGAGTATGTTTATTCCTTCTTTGAGTTGAGAGGTTATAAGCCAATTTAATACGCTGTGCTTCACCGCCAGAGAGTGTATTTGAGGGCTGACCTAATTTTATATACCCAAGACCCACATCAGCAAGTACACGTATGCTTTTGCTGATTTTTTCATTATGATCAAAAAATGGTACAGCCTCATCAACTGTCATATTAAGTACATCTACAATATTTTTCCCTTTATAGATAACGTCGCGGACTTCCTTTTTAAATCGAGTACCTTTGCAGTCTTCGCATTCTAAGAAAAGGTCAGCTAGGAATTGCATTTCAATTTTTACGAAACCATCGCCTGAACAAGTTTCGCATCTTCCGCCCGGAACGTTAAAAGAAAAATATCCGGGTTTATAACCGCGTGAGCGAGCCTGTGGAGTTGAAGAAAAGAGTTCTCTTATATGCTCAAACCCTTTTACGTAACTAATTGGATTAGAGCGAGGTGATTTACCGATAGGGGATTGATCAACGATCTCAACAAAATCGATACCTCGCACGCCATCTATGCTTTCATATTTACCAATCTTGTCAGGATTTTCACCGAGAGTTTTTGCCACACCACCATATAAAACATCATGAACAAAAGTGCTCTTCCCCGATCCGCTTACACCTGTAACTACTACAAGCTTTTTTAATGGCACTTCAACATCAATATCTTTAAGATTATTTTCACGTGCGCCGATTATTTTAATTGTATTGGTTTTGGAAGTATTTCTTTCCTCGGGCAATGGGATAGATAGTTTGCCGGATAAATATTTACCTGTTAAGGATTTTTCATTATTTATAATTTCGTCATAAGTGCCTGAAGCAATTATTTCACCTCCATGCACACCTGCTCTTGGGCCCATATCATAAATCAGATCAGCTTCGTGCATCATCTCAGGATCGTGCTCTACTACAAGTACTGTATTACCAAGATCACGCAAGGATTTCAATATTTTTATTAGACGAGTATTATCACGTGGATGAAGACCAATGCTCGGTTCATCTAACACGTATAATGTGCCCATCAAAGCAGAGCCGAGTGAAGTGGCTAGATTAATTCTTTGAGTCTCGCCGCCTGATAAAGTATTACTAAGACGATTGAGAGTAAGGTACCCAAGACCCACTTCATTCAGGAATGTAAATCGTTTGACCAATTCATCATAAATCTGTTGAGCGATTGCGAGTTCGGTTTTAGTTAATTCTAAAGTCTTAAAAAAAACTAATGCCTTATCGATAGGCATGCACACAATATCATGAATTGATTTGAACGCAATTTTTACTTGAAGAGCTTCTCGTCTTAATCGTGAACCTTTACATGCTGAGCAGGTAGAATAACCACGATACCTCGACATTAGAATACGAATATGCATCTTGTAATTTTTCTTTTCGAGAATTTCAAAAAAGCCATTTATACCTGGGAATCCATCGAATCCCTCCATAAGTAAATCAAGCTGATCTTGTGGAAGGTCTTTAAATGGAATATTAAAATTGATTTTCCCTTTCCCTTTTTGAATCATATCCCTTTGATATTTGGAGAACTTAACTGAACGCCATGGAGCAATAGCACCATCTCCAAGAGTTAAATTAGGATTAGGAACAATAAGATCAATATCATAGCCGGAGGTTTTCCCGAAGCCTTGGCAGACGGGACATGCGCCGAATGGATTATTAAAGGAAAAAAATCTCGGCTCCGGTTCTTCATAACGGATGCCACAGCATTCATAAAATTTATTAAATTGTTTCTTCTCGTTAGTATCGGCATTAATAATAGTAAGTCGACCTTCCCCCTCTTTGAAACTCACTTCAATAGAATCGGCAAGCTTTTCTCTTACTTTATTTTTTAGAATCTTGAATCGATCGACTATTACATATAGATCATCTTTTGTTTTAGGGATTTCTTTAGAGTCATTTAGATCGATATATTCGTCTTTGTAGAATATTCGGAAGAAACCTCTTTTAATTAAAAGGTCAATTTCATCTTTTACTTTTCTTCCTTCGTGGGAGTGGAGTGGAAATGCCAAATAAAAGCGGTTTTCTTCTGATTGAGTTTCGAGCCATTCAGATACTGTCCCTGTAGAAGCACTCTTAACCACATTACCGCAATTAAAACAATATGTTTTACCTATCCGTGCGAAGAGCAATCGAAGATAATCATAAATTTCAGTTGAAGTCCCAACTGTGGATCGAGGATTTCGTGCCCCTGTTTTCTGTTCAATTGCAACTGCAGGAGAAATACCGAAAATAAAATCAACATCTGGTTTATTCATTCTTTCGAGAAATTGACGCGCATAAGAAGAAAGACTTTCTACATAGCGTCTTTGTCCTTCAGCATAGATTGTATCGAAGACGAGAGAAGATTTTCCCGAGCCGCTTACCCCTGTAAAAACGGATAACTTACCACGAGGTATTTCTAAATCAATATTTTTAAGATTGTGCTGCCTTGCACCTTTAACAATAATTTTATCTGGCATATTTTTTTATCAATTATTTAACTTCTTCTCAAGTTCTTTTATTTCTTCTATTTTCTTATCGAGAATAAGTTTTTGAATTTGTATTTCTTGAAGTTGCTTATCAATCCTTTGTTCATACTCGGAAACATCCCAATATCCACGCTCTTCAAAATAAGTCTTGAAAAGCCAATTATGTTTAAGTGCTTCCATATTTTCGGCTAATTTTATAGTTGCTATATCTACGTTCTTGGCAGTGCGCGTAAAATTAGTAATCATTGATTTAACTGAATCTGTCATGCTTTTATCTTTAAGTAGAGCACCTGCCACGCCTTCTCCATTTTCAATCGAAGTAACAATATTTTTAACGCTTGTCATTGTCTCATCTGCATTAGCAATTATTTTCTTAAGATTTTCTCCAAATCCTACTACATAATCACTGATCTCACTGAACTTAGTTGTTAAGCTATCAAGTGATTTATCGGCTGTTTTAGTGATTGAAACAGTCGCATTATAAAGCTGATCATCATTAATTAATTTACCTAATGTTCCTTCACCGGCATTAACTTTCTCACTCATTTCAGAAAAATCTTCTGCAATTACTTTTAAATATCCTAATGTTTGTTTTGCTTCATCTATTACCGCAGAGATATTAAGTGGAGATGAAGATTTAATAAATCCATAATCTTGAATTACATCTAAATCAGGTGAACCGGGAGTGATTGTAACAAGTTTTTTACCAACAAGACCCTCTGTTTCCACGGAGGCTTCGCTATCAATACGAATTAGATGGCGCATATCATCTTGAATATCCAATACAACAAGCACTCTCCCTGAATTATCATCCGCTAATTCGATTGTAGATACATTGCCAATATCATATCCACTAAGCCTGACAGGAGCACCTGTTTTTAGTCCTTCAATCGATTCAAAATAAGTCTTGATCTTTATTGTTGATACGAATAAAGATTCCTTACTTCCGATTAAGAAAATTGAAACTACTAAAAGAACTGTCCCGAAAAAGATAAAAATACCAAGGCGGGCACCTTCCAATTGTTTAAACATTTTTGCTCCGTCTATTCTTTAATTATTTCTTGACTAAAAAAGTTTTGGAGGAATGGATCAGATGACCCGGTAAGTTCCTCGATTGTTCCTTCATGCGCAATATGCCCATCTCTTAAAAAAATTACTCTATCAGCTATGATCTTGGCACATATTAAGTCATGCGTAACAACTATTGAAGTCATACTTAATTTTTTTTGGAGACTCATAATCAGTTCGCTTATTTCTTTAGATGAAATTGGATCAAGTCCCGTAGTCGGTTCATCATAAAGCATAAGTTCAGGATCAGTAATGATAGAGCGGGCAAGACCAATTCTTTTCCTCATACCGCCAGAAAGATCCGAAGGCATTTTATCGACCGAATCGGCTAATGAAACTAATTCAAGAGTAGAAATTGTTTTATCATCCAACTCTTTTTGCGTCATATCAAAATGCCGCTTTAATGGAAATTGAAGATTTTCCCTTACTGACATTGAATCATAAAGAGCTGCACCTTGAAATAAAAATCCTAATTTCTTACGTACCTCATTTAATTCTTTTAAGGGAATTTTATTAATTGCCTTATCGTTAATTTTAATTGTACCTTCGTCTGGTTTAAGTAAACCAACAATACATTTAAGAAGTACACTTTTACCAGTCCCGCTTCGTCCAAAAACAACAAGGTTTTCGCCTTGCTTGATATCGATATTAATATCCTGAAGCACATTAAAAGAGCCGAAGCTCTTACTTAGATTTGATATTTGAACTATTATAGAGTCGGCCATAACCACAAAGATATTTTAACTAAAACCATATCAAAAATAAGAATTAAAAGAGAAGCCATAACGACTGCTGTGGTGGATGCTTTTCCGACACCTTCAGTTCCGCCGGTAGTTGTATAACCTTTATAAGAACCAACAATACCTACAATATATCCAAAGACGAATGTTTTTGCAATACCGGGAATTAAATCCCCGAATTGGATAGCATCTACAACAGCTGTTTTATAATATTCAAAACTCATATTCTCAGTAATAATTACAGCAATATAACCACCAAAAATAGCTATTATTATTACATACATAGTAAGGATAGGAAGAATCATAGTAGTTGCAAAAACACGTGTAACAACAAGGAATTTGAATGGATTAATGGCAGAAACTTCCATTGCATCAATTTGCTCTGTAACACGCATAGAGCCGAGTTCCGCACCAATACCAGAACTAACTCTTCCGGCAAAGATTAATGCCGTTAGCACCGGTCCTAATTCTCTTACGACAGAAAGCGAGACCATGCTCGGAAGAAAAGCAGTAGCACCGAATCTTTGTAATGTTGGCTGGCTTTGCATTGCTAAAACCAAACCGATTATCAAACCCATTATACTTACAATAGGGAAGGTCTTAACTCCCAATTCGTCCATATGTTTTTTAATTTCAAAAATTTCATATGGCGGCTTAAAAGCTTGTTTTATAAACTCAATATTAAATATTGTTAATCCGCTAATATTCAAAAGAAAATTATGAATTGAGTCTTTAAATGATAAATTCCTTCCTTCAATAAGTGTAGGTATATTCATAAAATTATTGTTTTGTGAATTCAATTGTCGCAGGAAGTGTCATACCTTGATAATCCATTTCTTGTGTTACTTCCACTTTATTATTTGCTGTGAACTTAAATGGCATTATCGTAGTTTCACCGGAAACATTATCTTTGAGAGTAATTTGTGTATCAGTAACTGAATATGTTCCAATACCTTGCTCAGTTCCATCTGAATTAGTATAATTGAATACGAATGTATTATCGCTCTTTAGATTTAGAGAACCGGAAACACCTGCTTGCTCAGGAGTAAGAACTATCGGCATACCCGAAAATTGAACTGTAACTTTTGTTAATGTCCAATTGCCAACTAATTTATCTTTGGTGTTTGGTTCTGTTGGATTATCATCATTACTGCAGCCTGAAAAAGTGATTAGTAATAAAAGTGGTAAAAGTAAGAACAATTTATATAAGTGATTTTTCATTTTTTGCCTCTCTAATAAATGAAAGAAATGTAGTTACAAAAGTAATCATAAAAATACTTTATTCAAATGGTGTTTAGCAATCTTTAAATCTAAGAACTAATTAAGTATATTAAAAAATTATATTAAAATTTTCTGGGTAAAGATGGATTTATTAATTGGGATAGATGGGGGTGGGAGCAAAACAAACTGCTTATTAAGCGATAAAGGAATGAATATTATCTCTAAAAGTGCTGGTGGACCTACGAATTTTATTTCTATCGGTATGGATAAAGCAGTCGATAATGCAGTAGAGGTAATTAGGAAATCATTCAATCTTGTCGATGTAATAAACTCGAAATTGGTTTCGGTTGTAATAGCCACTGCCGGAGCCGGAAGAAAAAATGATGCTTTTGAATTTGGATATCGTGTAAAAGATAAATTAGAAAATATTATTGCAGTAGAAGAGATGAATGTAGTAACAGATGCCGAAGCCGCTTTAGAAGGGGCGTTAGATGGAGAGGATGGTGTAGTGGTCATCTGCGGAACAGGCTCTATTGTTTTCGCAAAAGATAAATCGGGTGAACATTTTAGAAGCGGCGGACTTGGGAAAATTTTAGGTGATGAAGGAAGTGGACACTCTCTCGGTCTAAAAGGTTTATCCTTGGTTTCCAAAGAACTTGACGGTCAAAAGATTAATACGAAACTTACTTCACATGTTATGAGTAGATATAAAATTGCCGATATTCATCAATTAATTAATCATGTATATAAAGGTGCTCCCGAATATTCAGAAATTGGAATTGAAGTAATAAACTGCGCCGCCGATGGTGATGCTGCCTGTCTAAATTTAATTGATAAAGAAATTTCTGAATTGGTAAACCAGATCGAATCTGTTTCTATGAAAATTAAAAAAGATGATTTTAAGATATCACTACTTGGGGGATTAATTGAGAATCATCTTTTCTACAAAGAACTGATAAAAAAGAAACTCTATGAAACATTTATTGGGATTCAAGTAATCGAGCCGATAAACAAACCTGAATATGGAGCTTTAATAATTGCCCAAAAAATGATTATAAATAATAACAAAACGAAAAATTAATGAATAAGAACAAAAATCCGTGGAGCTGGATCCCATCGCTCTATTTTGCTGAAGGTCTTCCTTATGTAGTTATAATGACTGTCTCTGTGATTATGTATAAAAGAATGGATATCTCTAATGGTGATATCGCTCTTTATACAAGCTGGTTGTATCTGCCATGGGTAATTAAGCCGTTGTGGAGTCCCATAGTTGATCTCTTTAAGACCAAGCGAATTTGGATTGTATTTATGCAAATAATAATCGGCGCAGGGATGGGTGGAGTGGCTCTAACAATTCCGATGTCAAATTTTTTCCAATACACACTTCTATTTTTTTGGCTGATGGCATTTAGCTCTGCAACACATGATATTGCCGCAGATGGATTTTATATGCTGGCGTTGGACGAAAGTAAGCAGGCGTTTTTTGTTGGGATTAGAAGTACGTTTTATCGAGTTGCAATGATTGCCGGACAGGGACTTCTCATTATGTTAGCGGGTTACTGGGAAGTAACTAAGTCAATTACTTTCGCATGGACTTTTACTTTCATAGTAATTGCAGTGATGTTTGTAATATTTGCTTTATATCATTGGCTAGTGCTGCCCAAACCCAATAGCGATCATTCGGTTACTGAAATAAGAGAAACAAATGCGGCGAAAGAATTTTTTGCGTCATTTTCAAAATTTTTTATTAAGAAAAAAATCGGTTGGATTTTAGGGTTTTTATTGTTCTTCCGATTCGCAGAAGCACAATTAGTAAAGATGGCTGCACCATTTATGCTCGATGCAAGAAATCTCGGCGGACTTGGACTTTCGACTTCAGAAGTAGGATTTATATATGGAACGGTAGGGATTATTTCTCTTGTATTAGGCGGATTGTTGGGTGGTTTTGCCGCATCGGTAAAAGGATTAAAATACTGGATTTGGTGGATGCTCGTTGCTATTAATATACCTAATTCAGTTTATGTATATTTATCGCTTGTTCAGCCGGAAAGTTTTTGGATAATAAATGCTTGTGTGGCGGTGGAACAATTTGGCTATGGATTTGGTTTCACTGCTTATGTATTATATATGATTCATATTGCAGAAGGAGAATTTAAGACTTCACATTATGCAATTGCCACAGGTTTCATGGCTCTTGGTATGATGATTCCCGGTATGTTTTCAGGTATGATCGAAGAAGTATTGGGTTATCAAACATTTTTTATTTATATAATGCTTGCAACTATTCCATCATTCTTAGTTGCTAAATTTATTCCGCTTGATCCGAATTTCGGAATGAAAAAGAAAACATCTACCGTTTAAGTTCGTCTAACTGTTATAACAAAAGGAGCGCTATTGGATTCTGAAAAAATAATAGAAGTAAGAAGTCTCACGAAAAAATTCAAAAGCCTTACCGCAGTCAATAATCTTGATTTGAATGTTTATAAAGGTGATGTATTTGGATTTCTGGGACCGAACGGAGCAGGGAAGAGCACTACAATCAGAATGCTCCTTTCTTTGATAAAACCGAATTATGGCGAGATAAATATTTTTGGGAAGCCATTAGTTCAGAACCGGAAAGAGATACTTAGAAGAATCGGAGCAATTGTAGAGAAGCCCGATTTCTATCTTTATTTATCTGCTTATAAAAATCTTGAAATCCTTGCTAGAATTTCAGGTGCTGATACATCTAAGAAAAAAATCATGGAGATGTTGGAGCTTGTCGGATTAGCAAAAAGATACAATAGTAAAGTAAAAACATTTTCTCATGGAATGAAACAGCGGCTCGGAATTGCTCAGGCACTTCTGCACGATCCTGAATTAATTATTCTCGATGAACCGACAACAGGTTTAGACCCGCAAGGCATGAAAGAGATTCGCGATCTTATCCGCCATCTCAGTATCGAAAAAGGGAAAACAGTTTTTCTCTCTTCGCATATTCTAAGAGAAGTGGAAATTATTGCTACCCGAATGATTATTATTAATAAAGGTACTACACTTGTAGAAGGTACAGTAGAAGAACTTCTTAAATCCGATTTTATGCAGGTAACTATAACCGTTGATGATGCTGAAAAAGCGAAATCGATAATTGATCTCTCCGGCTGGCAGAATAGCTTAAAACATATCGAAAAAAACGATCTTTTATTTGAACTTCCGACAAATGAAGTTGCTGATTTAAACAAACATCTTGTAACGAATGATATTAAAGTAAACGCTCTTGTGCCTGTAAGATCGCTCGAGGATTTCTTCCTGAAAATTACAGAGGGGGATAAGTAAATGACTACTATTATCTATGTAGAACTTCAAAAAATGTTCCGGAAATGGAGAACTTATATTGGATTTATTGCAATCGGTGTATTAGCTCCGATCGTTCAGATTGCACTTTATTATGAAGGTTCAGGATATGTAAATCACGTTACTCGCGGACTTCAAGATTCTTTCTTTATGTCAGGAAATTTATTCAATGGCTATTTAATTGGTTATATTATTTTGCAGGCGCTATATATTCATATCCCGTTTTTGATTGTGCTTGTAGGAGGGGATTTATTAGCCGGTGAAGCTACCTCAGGGACTTATCGAATGTTACTTACTCGTCCTGTATCTCGATTTACACTTGTTACGGGTAAGTTTCTCGCCGGTGCAGTTTATGTGTTCCTTCTTTTAGCTTTTTTATTCATGGTGAGTGTTGCCGGAAGTCTTCTGATATTCGGCTCAGGTGAACTTATTACTATTAAGGGTAAATTAATAATTTTTGCTGCTGATGATGTACTTTGGAGATTTCTCGCCGCTTATGGATATGCTTTTTTAAGTATGACTACCGTTTTAGCAATATCCTTTTTCTTCTCTTCAATGGTTGAAAATGCAATTGGTCCTATTATAGGTTCTATGGCATTACTAATACTTTTATTGATACTAACGGTTATTCCAATCGATGCACTTCAAGAAGCTAAGAAATATTATTTTACTTCTTATATGGGTGGTTGGGATAATTTCTTTACCGATCCCTTAGAAGTTTGGAATATTCTTAGAGATGCCGGTGTGCTCCTCTTACATATATTGGGATTGTATGCTTTGACTACATATATTTTTATTAAAAAAGATATTCTTTCTTAGGACGAGGTAATGATGAAAAAAATATTTATCCTATTCTTTGCAATTACTTTTGTATTAAACGCACAGAATAATAATGCAGATAAAATTCTATCGGTAGTAAAAAGTAAATTTGAAAAAATTAATGATTACAAGTGTGATGTAAATGTAAAGGTTGATTTTGATTTTATAAAAATGCCTGATACTAAAGCGGTTATTTATTTTAAGAAACCAGATAAAGTAAAGATGGAATCGAAAGGATTTGCAATGCTTCCGAAACAGGGAATTAATTTTTCTCCAATGCAATTGCTCGAAGGAGATTTCAATACTCTTTATATTCGACAAGAAAAATTAGGAAATTACACAACTGATGTAATAAAAATAATTCCTAATTCTGATTCGTCTAATGTTATAATGACAACATTGTGGATAGACAATGGACAGTCACTTATTAGAAAAATAGAAACCATTGCAAAAAAAGCAGGCACAATTAAAATTGAATTAAATTATGCCGTTAATCAAATATTACCACTTCCTGAAACCGCTAAGTTTTATTTTAATTTTGGTGAGATGTCGATGCCTATGAATCCGATGCAGCAGGATAATAATGATAATAAAACTAAGGGAAGAGTGCCGCAGGAGATGAAGGGAAGCGTTACTATTACCTACTCTAATTATGAAATCAATAAGGGTTTACCGGATAGTTTATTTAAGGATGATTCTAAAAAAGATGATTCAAAAAAGACCGATAAAAAGAAAAAATAATTAACCGATATTTTCTATATGTTCTATTTCAGGTTCACCGTTTTTATATAAGATACCGATAAAATCTATTCTGCAATCGGTATCTTTTATTTTATTTACTGCAATATATGCTTCGGCGATTTTACGTATTTGGTTTAATTTGCTTTTTGAAATGGCAGTGATTGGACTGCCGTATTTATCTGATAATCTTGTTTTTACTTCCACAAAAACTAATACTTCATTTTCTTTGGCTATTAAATCTATTTCGCCGTGATGAAATCTATAGTTAAGTCTAATAATTTCATATCCCTTTTTCTGCAGAAAGTCAGCAGCAAGTTTCTCTCCGCTACCGCCGAAATTTTTATTATTTACTTTCATCTAAAATTCTCGAAAGAAATGTCATTCTATGTAAATGAGTTACGCCGCATTTTTTTATTGCACTGATATGTTCTTTAGTTGCATAGCCTTTATTTTTCTCCCATTTATAAACGGGATGAAGAAGAGCTTGATTGCGAACGATTCTATCTCTTGTAACCTTAGCTATTATTGATGCGGCTGCAATAGAGAATGATTTATCATCGCCCTTAATAATTGTTTTTGTATTTAGTTCAGTTATGAAAGATTTATTGCCATCTATCAAAACTAAATCCGGAGTGATGCTTATTTGGGAGACTGCGATTTTCATTGCCTTAAGAGCTGCTTGCAAAATATTAATTTCATCTATCTCGATATTATCAATTATACCGATTCCATAACAAAGTGATTTCGATATAATCTGTTCGTAAAGCAGTTCTCTTTTAGTTTCAATAATTTTTTTGGAATCCATAATCCCTTCAATAAAAACTGAATTATCGAAAATAACAGCGGCTGCAACAACGGGACCGGAAAGCGGTCCACGTCCTGCTTCATCCACTCCCGCAATTATTTTTATTTCATCTGATAAAAAACTATTATCAAAAATTTTATTTTGCATTAGAACTCACTTAAGATACCAAAATGAATTTTACCATTACTAAAACTATCTCCCTTCGCGAGCGCATAATTAACGGTTAGAACGCCGAGACCCGTTTCCACATTTATTCCAATACCATAACCTGTAAAAAACCCGGAAGTATTATAAAGAAAATATCCCGTATCAAAAAAAACAAAAACAAATGATCGTCCCTCGATTAATAATCGATATTCAAGATTCGACCAAAAGATTCGATGTCCTAGGAATTGTCGCTCTCTATATCCACGAAGCGAATTTGTTCCGCCAAGAGAATAAAGATCGCTGACTTCAAATGAATCCCCTTTTAATTCCTTTGCGTGAAGACCTAAAGCAGCTACATTATTATTAAAGAGTTCGTAATACATAAGCAGATCGATTTCAATTCTCTGCAAATATAATTTAGTTTTCATTTCGGGAGTAATAAATTCTACTGGACCATTAATCTTCTTTGATGAAATTTTATATGAATTGAAGAGATAAAAACCCTTTCGTGGTGAATAAAAATCATCTCTTGTATCGATCTTTAAAAATGCACCGGTAGTTAATTCAGAAGAATTGAATAAAGTAAAAACTTTATTTACGCGCACAGATGGGATTGTTGATTGTGTAGAGAAATTAATTCCTGCGGAGATATCTTCGGTTGCGAGATATTCGAGATCTATTTTAAGGAAACGCTGAACATAAGTGGAATCTTGTTTCCTTTGATAAAGTTCAAAGCCCGCATTAAAAGGGAAACCAAATAGCCACGGTTCAAGATATTTCATCTGAAGCTCTTGAGAATTTCTCTCTTCCTGCTGCCATTTGAAAAAAGCATCCCTTCCAGTTCCGAATAAATTGCGAAGTCCAATATTAACGAAACCGGTAAAAAAACCTTTTTGATTATCGTTTTGCGAGGGGACATAGCCGACTATACCATCAAAGTTATTAGTTACTTTTTCTTTTACCTTTATCTCCAGAATTCCATTTGAATCGGGGTCTAAATAGTAAACAGGAAGATCTACCGGCTCAAATATCCTAAGTCGATTTAATCGCTTAGGAATTTCATTTATTCTTTTTTGTGAATAAATCTCACCTGAATTTAATCGTAATGCTCGCAAGATTACGTGTGGCTTAGTTTTGTCATTCCCTGTAATTCTTATGTTATTAATTTTGCTTAATTTATCAGGTGTAATATTAAAAGTAATATCAGCTAAGTATTCTGATTCTGATGAATCATAGTTAATCTTTGTATCGATAATTTTTATCTCGGCAAATGGATAACCGGTTTCTTCATAGTAATCGAGAATTTTATTAATTGTGTAATTGATATTTTCTTCTATTAATTCATCGCCTTTCAATTCATTAAAATATCGGGTTAAGATTAATGAATCGCTGCCGGTATGATTAAAGAAAATATTATTAATAATAAGTGATGATTTGCTCTGTGAAAAAATTAAAGATGAGAAGAGGGATAGAAAAAAAAAATATTTAAATAGTCGGTGAATCATCTAAGATTTTCATTTTTTTTCCAATCGGTTCAATTTTAATAAGAGGAAGCAATTTCTCCGCATCTTCTAAGCTGATACTACTAGTTTCCCATTTTGAAGCGTTAGCTGAAGCGAGCGCAACGGAGAGTTTGAAAAAATCTTCAAATACTAGTGCCTGTTCCATTCCATAAGTTAAACCAGCAGTAAAAGAATCGCCACTACCCGTAGCATCTAAAACTACAATTTCCTGTGGTGTACATTTATAATGAAAATCGAATTTGGAAGCATAAACAGGATTCCCTCCGTCTGTGATGAATGCGAGTTTTATCCCTTTTTTATAAAGTAAATTTAGGTAATCCCTAATTTCATTTTCGTCTGATAGAGAGATGCCAAATGAATATTCAATCTCCTGTTTTGTATTATGTATAATTGTTGGAGATGCTTCAATTGAATTTGAGAGGTGCTTCCCATAAGTATCCAGTATCGAGATTTTATCATATTTATTGGCTAATTCGATTCCATAGGAAAAAATAATATCAGTGTATTGAGAAGGAGAGCTACCGGAGAATACAACCGTAGAACAATTTTGAATCATCTTATCAAGCTTATTCATCAAGTCAGCACTTTCGTCTTCGGGTATCTGTTTATCAGGTGAAAAGAAAGTAGTAAGTGATTTTTCTGATTCATTAATAATTAGAGAAGCACTTCTAAGGTCTTGTTTGGAAGAGATAGGAATAAGCTCAATTCCTTCAGATGCAAGAATTGAACGAAATAATTTTCCATTATTACCGCCGATAAATGTGGCAGCTTGGTTTTTAATATTTATTTTATTTAGCTGTCTGCTTACATTAATACCTTTGCCGCCTGCGGAAAAAGATTCTCTATAACTTCTATTAACGGTCTGGTATTTTACGTCGTTAAAATAAAGACGATGCTCTAATAATGGGTTCAGTGTAACAGTGAGTACCATTAATTACCTCTAATATCTATAACCGGGCCAGCGGCTAAAATCGGGATTGACTAAACGATAATTCCCGAATCCGGTGTTATCTGAAAACACAAATGATCTATTAATTTCATAATACTCCCATACTTCGTATGGTTTTGAATAGGCATCAATAGGATGTCGATCAACGTTATTCGGAGGTCCAAAAGTAACATAAATCATACCCATATCGGAACGCCAACCTTCGCCAAGACCTTTGAAAGTCTTCGAGGCATAATCGATCCTTCGATAATATTCATACATAACTGGATTCTCTTCCGTACTCTGACTTGGTTTTTTCGATTGCCAGAAGGCTAAGAATCGATTCAATTTTTCTTCATAAGTTTTAGAATCTTTTATATCATCCAATTGGTTTGGAGAAGCGATATATAACATTTGATCTATTGCTTTATCGAGATCAGCAATTCCGCTTGGCACACCAAAAATTTTTGAAATGAATGTTTTCTCGGTCGATTTAATCTCTTTCCACTCGCTGTTTTTAAGCACAGCTAAAATTGAATAATCACCAACTACAAAATCAGTTTTCGTAAATGTATGAATTACTTTATTAATTCCTTTTCTTAATTCCTGTGGACTTAGTTGATTGAAATCTTTTCCATTCTTAATATCTTTCATTGTGAAATCGATATAAGCCTGCTGGTTTTTACTAGAATAAATTTCTAAATAAACCGAAAGTTCCGAAGTTTTATTTGTTACCATTCGTCCAACATTAGGAACAATCGATTCACCCAAAGAATCTTTGAGTACATCGGTTACTAATAGTAGATCACTAATATCTAATGAATCAGCAATCTCTCTTATGTTAAGCGGAAATTCTCGGCTGCTGCTTTTTCTTGAATCGGAATCCTCTACTGTACATTTAAGGTTATATTTTCCCGGAGTAAGATCAAAAAATTTGTAACTGATATTAAAATTATCGCCGGAATTAGCTTCCTCAAAACTGCCGGATGAAAGTTTTTCTTTCCACATACTTTCAAACATAATGCGTGATTTATCTTCAGTATAGAAAGTGAGAGTAATATTATACCCGCCAAGAAACTCACTTCCCTTTTTTACAAATTGAATATTAGCATAAGGAACTTGTATAAAAAAATCGACTCTTGATTTACCCTCTTTACTACTTTTATATGATGCTGCATCTATTGAAAACACAGGTGCAGATTTCAAAAATTGTGAGTTACTTGAGTATTCTACTTGCGCATTGATAGTGTGAGCAGCAAATAAAATAAATGTTATTAGTAAAATTCGTTTCATAGCATTACCTTTTTTCTTTTCTGGCTAAATTTCCAAATAAATCATACTCATTACTATCATCAATTTCAATGTCATAAAAATTACCTATTTTCAGCTCATTATCTATTGCGTTAATTAGAATTTCACCATCAACTTCAGGAGCATCTCTTTCGGTTCTTCCTATATAATATTCACCATCTTTCCCGTCAATAATTACTTTTGCAGTCGTTCCAATTAATTTTTCGTTTTTCCATGTAGAAATCTCTTTTTGAATCTCCATTAGAATCGATTTCCTTTCTTCTTTTACTTCATCAGGAACTGGATCGCCTAAAATAAAACTTGGTGTATTTTCTTCGACTGAATAATTAAAAACGCCAACTCTATCAAACTCCATTTCTTTAACGAAATCGCAAAGCTCTATAAATTCTGTTTCGGTCTCTGCAGGATAACCGACAATAAATGTTGTTCTAAGAGTTATACCTGGAACTCGTTTTTTAAGTTCCTCTAAAAGCTCAATAGTTCTTCTTTTTGTAATTCCTCGTCGCATCGATTTTAGCACTTTATCAGAAATGTGCTGCAAAGGCATATCTACATATTTACAAACTTTTGGATTATTGGCTATCTCATCAATAAGATCATCGGGGAAGTGAGATGGATAAGCATATAATAACCTTACCCATTCAATACCTTTAACTTCTGTGATTTTTCGGATAAGCTCAGCGGCATTTCTATTACCCGTTTCTTTTCCGTAATCAGTTGTATCCTGCCCAATAATATTAATCTCTTTTACACCTTTATCCGCGAGGAATTTTACTTCCTTAAGCAAATCTTCCATCGGGGCAGATTTATGAAGTCCTCGCATTAATGGAATTGCACAAAATGAACATGGGTTATCGCACCCTTCAGAAATTTTTAGATATGCGAAGTGCTTCGGCGTAGTGAGTGATCTTTCGCCGAGAAGTTCATATTTAAGATCAGCACCGAACTCTTTTAATATCTCTTCATATTTTTCAGTACCAAAGAAAGCATCCACTTCAGGGATTTCCTTTAGCAAATCTTCTTTGTAGCGTTCGGAAAGACAACCTGCAACAATAACTTTTTTTAATTTTCCACTTTTCTTAAGTTCGATAGCTTCAAGAATTGTATTAATAGATTCTTCTTTAGCGGCATCAATAAATCCGCATGTATTAATTATCACAGAATCAGCATCATTAGAATCATCGACTAACGAAAATTTATTTAATTTAAATTGATTCATTAATCGTTCCGAATCAACGGTATTTTTAGAGCAACCAAGTGTAATTATAGAAATTTTTTCTTTCTTAGGCATTATTACTTAAAATCCTTTCACTAACAAATATTATTTTACAAAAAAATGTAGATACAGATAGATAACTGGGGCAGAATAGAGAAGAGAATCGAAGCGATCGAAAACACCGCCATGACCTGGAAGAATTGAAGAAGAGTCTTTTACTCCGGCATCACGCTTAAAAAGACTTTCAATTAAATCACCCGCCTGACCAATAGAACCGATAATTACACCAATAGCAAGGACATCAATCCACTGCAAAAAATCAATAAAAAAAGAGCGAAGAACAATCATCGTTAAAATGGAAAAAGCAAAACCAGCAATAGCTCCTTCCCAACTTTTATTTGGGCTTACCCGAGGAAAAAGTTTATTCTTACCGAATGCAATTCCGAAGAAATATGCTGCTGAATCGCATACCCAAATTGTTACCATAATACTAATTATTAAAAATCCACCTTGCTCATATATCGAACCGGAATAGCTATAAAATTCTCGAATCTTAATTAATGAGGAAGAAAAAAGTCCGATATAAAAAATTCCAATTAATGTAGAACCGATATTTTGAATCGCTGAATTTTTATTTCGGAAAAGCTCATAAAACAAAATGAGAGGAATGACGATTGTAATTAAGATTTCGAAACTAATAAATTCCGAATAAGCATTTATAATTATTAAGATCAATGCCAATCCGCTAAGAAGCAAATTGGCTGAATGACCTTTAGACTTTACCATTACATGAAATTCATATAATGCGACAATTCCGATACCGAGAATAAAGGCAAGAAAAGCCAATCTGCCTGTTAAGCTAAGAGCAATTAAAGCAGGGATACCGATAAGGGCAACGGCAATTCTTACTGATAGATTATTGAATTTCATTTAACCTTCTTCATTCTCTTCATTTTCTTCATTCTCTTCGGCACGGTCATTTATATCATTTATAATAGCCATTGCAGTTTTTGCGTCCGATTTTTTCACTAATAATTTAACAAGTGAAAAATTAGCGTTAGAAATGTTATAGCTGCTATCTTTTTGCGAAAGAATGAGGCACTCAATATTAGCACCTTCAAGATTAGCTTTAAGCATATCTACTTCAATAGGGTCCATAGAAGTAAATGCAATAACCCAATCCGAAGGAGTAACCAAGTTCCCTTTGAATTCTTCCACTGGAATAAGCTCAATGCTGCAATCAGCACACGTTGTTATTCCATCAATATATTCAGATTCACAATTAGGGCAGATCATAATAACCTCCTATTATTTAGTTGCGAACTTATGGTAGTTCTTCTTTAAAAGATAAATAAAAATAAAGAAGATTACCGTCAAAAAGAAAAGACTTATAAAGTGGGGTGTGATTGCACCATCATCGGGTAATTTTGAGTTTAATAACTCATCACTACCTAGTATGAAGTATGCAAGTATTGCTAAAAAATTATTTAAGAAATGTAAAAACATCGGAACGATTATTGAATTAGATGTATAAGCTGCGAATCCGAAATATAATCCGAGAAGTATTAAAGCCAAAGAACCATAAGGATTAAAATGATAAATGGCGAAAAAGAATGCCGTAATAAATGCACTGAAAAAGGGTTTGAATTTCTGGTTGAAACTTGTCATTACAAAGCCTCGAAAAAAAACTTCCTCGCAGATGGCGGGTGTAACGGCTACTACTGTGATTATTAAAACTGCTTCTAAGGGATTGTTTGCTTTAAGTAAACTTCCATAAGCACCTTCAACCATTTTATCTAATTGATCGAACATCTCCTTGAAATTTTTAAATACGTCTAAGTTTTTCGCAGCTAAATCGAAAAGATAATTTTGAATATAGATTACGTTTTGGAGAAGTGGAGTAAGAATGAATAACCCTAAGGTAAAAACCGCAATCTCTTTCCAATGAGGTAAATGTGCACGGAGGACTCGAGTAATATCACTATAAAAATATTTTGTAAAAAGGAGTGCAGGTAGGAGAATAAAGAGAATCTGTCCACCCATTGTCAGTAATCGGGTTGCATTAACGTCAGCCTTTTGGAAATCTGTCCCGAGAATAAGAATGGTGAGTATTCCCCCACCGAACTGATAAAGAATAAATACGGCGAAGAGGGCAAAGAATGCTGCATAAACGGGATTGATGGTCGATTTTAATGGGGGAGTATCCTCTTCAGGATTCTGTTCAGGATCGTAATTAGGTTCGGGATTATTTTCTTTTAAATCGTCTTCTGACATATAAAGTACAATAAGTTAATAATGAAATAAAAATAACAAAGAAAAAGTTAATAAAAATGAATAATTGTATTAAAACTTCATTCTTTATGAAAGATTAACTAAAAATTTATCTCTTTGTTAATCGAGGAAATGGATATTTAAGTAATTCTTAAGTAATTTTTAAGCGATGATTCCTAATTGAGATAGATAAGTTTATATTTTCTGGATATATATTCAGGGAAATGAGAACGGGGGCGGGGGAGGGCTTCGCCCTTTTTCTTTTTATATAGAATACCTTGATGGAAAAGCCAGACCGGTAGAAGAGTTCTTAAAGAAAAGAGATCATAATAGTTTTATCATGTATAGAAAATGCCAAAAAGTAGTCATGATAGCTTTATCATGTATAGATAATGGCAAAAAGTTGTCATGATAACTTTATCATGTATAGAAAATGCCAAAAAAGTATCTATGACAGTTTATTAAATTTCTTATGTAGGGTTTTGTCTTCGTATTTATCTTCGGGGGAGGAGAGTTCCTCTAAAGTATATCCGCTACGGATATTTTTTACTACTACTTTCTTTCCAATTTCATCAACAGTATAATTAATTCGCCACGTTCGATAAGCCAATTCAAAATCATTACCTAAATTAGATACACGTTTTCGTGAATTATCCGAAGGTTTAAATTCCAATTGAAGTCGAGCGAAATTCATCAGTTTAATTTCAGCATTTTTTTCTAACCAATCACAAGCTTCCGCAGCCGCAGGTAAAAACTCAACACTATATTTTTCGCCAATATCAGTTCTAACCCACCCGGTAGAAGAATCAGGGAAGGAATCTGAATAGGGAAGATACGGTTTAATATCGAGTACGGGTGAGCCATCTAAAATATCAGATTCACTTATATAAATTTTCAGACCGCTGATCTTTTCCAATTTTACGCAACTGATACCGACTGGATTGGGGCGATGTGGGGAGCGGGAGGCAAATACTCCAACTTTTTTATCTAAATGTCGAGGCGGATTAACCATCGTTTTCCAATTATTATTCAAGTGGAAAACATATATAACCCAAATTCTATCAAACCCTTCCAATTCTTTAATTGCCTGCTGGAAATTATTACCCTCTTCTAATTGAATATAAGAAACAGAATCACCGGCGAGAACTCCTTGACGGGGAGTCTCGTATCGGTGCTTAAAATCTGACTTTACATATCCGATAGGAGTAAAAGAAAACTCGTGATTATTTTTATTTTTCAAAGACGAATTTCAAAGCCCCATCTTTATTAATAATATCTTTTATATCGTTATAGGGTATCTTAACTTCAAACTGCCCGTAAGCATAAGCCGCAATTTCATACTGATTATACAAAAATGAAAGTGAGTCTTTTCCGATAAGGAAATTGTCGTTAATTTCATATTTGTTATTTTCAAACCAAAAACCCGCAGCATTCAAATCTTCATTCGGCATTAAATTATTTTTAGATCTAAAGTATTTCTCTGCATGTCGCCGAACAGTTTCATGATAACCGGGATTAAATAGCTGGTCTAAACTGATCTGCTCACCAGACACAGCATCGAAATTATAATTAATGAGATAAGTCATTCCGTGTGCACCGCCTGTAAATTGATATCCGGTAGTGCTATAAGTAAAAAGATTATGATTATTTAAAACAACCAGTATCGATCTATCTACTCCAATATTATATGGAAAACCCATTTCAATCGCACTCGGAAGCTCACGTTTGAAATCAGCTAAAGTGGAATCAAACAACGTCTCCACACTATTAACTTCATACTCTCCGGTAACAGATGCATTATAAAACAAACTGAGATACTTGTTAATAGAATCTTTCGCAGCGGGAGTTGGTGCTTTATCAATTTCTATAATTTCAAAATTAAATTCCACCAAACCAATACTATCAGCCTCAAAACTCTTTTTGAAAGTTTTAGTATTATATTCCACTTTCGGCTCTTCTTTTTGTCCGCAGGCAATTATAGAAACCATTAAAATGGTGATAGATAAAAACAAAAGATATTTTCTATTCATCATCTAACCTCTAATAATTTATTTCAAAGTTGCCATATCAATTACAAAACGATAATGAACATCTCCGGCAATAGTTTTATCAAATGCTTCATTAATTTTATCAATTGGAATCACTTCCACATCAGAAGTAATATTATTAAGTCCACAATAATCAAGCATTTCTTGTGTCTCCTCTAATCCGCCGATAAGTGAACCTTGAATAGTTTTATTGCCCATTACAAGGCTCATAGCATGAACGGGTGTTGGAACGGGAGGAACTCCCAAACAAACCATAACACCATTAACACCAAGTAACTGCATATATTTATTATAATCATGTTGAGCGGAAACGGTATTAATTATAAAATTAAAATAACCGGTATATTTCTTAAATTGTTCTTCGTTGGTAGTAAGTACAAAATTAGTTGCACCTAATTTTTTAGCATCTTTTTCTTTCTCAGGTGAAGTACTAAGCATAGTAACTTCGGCACCAAGTGAAGAAGCAATTTTAACAGCCATATGACCTAAGCCACCAAGTCCAAGAACGGCAACTTTATCACCCTCACCCATTCTCCATCTCATTATAGGCGAATAGGTTGTAATTCCGGCACATAAAAGTGGGGCAACTTTATCCAATGGAAGATTTTCGGGAATACGCAAAACAAAATGTTCATCTACAACTATTTGATCTGAATAACCGCCCTGAGTGAAAGTCTCTTTACCCCTTTCTTGAGAGCCATAAGTTCCGATCATTCCTTCTGCGCAAAACTGTTCTTGACCTGCTTCACAGCTTGGACATGAATGACATGAATCAACAAGACAACCCACGCCGACTGTATCGCCAACATTATACTTTGTAACGTCATTACCAACTTCTAATACTTTACCAACGATTTCATGACCTGGAACTAATGGATAATTAGTAGGGAACCACTCGCTACGTGCAAAATGAATATCTGAATGGCAAACGCCACAATAAAGTATTTTTATATGAACGTCTTTTGCTCCGACTTCTCTCCTTTCAAAATTCCAAGGCTCTAATGGTGTTGTGGCAGATTTCGCTGCATATCCTTTCGTTTGTATCATATTACTCCTTTTTAATTTTAATCAGACAATTAATCTATGTATAATAATTTTATTCCGCCAATAAAAAAACCGCCCTAATTACTACTAAGGCGGTTTCATATAAATAACTTATAATTATTTTTTCACAGATTAATTTAAATTATGCGATTTATATAGTTTTCACAAAATTATTTCTGTACCATTGATTTAAGCATCCACACATGTTTATCATATTTTTCTGCTAAATAATAAAGCTGACCGGCGGTAACTTCATCGCCAAGTTCCTGCACTTTAGCACCAGCATCTTTTATTCTCACAGTTAAAAATTCATAATCGTTTGCAACATTATCGGTCATCTGAAATTGATCAGGATAGTTATTTTCTTTTTCTTCAGTTATACCTGAGAGTTTAAGAAATTCGCTCATAGAACCTGGAGCGAAAACGCCGAGTACACGAATCTTCTCAGCAATTTCATCCACATCTAAAGCCAATTCAGTATATAATTCCTCGAATTTTACGTGCAGCGCAAAGAACTGGTTTCCTGTGATGTTCCAATGATAATTTCTAACTTTTACATATAAAACCTGCTCATCTGCTAAAATGGGTTTCAATAATCCGGCAATTTCGTTCTTCACTTCTGAGTTTAGTAATGTTTTCATTTTGATTCTCCTTTTTATTATGTTTATTAATAGTTATACAAAGAGCATACCAGGAATATTTTATTAGTTAACTTGTTTTAATATAATGAGTTAAGTAATAAAAGGCAAAACGTATTTGAAAAATACACGGTATTTCGTTATTGTTGCCGACTAAATATCGTTGTAAACGTAATATCGGTGAGGAAAAATGGAAAATAACATATTACTTGATGAAGCTAATTTTAGATTAACACCAAATAGAACAATGGATATTGTTCTAGAGGCAATAAATGAGATTATACCTTATGAACTGGCGGTAATATTAAGCAGGGAAGGAGATAATCGGCTAAAAGTACGCTATGCGAAGGGACCGCTTGTGAATAGGGAAATAGAAAAATATCAGATTGGTTTAGCTAACCGGCCTGATCTTCAAGAAGTGATGCGAATCGGTGAAGTAAAATTAGTGGAAGAAACAACGGATGAAAATCATCATGATACTTATGAAGAAGTACTTGACTTGCCAATGGGGCATTCGTGTATGTTAGCCCCGTTAAAAGTTAATAATAAAATTCTCGGATTAATGACTTTAGATCATCGGCAGTGCGATATTTTTACACCACAACGAGTAAGTATTGCACAAACTCTTTCGAAGCTTATTTCATTAGCATTGCTTCAGACTATTGAAAATGAAAATTTGGCAAATGAAAAAGAAGCTCTTATGTACGAAAGGACTTCTTTACTCGGAGATATTGGAAATACGATCGAAGGATTAATAGGTAATTCCTATACATGGATGCAAGTGATAAATAAAATAAAATTAGTAGCCCCGACAAATTCGCACGTACTTATTTTGGGAGAAACAGGCACGGGAAAAGAGCAAGCAGCTAAAGCAATTCACACACTCTCAAATTTATCAAAAAAACCATTTATTGCTTTGAACTGCTCTGCACTAAATTATAATTTAGCCGAGAGTGAACTCTTTGGACATGTGAAAGGGGCTTTTACAGGAGCGGCTAATTCTAGAAGAGGAAGATTTGAATTAGCTGATGGAGGTACTCTCTTATTGGATGAAGTTGGTGATCTCCCCTATGAGATACAACCAAAACTTTTGAGAGCAATTCAGGAAGGGACTTTCGAACGCCTCGGAAGCGAGAATACTTATCATGCAGATGTAAGAATTATAGCCGCTACTAATGTGAACCTCGAAGAAAAAGTTAAAGAGAAAAAATTTAGAGAGGATTTGTTTTATCGCTTGAATGTTTTTCCAATTACACTTCCCCCATTAAGGGAAAGAAAAGGGGATATATTTTTACTATCAAATTATTTTTTGGAGAAACTTTCAAAAAAATTCGGTAAAAGATTATTCCTATCCGATGAAGCAATAAAAGTATTAGAAGGGAACCTCTGGGTCGGAAATGTTAGGGAACTTCAGAATACACTCGAAAGGGGAGCTATACTCGCAAAAGATGGTTTTATAAAACCAATCCATTTGATTTTTGAAAAGAATGATAATGCGAAATTAATTAATACCGGAAAAGACTCAATCAGTTCGTTTGAAGAGGAAACAAAAAAGATTATTCTTAAAGCATTAGAAATGGCAGAAGGGAAAATTTATGGAAATTCAGGAGCAGCAGCTTTACTTAAAATGAAACCGACTACACTCCAAAGCAAAATAAAAAAACTTGGAATTTAGATTAGGGCAATGGTAAGTGAATTTTGTATATTTCAATAACTTTAATCAAGATTACTAAATGCTCTCATTAGAATATCTATTACTGATAATCGGTGTTCTCTTATTGACAAGTATATTACTTGCTAAAATATTAGATAATATCGGAATACCGACATTGCTTCTTTTCCTCGGAGTAGGCATGCTTGCGGGTTCGGAGGGTATTGGCAATATATATTTTAATGATCCGGCTCTCGCTCAATCAATCGGCACTATCGCTCTTATATTTATTTTATTTTCTGGTGGCTTAGAAACTAATTGGTCAACAGGAAAAAAAGCACTTTTACCCTCATTATCATTGGCAACTTTAGGAGTATTTTTAACTGCATTAATTGTAGGTACTCTCATTCATTTTATCTTGGATGTATCGTTCCTATGGAGTTTTTTGATAGGAGCAATAATTTCATCTACCGATGCTTCTGCAGTATTTTCAATTTTGCGTCAGAGAAGAATCGGCTTAAAAGGGAATATTAAACCCATTTTAGAATTGGAATCAGGTAGTAATGATCCGATGGCGATTTTCCTTACGATAAGCACACTCGAATTAATCTTAATGCCCGATAAATCATATCTATCGATTATCGGAATGTTTTTTATGCAGATGAGTATCGGTGCGGCAACAGGATTGATAATTGGTAAAGCAATGGTCTATTCAATCAATAAACTAAAATTCGCTTATGAAGGAATCTATCCTGTTTTCGCGATAGCCGTATGTATAACCCTATATTCATTTACTGCGTTAATTGGCGGAAGTGGATTTTTGGCTTTATATATTGGTGGGATAGTAATCGGTAATTCGCAATTCATTCATAAAAAAAGTTCAATCAGATTCTTTGATGGACTTGCAGTTCTCGGACAGTTAGCGATGTTCTTGACCCTTGGTTTATTAATCTATCCATCTAGATTAATCGAAGTAATGGGGATTGGATTAATAGTAGGTGCGGCATTAATGTTTGTTGCTCGTCCGATAAGTGTTTTTATTGCACTCATACCATTCAAATATAATTGGAAAGAAAAACTATTTGTTTCGTGGGTGGGATTAAGGGCGGCAGTGCCTATTATCTTGGCAACATTTCCATTGCTCGCAGGGATCGAAAAAGCAGATATGATTTTTGATGTAGTCTTTTTTATTGTTGTACTTTCGACTGTATTGCAGGGGTGGACGATTAATCCCGTTGCGAAGTTATTGAAATTAAGTCAAGAAGAAAAAAAGAAGCCGGAGCTTCCGATTGAGTTCAATGCCACAACAAGTCTCGATACTGATTTATTGGAATTTATAATCCCTTACAATTCAAATATGAAAGGGAGGCAGATAGTGGAGTTAGATTTCCCCCATGATAGCAGGATAATACTTATCTGGCGTGATGAAACGAGCATCATACCGATTGGTGAAACGGTATTAGAAACAGGCGATACAGTGCTCGTCCTCGTAAATAAAAAGAATATTGAACAGATAAAAAATATTTTCTCGCACTAAAACGCTATTGTTAAAAAACCGCAAGTCATAATTAATTCTGCAATGAGGGTTTACCAAACTATAAAGTCTTTACATCAATAAGATCATTTTCTTTGTTTCTGAATAGTTACCGGAAGATATTTTATAAAAATAGACACCGCTCGTTAATCCGTTACCATTGAAATCAATCTGATGATTCCCTGCATTCCTAAATTCATTAATTAATGTTGTTACTTCTCTGCCGAGAATGTCATAAATTTTTATTGTAACAAATTCTGAAATTGGAATCGAGAAATTTATTTTTGTAGTAGGATTAAAGGGATTCGGGTAATTTTGATTTAATGAATAGTCAATCGTAAAAGAAGGTTCGATTTCTTCGACCGAGACAATGCCCCCTTCTTTAAAAACGGCTAAGCCGGTACCTGTAGAAATCCATTTATTTCCACTAGCATCTATTGTAATAGAATTTATTGAGTTGTTTGGCAGTCCGGAATTTGAAGTATTAAAAGTAATCCAATTTGAACCATCAAATTTTGTTAAACCAAAATTTCCGCCAATCCAAAGAGTGCCATTAAAATCAATGGCAAGAGCTAAAACAGAATTATCAGCTATATTGGAATTATCTTTATTATATGTTGTCATTGATGTGCCATCGAACTTAACTAATCCGCTTGGAGTACCGATCCAAGTATTATTTTGATCAAAGGCAATTGTATATATATGATTATGAGGTAATCCCTCGATTGAAATAGGGTTAGAAGGTTTATAAACTTTCCAATTAGATATGCCATCAAAAGTAGCCAATCCATCTCCTGTCCCGATCCAGATTAAACCATCTGCATCAATTTCGATACAATTTATTCCGTTATATGGAAGAGGTGAATTTTCAGAATTATAAATTGTCCATCCTTCTGAGCCAAGCGCACTACCCGAAAATTTTGCTAATCCACCCATGTTGACGATCCATTTATTTCCCTCGTTATCGATTGCTATGGGGCAGAGCAGGCGGTCGTCAGGCAGTCCGGAATTGGATTGATTGAAAATTGTCCATTGAGAAGAATCTTCTGCTTGTTCGGAGAATCTTATAAGACCTCCGGAAAGAGAAGATATCCATTTATCGCCTGGTGAATCAATTGTAATACCTTTTATATAACCCCAAGGCAGTCCGGAATTGTAGTCATTATAGAAGATAAATCGATAGTCAGCAGTTATACGGGTAATTGCAAGGTAGTTGCTTATCCATGTATCACCATTACTATCAAAAGTAACATCAGAAACTCGATTGTCAGAAAGTAATGGGAATTTATAAACCATCCATTCTAATTGGCTGAAAGTGGTGGTAGTAAAGATTGCAGATAGGAAAAAAAATATTACTAGACGTTTCATGATAGTCTCGCCCCTTATCGATTTTTTTATAAAGATAAGAATATCCTTATTATGTTTCAACAAAATCAGAGTGAATTAAATCATAAGGAATCAATTTTCCCGAATAGCTACTTTTTATTCGCTAGTCCTTCGGCTTTAATCAGTTCGGCATCTCTTGTTCCTTATTTTATCGAATTTTGTTATTGGGTGGGTCAATTTTCAGCGGGAAATTTGTCAAAAATTTCAAGAAGAATTTCTAATTGGTTTTAATTAATCTCTGTGGACCTTGTTAATGGTTTGAGCTCTTCTTGATTTCTTACACATTCGCCGAAAGGAGTCATTTCTATTTCAACACATTCTTTAATTATTTTATTCTGCATAATAACAAAATCTTCATATGGCTTTAAGCCATCCCAGGAAAGTTGCTTTGCAAAAATTACTCGCCGTGAAACGTCGGTTAATTCCGGCAGAAGGGCAGTAAGCGCAATCTCTCTAAGATCATCTAAAACATTTAGCAGGTCTAAAATTATCATAGAAATTTTTTCATATAAAATTCCGAGTCAGGAATAACAAAAATACTAACGGATGTATTTAGTTAGATGACGTATTAAAAGATTAATGCTGCTTTTATTCGGGGGAGATAATTCTCTTATATGACCTTTGAAGATGAAGTGGTATATCAATCTTATTACTATGTAAATAGTGTAACCTATCATTGAGAACATGACTAATGAGATTAAAGCGATTACAATAAATTCCATAGAATTATCTCCTGAATAATTTGGAAAAATAATTTCTAATATAGTTCGATTATTACAAAGATAAGTAAGTACGAAGATATATTTCGTTCTTCGATATGGATTCCATTATGCGAGTCCTATTTTCGATTCTAATATAGTGCGATTAGTACGACAAGTGTTGGTCTGGTAATCTATACCAGGTAGATATTTCAATTCTAATATAGTGCGATTAGTACGACAAGTGTTGGTCTGGTAATCTATACCAGGTAGATATTTCAATTCTAATATAGTGCGATTAGTACGGTTGTTTATATTTTTAGTATTATTAGGTAGCCATAGTTTCAATTCTAGTATAGTGCGATTAGTACTTGATGGATTCGGCGAAACAGTTAATGGTATCATAAGTTTCAATTCTAGTATAGTGCGATTAGTACCGCAGACATTGTATATATGAGAGGGCGATATTTCGAGTTTCAATTCTAGTATAGTGCGATTAGTACCGTGATCTATTGCAAGCGTTCACTTCCGGTCTCGCGTTTCAATTCTAGTATAGTGCGATTAGTACAGCGTTATCCTTGTCCTTAGTAGGCAAAAATGCAACGTTTCAATTCTAGTATAGTGCGATTAGTACCGCAGACATTGTATATATGAGAGGGCGATATTTCGAGTTTCAATTCTAGTATAGTGCGATTAGTACAATAAAAACACTATCTTTGTCTTAAGCGTTTCGAGGTTTCAATTCTAGTATAGTGCGATTAGTACGTGATGAGGGTTTTCCATGTAATAATCTTACATACGTGTTTCAATTCTAGTATAGTGCGATTAGTACAATACTAAGTATTTAGCGAATAAACAACATTTTCCCGTTTCAATTCTAGTATAGTGCGATTAGTACAATCTTATATCCTTTTCGCTCTCTGCTCATGTCGTTGTTTCAATTCTAGTATAGTGCGATTAGTACTATGCCATCATATATATTTAGCGGACTTGAGAGCAAGTTTCAATTCTAGTATAGTGCGATTAGTACTGACTAAGATGTTGTTTTGGTTTTTGACTTTACAAGTTTCAATTCTAGTATAGTGCGATTAGTACTACTTTCAAAGATATAGCAGAAGATATTTTAAGAACGTTTCAATTCTAGTATAGTGCGATTAGTACTGGCAGTGTCGAACGAAATTCTTCGTGAGTATCGTCTGTTTCAATTCTAGTATAGTGCGATTAGTACAGGAGCTGAGAAGCTCCTTTTTGATTTTCTGCTGTGTTTCAATTCTAGTATAGTGCGATTAGTACATTCATCGGAGGGTGGAATGATCGGTTCTGATAATGGTTTCAATTCTAGTATAGTGCGATTAGTACTTTACAAAGCATTGGGATTTAATCCTTCTAAAGTACAGTTTCAATTCTAGTATAGTGCGATTAGTACTTTACAAAGCATTGGGATTTAATCCTTCTAAAGTACAGTTTCAATTCTAGTATAGTGCGATTAGTACCGAGACAGGAAGAAAATGGAGCTATTGAAATAGTTACGTTTCAATTCTAGTATAGTGCGATTAGTACGAGAACCAATCATGCGATAAACAACTATGTCTTTCATTGTTTCAATTCTAGTATAGTGCGATTAGTACGCTGTTTATCTGTTGCTGTGATACTTTTACTTTTTCGTTTCAATTCTAGTATAGTGCGATTAGTACAAGTTAAACATAGCTGACAAGATTAAAAAAGTATTAGTTTCAATTCTAGTATAGTGCGATTAGTACACTGAAGGATGATCGAGTTTGATAATATATGTTTGTGTTTCAATTCTAGTATAGTGCGATTAGTACCGATATAATGCCAACCCCTCTTTCCCAATCAGAAAATGTTTCAATTCTAGTATAGTGCGATTAGTACCTTAGAAATTTAGGTTGGGTAAAAAACGCAAGGCCGGTTTCAATTCTAGTATAGTGCGATTAGTACTCACACACAAAGGAGCAACAAAATGGATGCAAAATAGTTTCAATTCTAGTATAGTGCGATTAGTACTATCCACAAGTGTGGATATTTCAGAAATTAGTTTTAGTTTCAATTCTAGTATAGTGCGATTAGTACTTAGTATGCCTCTCTTGCGGAAAAGTCTTCATTCCCGTTTCAATTCTAGTATAGTGCGATTAGTACGAGCTGACCTTAAAGGCGAAAGCCGATAAAACAGCGTTTCAATTCTAGTATAGTGCGATTAGTACCGTTCCTGGCTATGGTACTGCAATCGACTTAACAGGGTTTCAATTCTAGTATAGTGCGATTAGTACGCATTAAAAGAACGGAAATTCTTACTTATTGCATTGTTTCAATTCTAGTATAGTGCGATTAGTACGATATAGTTCGGAAAATTCAATTTCTGATTTTTCAGTTTCAATTCTAGTATAGTGCGATTAGTACCAAACACTGTGGAAAAGGGAGAAGTCCA
>JALNXG010000042.1 GCA_023230485.1 Melioribacteraceae bacterium
GGCAGCTAAAGCGTAATTATATTCGCCAGTTACTATTTTTGCCGTTGTTTTACGTGACCACGGAATCACGACACGCAGTTCAAAGAACAATTAACTCCGTCGAAGCCAATTTCACCCCCATTATATTTTTCGTGGGGACCAGATATTTTCGGATTTCCCTTGTTTGTGATTATAATACCTTGCTAATACAAATAAGTAATCCGATAGTCTATTTAAATATACAACTATAATGTGATTAATGTTTCCGTTTCGTTCCAATTTTACTACTTGTCTTTCTCCTCTTCTACAAACTGTCCGAGCAATATGAATAACCGCCGAAAATTTACTGCCACCGGGAAGAATAAAATTTTTAAGTTCAGGAAGCTGCGAATCTAGTTCGTCAATTAATGTTTCTAATTTCTCACATTCATTATCAGAAATACGAGGTACCCAAGAATTATTTTTATCTTCCAATGGTGAAGCGAGATCAGCCCCGAGATTAAATAAATCCGCCTGTATTTCTACAAGATGTACCTTTAGTTCTACAATTTCGCATTCTTCAATTGCTAATCCGATTACAGAATTTAATTCGTCAACCGTTCCATAAGATTCAATTCTAAGATCGTCTTTCCAAACTCTCGAACCTCCAAATAAGGAAGTTTCTCCGCTATCACCGGTTTTAGTATATATTTTCATAATTAAATGGTAGATCCGTAATAGTTAATTCTATCTTCCCGTTTCCGTTATTAATAAAATATTTATTCTCTTCCGTTAAGAACTTTCTCTTTACAATCCCCAAGCCAATCTGCTTTTTGAACAGTTCCGAATATGTAAAGCTTGTTACCAAACCCACTTCATTATCTTCGTAATCAAAAATTTTTGACGGTAATTCAACATCAAACTCTTTTTCAAAAACAAACCCTTTCATTACTCGCTGAACTTTATCATAAGTATCGAGCCTAGCAATTACTTCTTGACCTATATAACAACCTTTATTAAAAGATACTTCACTAATTAATCCATTCTCATGTGGATTAATTGAATCATTTATTTCAAAAGGTTGTTTCGGTATTCCATTTTCTATTCTATAAGATTTATATAACGAATCAGGGATAATTGCTGTTTCATAAAAACTTTTATTCTCATTTAGATAATCTATTATTTTTTCAGAATCAAGTGAAGATAATATTAAATAGCTAAAATCAGCTCCATTATAAGAATCCTTAAACAAATAATTTTTTACTCCATCAATTTCAAAAGTGATATAGTTATTATCTTTTAGTTCAAGGAACTTATCGCCTAAAAATAAAGAAAGAAATCCGGTAGATTGTTCACCTAATACTTCAACCAACGAAAATTCATTTGAAGCACATTTAGGAATTATATCCTCTGTTATTATATACCTTGTTATCCAACTAAAGAGCTTGTTTTTTTCGCAGCCATTGCCAACTAAAAAACAACCATCTTCATTGACTAATACATGAGTACGATCAATAATTCTTCCCTTTTCATTAGTAAACAGAGTTACTGCTTTGCTTAATGGTTTCAAGGACTTCAATGAATTAGTAGAAACACGATGAAGATAATCAAGTGTGTCTTTCCCCTCCATTCCAATAACCATTTTATTAGGATGAACTTTAAATGAAACCCCTTTAATATATGTCAGATACTCCTGCCGTTTATTTATTGATTCATTTTCTATAAACATTACCACCCTTTTTAATATTTTCTGAACCAGCGTGAATTAGATTTTGTAATATAAAGTTTTCTATCCTGACTCCAATAAAATGGAATGGAGTCCAATACTCTGATATAGCGAGTAGAATCGATAAAACGAAATTCATAATAATCAGGAAATTTGTCATTATTAACATCAGCCATAGTTCTCTTGTGAACTAATGCAATATAAGTTTCCATAAGATGAGGGGGTTGAGTTAATCCATCAACCATAAAGAAATTATAATTACGATGACCGGAAATAATTCCATCCTCGTAATTCAATTCAATATATTTTATATTTTTTGGTTTCCAAGACTTTAAAGTTATTTTTCTGAATCCGCCATGAATCGGGACTTCAGAACGCCAAACTTCACTAAACGATTCACCATCGCACTTGAACAATACAAGAAACATCAAAGCAGTACCCAGCTTTGTACTATCAAGATTAATATAGCTTGAAGAAAAACCGGTAATGTTTTTTGGCTCAACAATTCTTTCGCCTGCTTTTGAAGTAGTTAAAAGCGAAAAAACATATTGTTCGCTTTGCTCTTTATAGTAAACTACTGCCGCACGTGGGAGAGAATAAGTATATTCAGGTTCAGTCATTAACAGTGAAGTACCTGCATCATAAGTATCCAATACATACTGCCTCAAGGCAATCGTATCGCAAGGGAATCTATTTTTAGTCTGTTCGGCTGCAATTGAGATATTCTTATCCCGCAATTCTTCCGTTTTTTCGCCAGAATGTGCTGCATCACCTGATTCCTGAGATGAATCTCCGCCGCATGATATAGCTATTAGCATTAATGGAAGAAACACTATTATTAATTTATAGAGTTTCATTTAACCACCATTTATTTATTTGCAAAATCATTCAAAAAATAAGCAGAGCTTAAAAGCCCTTTCTGCAAATTTTCTATTCTAAAATGTTCATTCGGCGAATGTATATCATCCGAATCCAAACCAAATCCCATTAATACAACCGGTGCATTTAATTGTTTTGCAAATTCAACTACTATCGGTATAGAACCGCCTTCACGTGTGAATACAGCCTTCTTCTTAAATGCCTTGGCAACTGCATCCGCAGCAATCTTCATTACTTCATTTTCAATTGGAATAACCACCGGAAACCCACCATGTAATGAAGTTACTTTTACATGAACATTCTTGGGAGCGATAGACTTAACATATTTTTCAAAAAGTTTAGCAATCTTTTCCGGTTCTTGGTTCGGAACTAAGCGCATACTGATTTTTGCGGATGCTTTAGATGGTAATACCGTCTTAGCACCTTTTTCTGTGAATCCACCAATTATACCATTGCAATCTAAAGTCGGACGTGACCAAAGTCTTTCTAATGTAGAATAACCTTTTTCGCCAAATAGTTCCTTAACTCCTAAGTCCTTAGCATATTTTTTATCAGAAAAATTAAGTGTCTTAATATTTTCTTTCTCATTTTTAGTTGCCTTGATTACAGCATCATAGAATCCTGGAATCTTAATTTTTCCATTTTCATCTTGGAGCTTAGAAATAATTCTAGCAAGCTCGTTAATCGGATTAGCCACAGAACCACCAAAACTTCCTGAATGTAAATCTCTATTAGGTCCAATAACTTCGAGTTCCATATATGTCAATCCTCTAAGACCGTAACTAATAGTAGGAATACCTGCAGCATACATACTTGTATCCGAAATTAAAACCGCATCGCATTTCAAAAGTTCCTTTTGTTCTTTTAGGAAAGGATATAAATTATCACTCCCGATTTCTTCTTCACCTTCGAGAATAAACTTAATATTCAATGGAAGTTCACCATTGATTTTATTGAATGCTTCTACTGTCTTTAAATGAATAAAATTTTGTCCTTTATTATCATTAGCACCGCGAGCATAAATTTTGCCGTCTCTTACTTCCGGTTTAAATGGAGGACTCTTCCAAAGTTCAATAGGATCAACAGGCTGTACATCATAATGCCCATATATTAAAACGGTTGGTTTTCCTTTTTGACTGAGATTTTCACCATAAACAATCGAATGCCCTTTAGTCTTGAAAATTTTAGTCTTTTTCATTCCAGCATCTTTTAATTTCTGCTGTAAGTATAAAGCACATTTCTGCATATCATCTTTCTTAGAATCTAACGTGCTAATACTTTCTATTTTAAGATAGTCGAACAGTTCATTAACGTATGAATCAAAATTACTTTTAATGTGATTTAATACTTTCTCCACAAAACACCTCAATCATTTGGTTTTAGAAAATGTTAGTATTACTTTTATCAAACAATTATAATAATAAAATATTTACATAAAAAAAATCTTAAAAATATATTAATTTGCATCATTCAATATACTAATATAACTAAAACGTGATATTATTCAGATATATAATAAAAGAGCATCTAACGCCATTCCTCTTTGCTGTCTTTACCCTGATGTCGGTATTCTTACTTCAATTCATGATGAAGTTCGCCGATAAATTGGTAGGTAAGGGATTAAGCATATGGATTATAATTAAATTGGTCGCTTATAACTTAGCGTGGATGGTTGTATTAGTAGTTCCAATGGCAACTCTGATAGCTACTCTTATGGCATTCGGGACAATGTCCCAGAATAATGAAATTGCTATCTTAAAAGCATCAGGAATAAGTTTATATAAGATGATTATTCCTCCCGTGCTCTTAAGTATTTTATTAGCCGGTCTATTAGTTTTATTTAATAATCACGTTTATCCCGATGCTAATCATCAAGCACGTTTATTAATGCAGGATATATCGAGGAAAAAACCAACTCTTTCTTTAGTCCCCGGTGTTTTCTCTCAAGAAGTTAGTTCTTACTCAATTTTAGCACGCGAAGTGGATCAAAATTCAAATGAACTCAAAGACGTTACTATTTATGATAATACATATCTTCCTAAGATTAATATAGTTACTGCTAAAACAGGTAAAATCTTTTTTTCAGTAAAATCTAAGAAATTAATTTTAGATCTCTATGATGGTGAAATTCATGAATCTAATTACATGCAGAAAGAAAATTATAGGAAGCTGATTTTTGAACGTCATAAAATAACTATGCCCGGAGATCAGTTTACATTCGAGCAATCTGCACCCGGTGGACCAAAGGGAGATCGTGAATTAGGGGCTTCTGAAATGTTAGTTATTACTGATAGTCTTGAAAATATAAATAAAGAATTAACGAGTGACTTTAATAAAATTGTTAATTCTTTTAAGATAAAGAAAATTCCTAATTCACATAACGGTGAAAAAATAAGTAATGAGTTTCTAATCTATCGCGTTGCCGAAAAAATCAGGAATCAGCAAAGTTTAGTAATGAGTAATCTTGATCGGATTCAATCCAACATACAAGAATCAAATAGCTTTTGGGTGGAGATTAATAAAAAGTATTCTTTACCGGTTGCCTGCATTATTTTTATTTTTATCGGTGCGCCTCTTGGAATAATGACACGCAAAGGCGGTTTCGGAATTGCCGCAGGTATCAGTTTATTCTTCTTTTTGATCTATTGGGCATTTTTGATAGGAGGAGAAAAATTAGCAGACCGAGGTCTCTTCTCTCCATTCTGGGGAATGTGGAGTGCTAATATTATAATGGGCATCTTTGGTGTAATTCTGACGGTCAAAAGTGCTAAAGAAGCAATATTCTTGAATTTCGATTTCTTCAAAAAATTTATTCCGAAAACATGGCGTGCCGAGGGACCTGTTAATGAAAATAATTGATAGGTATTTAGTAAAACAATTTCTCGGTACTTTATTATTCGGAATATTAGCATTCACACTTCTATTCGTTGTGATAGATATGATGGAGAATCTCGATGATTTCATTGATCAGAATGTACCGGCAGGATTAATTTTTGAGTATTATTTTGTTTTTATGCCTGAAATAATTCGATTGATGACACCGGTTTCAATTCTTTTATCTGCTTTATTTACTTCGGGAAAAATGTCCAATCTTAATGAGCTTACAGCATTAAAAGCAAGCGGAGTAAGCATCTATCGTTACATGGTACCATTCGCAATTACTGCATTTTTTCTTTCTCTCGGATCTGTTTATTTTGGCGGCTATACTGTCCCCGCTGCTAATAAGCACAAAATATATATAGAGCAGACCTATATGAAAAAGGGGATTGTTTATGCCGGGAGTAATATCTATTTCCAAGATTCAAGAAATAAAATAGTTACAATAAGTCATTTTGATACTCAAGAAAATCAAGCTTCGCAAGTAAGCATACAAACGTTCAATCCTGATAATACTACTAAAATGATTCAACGCATTGATGCAGTTAGAATGCGCTATGATTCGTCTACAACTACATGGACTTTATTTGAAGGGATTGTAAGGAGCTTTACTGACTCCACAGAACATGCCGAAAGCTTTCCTACTAAAGTAGTTAAGAATATTAATTTTAGTCCGATGGATATTATTAAAAAGCAGACAAAACCTGAAGAGATGACTTTAACAGAATTATCTGAATATGCCGCCGAGCAAAGCAGAACAGGTAATGACCCAACCAATATTCAAATAGAATATCATTCTAGGATTGCTTATGCTTTTGCGGGAATTATTGTCGTGCTATTCGGAATACCAATTTCTGCTAATAAGAGGAAAGGCGGCTTGGCTATGCAATTCGGCGTTAACCTATTGATTACTTTTATTTATTTAGTATTTATGAAAGTAAGTCAAGCCTTTGGAAAGAATGGAGTTGTAAGCCCTTTTATTACTGCTTGGATAGCTAATTTTATTTTTCTGATCGGTGCACTAATTAATATATATAGGGTTCGTAAATAGTTATTTACTTTTTAGAACGAACACTCCATCCCAATCTTCATCCGGTTTATTATTTATAAAATAATTACATCGTTCAATAAAAACTTTCGATGCTTCATCTGAATATTTTTCAAAGCAATCATTAAAAATTATTATTGCTTTTTCGAATTTTTGATTTCTATAAAGAGCAAGTGCATTTGAGAATTTATCTATGAACGAAAATATTTCCGGCTCTACTTCATCTTTAGTAGAAAATAATTCATATATGTTAGTTTTGATCTCTTTGCCTTTAACTTTTATAGAATCCAATTCCCTAGTAATAAAATCATCTTTAATAAGTTCATAAGTATTTTCTCCAATTAATATGCAAGTAGAATAAACCTTATTCACCGATTCTAAACGGGATGCTAGATTTACGTTATCTCCCATGACGGTATAGTCAAATCTTTTAGAGCCGCCAATATTACCTACTATTACATTTCCTGAATTAATACCAATCCTTACAGAAAGATTATTTTCATTACTAAGAGAAAACTTTTTATTAAGCTCAATTAACTTTTTTTGCATTTGAAGAGCAGTGGAGCAAGCATTAATAGCATGCGTTCTTAATTCAATTGGAGCACCCCAAAACGCCATTATCGCATCGCCAATATATTTATCCAAAGTTCCTTGATTTGATAAAACAATTTCAGTCATTACTGATAAATATTCATTAATAAATGAAACTAATTCTTCCGGTTTTTTTGATTCAGAGATTGATGTGAAGCCTGCAATATCGCTAAATAACATTGTAAGTTCTTTTCTTTCTCCACCTAGTTTAAGTTTTGCAGGATCGGATATTAATACGTTTACAAAACTCTCCGATACATATTGCCCAAACATCCCTTTAATTAAATTCTTCTGTTTTCTTTCAATAATAAAATTATATGATGTTGCGGTTATATATGATATTAACAATGCTAAGGATGGACTTACGACATTAATTAAAATACTATGCTTTCCAAAAAGATATATAGAGAAAAGATAAATTGAATAAATAAGCAATAGCACTATTACGATTGACAGAATTTCAATCGCTAAACTTAATCGCAGTTTAATTTTTTTAGTAAACGAAATTAAATAAAACGAAAAAAATGTAATTAAAAATAGAATTATAAATTCAGTAACAAAAGATTCTCCATAAATAAAATCCTTATCAAGAATATTTTGGATCGTAGTTGCATGAATTTCTACACCGTACTGAAAATTATCCCCCTGTATCCCTGTTGGAGAGAGGGAAGTTGCAAATATATCCCTATCCTCGGGCATAGTAGAACCAATAAGAACGATTTTGTCTTTGAATATTCCCTCGTCCTTAATCAAGTCCCAATTATTTAATTCACTTTCATAATATATTTCATCAGTAGTCTTAAATGTACTATCATCAATTATTTCAACGAATTTATAATAAGGGAAACTCCTTAAACCTGAATAGTAATTAATAAGAATATCAGAGTGATCGAACATCGGGATATTGATAGAATCATACAAAAAATAATTGTCATTTTTTGAAGCAACATAACCAGATGATTTATTAAAAAATTTATTTAATACTGCAAAGCTAAATGAAGGAACAAGAAAAGAATTTTTAAGATCATATCTGTCTTCAAAATATGGTTTATATTTTCTATAAATTTGGTCATTGTCGCTAAAGAGATTTACTATCCCAATCTGGATCCCTGGTTGATAAAAAATGTTTTGAAAGTTCTGTTTTATTAAGCCGGTAGTGGTATCATAGGAAATAATCTGAGTTCTATCTTTACTGCTTCTATTTTTCCAAAACCCCGATTCTAAATCAAGTAACATATTTTGTTTTTCGTAATCCAATTTACCTGCAAGAACTACATTATTATATTTCCTAATTGCACTCATGAATAAGGAATCGTTTACCGAATTGAATCTATCACGGTCTGACATTAAAATATCGATACCGATTACCTTTGCACCGGCTTCGGATAGATTTTTAATTAATTTAGCATAAAGAAACCGGGGCCATGGCCAGGCATTATAAGGAGCTGGTATTTGTGTGTAGGAATCTTTTTCTATTTCTATGATAACAACTTTCGGATTTTCAATCCCTTTTTTGCCTCTCACTTCAAATCGTTTATCAATAAGATTTAATTCTATATTTTTGATAAATGACAATTGGAAAAGATAATCTTGAGTAATTATCAAGACCAATAAAAATGAGAGAAGAGCAATACCGAACTTAACTATTTTTTGTGAAATAAATTTCTTGAAAAATATTTTCATTAAGTTATATATTAAATTGAGCAGTCACGCCGATAATTGAGCTATTGCTTCTTCCGGGTATTCGATAATAGCGGGCTTGAAATATTAGGTCTAAATTTGTGACTATATTATAACTTGCAATTAAGTCAAATGCTTGACGTTCTATATCACCAAAAGTAGGACTAAATACTGCCGATAATTGCAATTTGTTTTCTAATAGTAAATATTTTCCTCCGAGAGAAATAGAGAAAAAATCGATCTCCTTAAGAGCAATTTCACTCGAATAATAAGAAGCACTAAAAATTGATGATAAGTCAGAAGCCCAAATGCTATTGAACTGCAAATTAACACTATTATATTTTGCATCTGTATTTGATAAACTATTATCATCTCTGCTTGAAGTAGAGAAACTAAGATTAGCTGAATGAGGAATTTCTAATGTAAATTTGTACCCAAAATTTAAGGTGAATCGATTTGATATGTCATCTATTGCATATTTGCCAAAAGTAGGATCGAGCAGATTAAGTCCATTATTATTGTCATATCGATAATAACCAACTGTTACAGATGGGAAATTAAATCGAGGAAAATATGAAACTGAGGAACTGAATGTAGAATAATCAGTAGTGGCAATTTTTGTATTTTGCAGATTATCACTCAGTAATTCAAATCCGAGTGAGACAAAAAGTTGATTTTCCAATAACCGTAATCTATCAGAGAAATTAAAACCTTTCACGTCTGTCCTTAAGAAATTCTGACCGAACGATTGAAATTCATTACCGCGATATATATATGAAAATTTTAGATTATTATTAAAATAATTTAGAGATATAGCACCTTCAGCAGCAAGCGAAGAAAATTTCTGGGGATTCAAAGGACCGATATATTGATTAATTGTAATAAACTTGCCGAGATAATCTTTAACTTTTTTAACGTCATTAGGATCAATATCGATAAAACTACCTGCGCCAAAAATAGAATCAATTTGTGTATCAGTAAGTGAGCCTCCTGAAATATCTTTATTTATTAAACTAAAAGCAGCTTCTCCGGTTAATACAATTCTTTGATTATCGAGACCTACAAAAAGATCAGAACCAAAGACAAGGTTCTCTTGAGGACGAGCGCCAAATTCTATCGAACCATTTTCATCTTTAGAATGAAGATAAGAAAAACCTAGTTGGAAATTTTCTCTTGATCCAAAGGAGGGTCTAATTGCGACAATATTTCTTTTAAAAGTCCCGAGATCAACTCTGCCAAACGGATTAGAATACTTTAATGAATCGATTCTAATAACATTAGATTCTAAGGGTGCATCTTTTGAAGAATATGTATCTATTAATTTGCCCTCAATCTTTCTCAAAGTTTCTCCTGCACTCGCCTGAAGATTGAATACACCAAAATCCAACGTACCGTTAAATCCTCTTACTCTTTTGCCATCAAGTATTAAACTTGGGAAACGGGGGTAAGTATCTCCTGCTTGTAAACTAAAGCGATCTTCTTTCTCAATACTAAATGTAAAGCGATTTACAGGCTGTAAATATTTTTTCTCTTCAGATGAAAGATAGAACATTGCACTTGCAGACCAATCTTTATAATTTCCATTAAAATTAGCTGTTAGATTATTGTAAAAAACCGCATTGCTATTATAGTTTTCGTTTCTTGATTCACCTTTGATATTTCCGCTATAGGTGAATTGAGAAAGTATTGCTTCTGCTACTTCAGAGGACACTAATTCAAATTGACTTTGAACAGTATGATATAATGCACCGGTAGAATCATAAACTTCTATTTTTATTGAATTACTTCCCAACGGAATTAAACCAAAATTATTCTCACCGCTAAATATGACCAAATCCCCTGCAACTACAATTTTATCTGAAACATCAATATCTCCGATATATAATTTTGTGGATTTTGGATCAACTTTGTCAGGAAGTCCGATCAATGAAACTGATACAAAAAAATCTTTTTCATTTACTCTTTCATTTTTCTCTGGTGTAAGGATAAATATTTCTGAATCCTTTGGCGAAAGTGTTTCAATTGAAATTTGTAACGGGGATTCATTTTCTGAAAATTCCGATGGATAATAAGAAATATTCCCGTCTGATAGAGTTATGATAATATAATACTCCATAAATGGTGCTTTAACTCTATCGCTTGGTATCGTTGCCTTAGCTTGATCAGAAATGAGAACCATTTCGGATTTTATATATTCATTCATTCCAAACGAACGATATGCAATAGTTAAATCACTGATTGAAGAAGAGTTTCGTAAGTCAGCTTTTATATGTATTGGCAATCCTTCCCTTTGAGGTGAAATTGTAACATTAGATACATAATCATTAATCTGTGCAAAATTATTTCCGCCGAAAATAATAAAAATGAAGCACGCCAATAAAAATATTTTAACAAACTTAATAAGTAACATAGCACAATCCCTTTTATCTAAAATTAGCTAGTATGGATTTATTCAGTATATTCTATTTCTACTTTACCATCAGGAGTATTTATAAACAGCTTCTTACTATTATTCAAGTTCATAGCGTCATTGAAAATTGACTGGTCTTTCGTAGTAGCCGCTCTATAAACAATTTGACCGTCAGATTGCACCACAACTGTATAACCTTCTCCAACTTCTTGTTCTGATTCATCACCTATAAGTAGTTTAACAGAGGCTGAACCATCATTTAGATGAAATACAAAAGTACTATCATCATTAAATTCTACGAATCCGCTTGAACCACGAATTGAAGCGACTGCTGTGGGAGTAGAGATCAAGAATGCATCATCTTTTTGTTTTGTTACTTTAAATCCGATTACACCTTTCTCAAGGAAAGAATTTTTATTGTTGATTTTATTATCTCCTTTATCACCATAAATAAAGAGATGAGAATTTTCTCGGACCGTTATTGTACCCGAACCATCGGTAAATAATATGGCAGCAAGAGATTTTGAACCTGTTTTAACTTCTGATTCTGCTGAGAGGGTTTGACTTGCTTTTAGATTATTCCAAGAGTCCTTTTCTATTCCGTCTTTAAAAGTAACTACCTTGATTACTTTCTTAGCAATAGCAATTGGGTCTTTTGGACTTTCTCCTTTTGATATACCAAGCGGAAGGATTATTATAGATGCAATAAATAATGTAAATATTTTTTTCATAATTACGCCCCTACTTTAAATATTTCACGGAAATTATTTTTCCATCTTTTTTTAATTGCTTAATAAATTCAGACGCTTCGATTAATGTTTTGGTATTTCCATCTTCATCAACAACTTCAAATATTTGAAGAGAATTTTTATCCTTGACTGAATTTCTAAGATCATTCATAATAGGGGTAGGAAGAATATCAGTCATTTTATTAATAAATTCATTTATTTCATTCAATGCATTATTTTGTATTCCACTTCCGGGATTACCTGTCAACGATTGAATAGAAACAGGAACGATTTTGCTATAAATATCATTTCCACCGCCAGGTCCAGTGATATGAGCAGTAACTTGAATTACAAAACGACTACCTTCTAAAAGTTCTCTTTGTAATACATTTGGTTCAGAAGTACTTATAGTTAATCTATTTCCAGCATTAAAATTATTAATTACAAGCGTCCCAGAATTTAATGCAGCTTCATCTGATTGATTTTCATCTAACTTGTAACTCGCTTTAATGAGATAATACTCAGCACCTTGAACTTCGCTCCATGAAATCTGAAAATCTAAGGGATTTAATTCATCTCCCGGAAATGGGGCTGTAATTTCAATTGTCTGTGATGGGTTCTCGAATGTTAATGTTTTGTAAGTGTCACTTAAGAAAGTGTTTTTTTCATCAAAAACACGGAGTTTAATTTGAACCTGTCCTGTGGGTTTTCCAATATTTCTAATCTTATTGACAATTGAGGAATTAGTACTTTTCTCATCGACGTGAATTTCGGAATTACCTATTTCGTCATTGAAAAATGATCGTGAGATAAAGGAATTAGTTTTGAATGTCGCCACTTCAACAAAGTTAGAATTTAGATTTTCCTTCCACGAGATAATCCCTTCTAAAACTACTTTTTCCCCGGCAGGGATTATATCAACTTGTAAAATTCTTTGTTGATTTGAGAGATTATTATCAAATATAAATGCAGATAGGTCTAATTGACTCGCGTCAAAAACATATAATTCAATTGCGGTTTTTTGCGAAAAAATTGATGAATTACTTATTAAAAGGAACAAAGTAATAAAAGTAATAAACCTTTTCATAGAAGCTCCCTGGAGTTTAATAAGTAAACTAACCAATAAAAATAATAAGGGCAAGAAAAGAATTTAAGAAAATCTGTTAGTTAATTTTTTCGTTACCCTTATCATTATTGATAAAACCAAATTGAGGACCTGATTGCCCTTCAATTTTAATTTCACCAAAGCGTGATTCAAACTTATCAATATTTTCTTTCAATGCTTTCATAAGCATTTTAGCATGTTGAGGTGTGGTAATAATGCGCGATAATACTTTTGCTTTTTGAAGTCCGGGAACTACTCGTGTAAAATCAATAACAAATTCTGCCGGTGAATGCGTAATAATTGCGAGATTGGAATAGATACCTTCTGCCTCTTTCTCTCCTAGTTCAATATTTATTTGATGCTGTTGTTCTTTATTCTGACTCATTGTATCTCCATAATAAAATACCCACAACCCTAATAGAGTTGTGGGTATAATTCATAAATCGTAATGTTACCTATATTGATCTGCTTTTTGGAAAGCTTCTCTAGATTTATCAGCCTTACCGAGATTGGCATAAATCTTACCTAATAATTCCCATACAGCAGGTTCTTTAGGGTTAGCTTCCAAATATTTTTCCATATGAGGCAAAGCTAATTCAAATTTTTCTTTGTAAGCTTCATCTTCTTTACCTTCAGCTTCAGCAGCTTCTCTTACTTGTGTTCCCCATCTTACATAAGTAACGGCGAGGTTATAAATCGCATTTGTATATTCAGGGTCTAATTCTACTGCTTTAGCAAATTGAGTTTCAGCACCGGAGAAATCTTTTGCATTTAATAAAAGAACACCATAATTGTATCTGTAATACTTATTTTCTGGGTCTTTATCAATACCGGCCTTAAATGCATCCATAGCCACATCTAGTTTATTTGCTGCAATGTAAGCATTAGATAATCTTAATAATATTTCTGAATCATCAGGAAAATTCTTTCTTCCCTCTTCAAGAAGAGTAACTGATTTATCGAATAATTTTAAAGCATCGGTACTATCGGTTACATTTTGTGATGCTTTATAATCAACCATCAATTTATTGCCTTTATTCATATAAAGTTCGCCAAGCATTGTATAAACATCCGGTGTTTTTCCTTTCTTTAGACTAGTCTCTAAAGGAGCAACTGCCGAATCAGGTTTTTGCATATTTAGATAAGCATATGCTAAATTAATATATGTTGCTGCCGAATCAGGTTGACATGCAATCGCACCATCAAATTGTCTTACAGCCTTATCAAAAAACACCGTTTGACTATCAGGAGTAGATGCTTTAGTTGCACTATTAAAGTAACTTACACCTCTGTTAAATCCTGTTGCCCAATAATATTTTTTAGAATCAATAATTCCCTGTGCATATTTTTTGCTGATTGAAAGAGATTTATCATACATTTCAAGCATTTTCATAATGCTACCTTCTTCACCATATAGGAAACCAAGTAGATAGTATCCTTCATCGCTACTAGGATTTTTTTCAACTTCTTTTAATAAGGATTCTTTCGCTTTGTCATATTGTTTTTGATTTATATATAACTTAGCACCGGTTAATTCGGCAGAAGCACATTGGAAGGCAGAAAAACCTAAACCCATCGAGACTATGCTTAAAATAATTAAAACGCGTTTCATTTCTACTCCTTAGATATAATAATTTGATATTAACATCGCAATTTAACGATTTGTACCTCTTTTAATCAAGGTCATTTTCTTATAGACATTATTAAAATGCTTTTGATTGAATATCAGAATTAAAAAGGATATTTTTGTTTGAAAAAAAAGAATCCTATGAAAAAAGAAGAAATAATCCAAAAAGCACCAAAAGTATTACTTCACGACCATTTAGATGGAGGCTTGCGCACTTCTACAATTATAGAATTGGCAAAAGAGATCAAATACAATAAACTTCCTACAAATGACCCGGCAGAATTAGCAGAGTGGTTTTTTAGAGGAGCTAATAAGGGTAATTTAGTTGAATATTTGCAAGGTTTTGAACATACAATTGCGGTTATGCAAACTAAGGAAGCTCTCGAACGCATAGCTTTTGAGATGATGGAAGATATGTATTTAGATGGCGTTTGTTATGTGGAAACTCGGTTTTCCCCTGTATTCCATCAATCAAAAGGACTTTACTACGAAGATATCGTAAAGGCTGTTCTATCTGGTTTACAAAAAGGAAAAGAAAAATTTGGTGTTGGTTACGGCTTAATTATTTGCGGAATGCGCAATATGAAAAACACTCTTGAGATGGCTGAAATAGCAGTTAACTTCAGGAAAAATGGTGTCGTAGGTTTTGATTTAGCCGGTGAAGAAGGTGGTTATCCTCCCAAAAAGCATTTGGATGCATTTCAATTTATAAAGAGAGAAAATTTTAATATTACGATACACGCAGGTGAAGCATTCGGTAAGGAATCGATTTGGCAAGCAATTCAATTATGTGGCGCTCATCGGATCGGTCATGCCACAAGATTAAGGGAAGATATTGTTTATGATAGTAATGGTAAAATTGTTGCACTAGGCGAACTTGCTCAATATATTCTCGATACTCGAATGCCACTTGAAATTAATTTATTAAGCAACGTCCATACAGGAGCTGTCGATAAATTAGAAAATCACCCTTTTATTTCACTTTACAGAGAAAAATTCAGAGTATTTCTAAATACTGATGATCGTTTAATGAGTAATACTACTTTAACTAACGAGTATTTAACTGCTAGTGATATTTTTGGTATTAATCTTGATGATATCGAGAAACTAAATATCAATGCTATGAAATCTTCTTTCATTCCGTATAAAGAAAGACTTCATTATATTTATAACGTAATTAAACCCGGATATCAAAAAATCCGAGAACAACTTTTGTCACTAAAGGAATTTTAAGAAATATGTCAAAAAGCTTATTTAAAAACTACAATTATGAGTTTGATAAAAACGAAAAAAAAATATTAGTAACATTCTGTAAACAGGCAATTAAACAGATGAGTGATGATAATAAATATTACGAGTTTGTAAAATCATTTCAATCAATTGTTGATAAAATAAATAGCAGCGGGGATGATGTTATTAAATTTACTAAAGATGAAAAAACAAAACTTACTTTTCAGCTAAAAGAAAATATTAAGTTTATTCATGAACAGACTAAGAAAGCATGGTTTATGAAAAAATGGTTGTATAAATCAATGCTTACACAATACACAGCACTAATGGATAATCATTTTAAAGACTAATAGAGATATATAATGGCTAAAGAAATTAGAGCACCACATGGAACTGAACTAAGTTGTAAAGGATGGATACAAGAAGCGGCATTAAGAATGTTAATGAATAATTTAGACCCTGATGTAGCAGAGAATCCGAGTGAGCTAATAGTTTATGGTGGCAAAGGAAAAGCAGCAAGAAATTGGGATGCTTATAATGCAATTGTAGAATCATTAAAGAATCTTGAATCGAATGAAACTCTTTTGGTTCAATCAGGTAAACCGGTTGCAATTTTCAAAACTCACGAAAATGCGCCGCGTGTAATTATTTCCAATTCAATGCTTGTTCCTGATTGGGCTAATTGGGATGAATTTAGAAGATTGGAATCGCTCGGTTTAACTATGTATGGACAGATGACCGCAGGAAGTTGGATTTATATCGGTACACAAGGAATATTACAAGGAACTTATGAAACATTCGCAGAGTGCGCAAGGAAACATTTCGGCGGTTCTCTCAGTGGGAAATTTTTACTAACTGCAGGGATAGGAGGAATGGGGGGCGCACAGCCATTAGCGGCTACTATGAATGGTGCTGCTTTCCTCGGAATTGATGTAGATGAATCACGACTTCAAAAACGAATTGATACCGGGTATTTAGATCTATTAACAAAAGATTTTGATGAAGCAATGAAGTTCGTTTTAGATGCGAAAAAATCAGGGAATGCTCTTTCAGTCGGTTTAGTTGGTAATGCTGCCGAAATACTTCCGAGAATGATCAATGAAAATATCATTCCTGATATTTTAACCGATCAAACTTCTGCTCATGATATGCTCAACGGATACGTTCCATTGGGCATGAGTCTTAATGATGCTCTTAATCTAAGAAAAGAAAACCCTGAAGAATATATTGCAAAAGCTCGCACTACTGTTGTCGTTCATATGAATGCTCTTTTAGATATGCAAAAAATGGGCGCGATTGCTTTCGACTATGGAAATAACATTCGAGGCGAAGCAAAAGAAAATGGTGTGATGAATGCTTTTGATATTCCCGGATTTGTACCGGAATATATTCGTCCTCTTTTCTGCGATGGAAAAGGACCATTTCGATGGGCGGCTCTTTCAGGCGACCCAAATGATATTTATGAAACAGATAAAGCAATTATAGAAGCATTCCCCGAAAACACACAACTTATTAGATGGATTGAGATGGCACAAAAGAAAGTCCATTTTCAAGGACTTCCTTCGCGAATTTGCTGGTTAGGTTATGGCGAAAGAGCTAAAATGGGAAAGATATTTAATCAGTTAGTTGCCACCGGAAAAGTCAAAGCACCTATTGTTATCGGAAGAGATCATTTGGATTGCGGATCAGTAGCTTCTCCCAATAGAGAAACTGAAGCAATGAAAGACGGCAGTGATGCCATTGCCGACTGGCCTATATTAAATGCTCTCTTAAATGCAATAGGAGGAGCAAGTTGGGTATCTGTACATCATGGCGGTGGTGTTGGTATTGGTAAATCAATTCATGCCGGGATGGTAGTTGTAGCTGATGGAACAAAAGAAGCAGAAGAAAGATTAGAGAGAGTTTTAACCTACGATCCAGGTATGGGGATTGTCCGTCATGCGGATGCTGGTTATAAACAAGCAATTGAAAACGCAAAGAAATTCCAAATAAAAGTACCAATGTTGCATTAAAAAAATGGAGCTAATATGAAAATGAAAGTATTAATTGCCGATAAGTTTCCAGACCTTTATATTAAAAGATTAGAGGAAGCCGGCATCGAAGTTATTTATAGTCCTAAGCTTGGAGAGAATGATTTACCGGAAGCTGCTAAAGAGGTTGATTGTTTAGTTGTACGCTCGACTATTGTAAATGAAGCAACAATTCAAAATTCTCAAAAGCTTAATTTAATTGTAAGAGCAGGTGCTGGAGTAAATAATATAAAAATAGGTGAGGCTAATAAAAAAGGTATTTACGTAGCTAATTGCCCAGGTAAAAATTCTATTGCAGTCGCCGAACTTGCTATCGGATTAATGGTTTCACTTGATAGAAGAATTCCTCAGAATGTTAGTGATTTTAAAAATGGCAAATGGAACAAAGGTGAGTATTCAAAATCTGAAGGTTTGTTTGGTAAGACTTTAGCTATCGTTGGTTATGGCAATATTGGTAAAGAGGTTGCAAAAAGAGCACAGGCATTTGGAATGAATATTTATGCTAAGGACATTTCGAGAATTGAGGGATATGGAGTAAAGGATTTTGATGAATTTGAACAGATACTTCCAATTGCTGATATCGTTTCATTGCATTTACCGGCAACTCCACAAACTAAGAACTTATTTAACGAAAACATGTTTAGTATGATGAAGGATGGTGCAATTCTTATTAATACTTCACGTGCCGATATTATTGATGAAGATGCTTTGATTAAAGCTGTAAAAGAAAAAAATCTAAGAGTGGGATTGGACGTTTTCAAAGGTGAACCTGAATCAAAATCCGGTGATGTAAGCTCAAAGTTAATGGAACTTGATAATGTTTATATTACCCATCATATTGGTGCTTCTACCGAACAAGCTCAAAATGCAGTGGCCGAAGAAACAATAAACATTATTCTCGGATTTACTCAGAGTGGTGTAATTGCGCATTGGGTCAATAGAGCGAAAATTACTGACGCTCATTATCAGTTAGTTGTTAAACATTATGACAAGCCCGGAGTATTAGCTTCAATTTTGGATGTGTTAAGACAAGGTAGTATCAATATTGAAGAGGTAGAAAATATTATTTTCGATGGCGGTTTGGCTGCTTGCTGTACTCTTAAATTACACACAGCCGCTACACCTGAGATGTTGACTGCAATTAAAAAAAATCCAAACGTTATAACTTATTCGCACGTGGAATTGCATTAAAATTGAGACATAAAGTATTCCGGACTAAAATAAGTTGACGGTTTTTAAGTTGTTAAAATGAGCAGTAAGGATTTCCTTACTGCTTTTTTTTATGCAAATGAAATTTCAAAAATGTCTTCGATTAATCCGTGATAATAAAGTAGTTTAATCAATTCTTTTAAGGCATCCATTTCGTTACTTGTCATTTCAAAATAAACACTATTGAAATTCTCTCGTATGAACTTTTCGGAATCGGTGGACAAATCAATTTTCTTAATTATCTTATCCAAATTCTCTTCGACAATTTCATCTAAGTTTAACATAGCTTTATTTAGCTTTTCAATTTTTTCTTGATTATAAGAGGCTACTACAAAATTAACATAAGGGAAATCAATAAGCTCTGCTATCTCGTCAGATAGACTCATACCTTTACCAAAAACTCTCGGGTCAAGATTTTCATTGCCGACAATAATATAATTATCTACATCGGAGAGCTTTTCTTTTGTATCAATTACAAATTCCGGATCAGTGGAATATAATTCACTAAAAAGAATCTTTGAAAGCAAGACTTCGTTTAAAGTAACATCTCCACGAAGAAAGATAGTAGATAATTCTTTTTGATTTGGTTTAAAATAAAAATAAGAATTGGAAAGTAGTCCATCGAATGATATTGCAATCTTACTTGATACGAAAATGTTTTTATTATTAATCAATTCACACGATGGGATTAAGCCAATAGCTTCCTTATCATTATTCAATTCTCGAGTAATAAGCGAAGCGTTTTTAGTAATGAAATTATAGTTACTCAATGCGGGAGTCGTTAAAGCTACAAAAGCAGAGAAGATATTCTGCGGTATATAAAAATTAGTATTATTCATAAAATAAAAAAGCCGCATTCAAGCGGCTTATAAACCTCTATTATTTAAGATTTTTATCTTTGATACGAGCTGCTTTACCTGATAATTCTCTTAAGTAAAATAGTTTAGCGCGTCTTACTCTACCTTGTTTTAAGAGTTCCACTTTAGCTATTCTAGGTGAATTGAAATTAAAAATTCTTTCAACTCCAACTCCACTTGACATTTTTCTTACCATAAAAGTCTTATTTAAACCATTACCACGAATGCTAATAACATCGCCTTCATAAGCTTGAATTCTTTCTTTATCGCCTTCCACTACACGAACGTCAACGCGAACGTGATCACCAGGTTTAAATGGAGGAAACTCATTTTTAACCTGATCGTTTAACAATGCTTGAATATTATCCATTTTTACTACTCCATACTATTTATTTTTTTCCAATTTTCAGTTAAAACTTTCGATTGCTCTTCCTTCCAATCTTTTATCTTTTTTTCATGTCCCGATAAAAGCAGATCAGGCACCCTCAGACCGCGATACTCGGCAGGTCTGGTATAAAATGGAGGTTCTACAACTTCACCATCCATCAAAGAATCGAGAAGAGCACTTTCACTATCATTTAATACCCCCGGTATTAAACGTATAACAGCATCAACAATAATTAAAGCAGGAAGCTCACCTCCGCTTAGAACAAAATTTCCTATTGATATCTCTTTTGTACAAAACGTTTCCCTTACTCGATCATCAATTCCTTTATAATGTCCTGCAATAATCATTAAATTTTCGCAGATAGAAAAATCATTAGCACATTTTTGATTAAATACCTTTCCTTTAGGAGAAGTAAATATAATGTGATTATAAATTCTCTCTGCTTTCAATTTTTCTATGCATTCAAAGAACGGTTCCGGTTTAAGAAGCATTCCGGGTCCGCCGCCAAACGGTTTGTCATCAATCTGTTTGTGCTTGTCATGAGCGTAATCTCTAAGATTATGCACCACTATTTGCGCTTTATTTTTATCCTGAGCACGCTTTATTATACTCGTATTCAAAGGAGAAATGAGCAAATCAGGCACAGCAGATATAATATCAATTCTCATCGTATAATACAGTACAGCTCTGTTTAAGAATAATTACTTTTTTTCGGATATTTATTTTTTCCACATAGTCTTTCACTGCCGGAAACTTAAATTCTTTTCCGGAACTATCAATGCCGATATAAATATCATTAGCAGGCAATTGAATAACCTCCTTTAATATACCCAATTCTACTTGACCTGAGATAATAACAGAACCAATTAGATCGTGTATAAAAAATGTATTTTCCGGCAACTCTACTAACTCATCGGAAGTGATAAAGACTTTTTTCCCAATTAAAAATTGAATATCCTCGAAAGAATCAAAATTCCTAAACTTAAGAGCTATATCTTCATTAATAGAGAAAACATCTTCAACATAAAATTCCTTAACCACACCAAAGACTTCAATATAAACGAGATCAAGATCGAAATAGCGATCTCTAAAATCTGAATATGGAGTGATTAGTAAGTAACCATCCTTTTTCGAAGCGGACGATAATTCCGCAACAAGGAAAAGCTCCTGCACTTAATCCAATATTTTTAGTATAGCTCTTTTGCCATCTTTGGCAGCAATTGCAGTTAACAAAGTTCTCATAGCTTGAGCAGTTTTGCCTTGTTTACCAATTACTTTACCAACATCATCAGCACCAACCTTCAAAGTTAGTTCGATTGTTTTCTCGTCCGGTGCAGTCTGTTCTAATGTAACACTATCCGGATTGTCAACAAGATGTTTAGCAATAAATTCAATAAATTCCTTCATGGGAATACCTATATAATAATGGATACGGGTACGTTTTTAAATGCAGATATCCGAAATCAATTATTCGGTTTCTCCGGAAGCAGTACCCTTTACTTCCGCTGCATCATTAGTTTTATTTAAATCTTTTTCAGCGGATTTCTTTTTAGCCTCTTTTTTACCTGCTAAAGTTAATTTCTTTGCTTCTTGCTTTTTCTGCCAATCTTCAACTTCAGAAGCGAATTTCTCTTCTGAAACTTTTTTAGATTTTAAGTTATGTTTTAATAAAACACCTTCAGCACTTAACAAGTTTCTTACTGTATCTGTAGGTTGAGCACCAACACCAAGCCAATACAACGCTCTATCTTGATTAATTTCAACAACAGCCGGGTCAGATTTCGGATTATACAAACCAATCGCCTCAATAAACTTACCATCTCTTGGTGATCTAGCATCTGCTGCAACCAATTTATATACAGGTTGCTTTTTCTTTCCCATCCTTTTTAGTCTTAGTCTTACAGCCAAGTTTAATATACCTCCTAATTATAATTTAATTCTTAATTTACTCTAAAATTCTTCAAATTGCCAAACATTGATTTTCCGCCTTTTCCACTTAGCATCTTCATCATTTTTTGCATATCGGCAAATTGCTTAATTAATCTATTTACATCTTGGATAGAAGTACCGCTTCCAATTGCAATTCTTTTACGGCGGCTTCCATTTAATATTTTTGGATTCGTTCTCTCTTTTCTTGTCATTGATTGAACAATTGCTTCAACCTTTACAAGTTGGTTATCATCTATATCTGCATTTTTTACCTGTGACGATATTCCCGGAATCATTCCTAAAAGAGACTTCAAAGAACCCATTTTTTTAATCATCTTAATCTGCTTAAGAAAATCATCAAAATCAAATTTGTTAGTGAGAATTTTCTTTTCTAAATCTTCGGCATCTTTCTCATCAAATTCTTTTTGAGCCTTTTCGACAAGTGAAACTACATCACCTTTGCCCAAAATCCTAGAAGCAAGACGCTCGGGATAAAATATTTCTATAGAATCTAGTTTCTCACCCAAACTAATAAACTTAACCGGCTTCTGAACAACGGCTCTAATTGAGAGAGCGCATCCGCCTCTTGAATCACCATCAAGCTTTGTTAGAACTATACCATTAAATTCAAGTTTATCATTAAATGCCTTAGCAGAATTTACTGCATCTTGTCCGGTCATTGAATCTACTACAAATAAAGTTTCAGACGGATTAACCGCTTTTTTAATTGCAGCCACTTCATTCATCATCCCTTCATCAACATGAAGACGACCAGCAGTATCGATAATTACTGTGTTAAGATTATTCTCTTTAGCATATCGAATTGATTCTTCTGCTATCTTAACGGCGTTTTTTTCACCGTCAATTGAAAACACAGGGATTTTAATTTGACTTCCCAATATTTTCAATTGCTCAATAGCAGCAGGTCTATAAATATCAGCAGCAGTTAAAAGAACATTTCTTTTTCTTTCAGAAAGAAACTTTGCTAGTTTACCACTAAAAGTTGTTTTACCTGACCCTTGTAGTCCTACAATTAAAATAACAGTTACACCGCTTGGATTTATGGAAATCTCGGTGCCCTGCCCTCCCATTAACGAAGTCAATTCATCATAAATAATTTTTGTGATCAATTGACCCGGAGTAATAGAAGTTAATACTTCCTGTCCTAGTGCTTTTACTTTTACGTCATCAATAAATTGCTTAGTAACTTTATAATTAACATCAGCATCTAGTAAAGCAATACGGATTTCTCTTAAACTATCCGAGATATTATTCTCTGAAAGTTTTCCTTGTCCGGTTACTTTTTTAAGAACTCGTTCAAACTTTAAGGTAATGTCATCAAGCATAAATCACGCAAACCTTAAGATAACATAATTTGAAAATATTTCAAATTGAAATCCTAATTATCTTTTAATGAATTAGCACCTGAAACAATCTCAATAATTTCTGTTGTAATTGATGCCTGTCTAATTTTGTTATAAGTCAATTGAAGCGACCTAATTAATTCTTTAGCATTTTCGGTAGCCATATCCATTGCAGTCATTCTGGCACCGAGTTCTGCAGTATAAGATTCTAATAATATTTTCCACATTTGAGTATTCAAATATTTCGGCAATAAAGAATTAATAATTGCAGACTTATCCGGCTCGTAAATATATTCAACGTTATCTAATTTATTATCTTCGTCTGTAATTTCCGGTTTTATAGGTAAGAGTTGCTCAATGCGAACATTCTGTGCAACCACTGATTTAAATTCATTATAAACCACAACAATTTTATCGATCTCATGATTAAGGAATTTGAATTTTAGATCAGCAATTAATTTAGCAGCAAAATCAAATTTGAGATGAGAGAAAATGCCGGAATAATTTCCGGGCACATTCGTAAAACGTTTTGAAAAATAATCCGCACCTTTTTTACCGATGCAATAAAGCTGTAGATTTCCTTGAGATGCAAAATCAGAATATTCACCTCTTATTAAGTCCTCGACCGTTCTAATAATATTCATATTAAAACCGCCACAAAGCCCGCGATCTGATGTAACTACTATTACAGCAATATTTTTATTTTCTCGTTCTTGAATTAAATCATTTTCAATATTTTTTTCTATACTTAATAGATTATTAAGAAGCTGGGTAATTTTTTTAGAATAAGGACGTGCATTAAGAGCATTTTCTTGTGCTCTTCTAAGACGTGCAGCAGCCACCATTTTCATAGCTTTTGTAATCTGCTGCGTACTTTTAATTCCGCTTATTCTACCTTTTATGTCCCGTAATGTTGCCATATTAAATAAAGTTTACCTTGCTTTAAGCTGCATTAAATTTTTCGGAAAATTCCGAAAATGCTTTTTTAATATTTTCTATTGTTGGTTCAGTTAATACTTTTTCTGCACGAATCGATTCAAAAATTTGAGGATATCTTAATTCTGCATACTCTAGAAATTCTTTTTCAAATTTTTTCAAACTTACTATTGGTACATTCTCAAAATAATTATTAGTACCAAGATAAACACTCACAACCTGTTTCTCAATTGGAAGTGGAGCATATTGGGATTGTTTTAGCAATTCCACTAAACGAGCACCTTTAGCAAGTGTTCTTGTTGTAGCTTTATCTAAGTCTGAACCAAATTTCGAGAATGCTTCTAATTCTCTATATTGAGCTAGATCTAGCTTTAGAGTACCTGCTACTTTTCTCATAGCTTTAATCTGGGCATTACCACCCACACGAGAAACCGAAATACCTACGTTAATAGCAGGTCTTACACCGGCATTAAATAAGTTTGGCTCAAGATATATCTGACCATCAGTAATAGAGATAACATTTGTAGGGATATAAGCTGAAACGTCTCCCTGTTGAGTCTCGATAATTGGAAGGGCTGTAAGACTTCCACCGCCGAGTTCATCGCTAAGCTTAGAAGCTCTCTCTAATAATCTTGAATGGAGATAAAACACGTCTCCCGGATACGCTTCACGTCCCGGAGGTCTTCTTAATAATAACGATAGCTCTCTATATGCTACTGCTTGTTTTGAAAGATCATCATAAACAACAAGTGCATGTCTTCCTGAATCTCTAAAGTATTCACCCATTGTGGAACCGGAATATGGAGCAATAAACTGAAGTGGTGCCGGTGTGGATGCAGCAGCAGAAATTACAGTTGTATATTCCATTGCCCCATGTTCTTGAAGTTTTCCGACTACTTGAGCAACAGTGGATGCTTTTTGACCAATAGCAACATAGATACAATACACAGGGTTAATGCCTAATTTTTTTGCTTCTTCTGTATGTGTATGTTTTTGATTAATAATTGCATCAATAGCAACTGCCGTTTTACCTGTTTGTCTATCACCAATAATTAATTCTCTTTGACCACGACCGATTGGAATCATTGCATCAACGGCTACTATACCGGTTTGAAGAGCTTCTTTAACCGGCTGGCGTTGAATTACACCAAGAGCTTTTCTTTCTATTGGTGAGAAAAATTCGGATTGGACAGGACCTTTACCATCAAGCGGTTCTCCTAAAGGATCGACAACTCTACCAAGTAATTTTTCTCCAACAGGAAAAGATGCAACACGTTTGGTTCTTCTTACTTCATCGCCTTCTTTTATTAAACTACCTTCACCAAAAAGTACGCAGCCAACACTATCTTCTTCAAGATTAAGTACCATTCCCATTATACCATGAGGAAATTCAACAAGCTCACTTGCCATTACCTTTGATAGTCCATAAACTCTTGCAATACCATCACCGACCTGTAAAACAGTGCCTACATCATAAATTTCAGATTCACTTTCAAAACCTGCTAATTGATTCTTTAATATTCGAGACACCTCGTCGGGTCTTACTTCAGCCATTTTCTTCTTCCTAATTTTTCGTCTAGTTGTTTAAAATAGTTTCTGACATTAACTTTTTCTTTAGAAGTTTTAATTGATTTTTGATGCTTGAATCTATTACTTGATCATTAATCAAAACAACAAAACCTCCAATTAAACTGATATCTACTTTAAAACTTAAAATCACTTTTTTCTTTGTAAAATCTTCAAGCTGCTTTTGAATTTTAGATTTTGTTTCATCATCTAACTCAATAGCTGATTTTACCACAGCATTTACAATACCCAATTTTTCATTTTTAAGATCAATAAAACGTGAAATAATCTCAAAAAGAATATCTTCACGATTATGCTCAATGATCAAATTAAAAAAGGTATCAACTTCAGAACTAACTTTACCCGAAAAAATCTGTTTAAGAATTTCCATCTTGGTTTCCTGCTTAATAATAGGATTTTTCAAGACGGCTCTGAGTTCTTTAGAATTTTTTAGTGTATTAAATACCAAATCCGCACTTTCAGAAACAGAATTAAAAATACTCTTTTCTTCCGAAAGACGAATTAGTGATTTAGCATATCTTGAAGCTACTCTAAAATTTCCCATAATTAATTTTTCTGAAGTTCATCTAAATACTTGTTAACAATACCAACTTGTTTTTCTTTATCTAAGTTAGTTCTAATAATTTTTTCAGCTGCATCGACTGCAATTTCAGCGACTTGATTTTTAAGCTTAACAAAAGCTTCTTGATTTTTTCTTTCGATTTCAGCTTTGGCATCTTCAATCATTTTAGCAGATTGCGCTTTACTTTCATCGAGCAATTGTGATTTAAGCTTTTCAGCATATTCACGAGTTTGTTCAATCAAATTTTGAGCTTCCTTTTCAGCGTGCAGCATAGCAGATTTGTTATCTTGAATTAATTTTTCAGCATCAAGACGCGCTTTCTCGGCTTTCTCAAGAGAATCTTTTATAAAAAGCTCTCTCTCAGAAAGAGAATTAAGAATTGGTTTCCAAGCAGCTTTTTTCAGAATAACCATCAATAAAATAAAAGTAACAATAGTCCAAAGGATCAGACCCGGATTAACATCGAGCGGACTTCCGCCTCCTGCTTCTCCGCCTGAAAGCGCAATTACAGCGATAATCTTAGATAATAACATTTTCTTCCTTAAATTGGATTAAATTCTTAAACTCTTATTTAAGAGCTAAAAGAATACAAATAACTAATGCAAATAAAGAAATACCTTCAATAAGAGCAGCAGCAATAATCATAGAAGTTCTGATATCACCGGCAGCTTCCGGTTGACGGCCGCTTGCTTCCATTGCTGCACTTGCTAATTTACCAATACCCATAGCACCACCAATAACTGTTAAAGCTGCGCTGAATCCGGCTGCCAAATATGCGTAGTCCATTTTATTCCTCCTTTTATAACTAATTTGTTTTTGTTTATTCTAATGTTCCTGATGAACTGCCATCCCAATAAATAATGAGGAAAGCATTGTAAAAATATATGCTTGTATTAATGCTACCAAAATTTCTAATAAATATATAAACAGTGCGAATGATATTGAAACAGGAACTACGAAATAAGTTCTTAGAATAAATATCAATCCAATAAGTGCCATGATTACAATATGTCCGGCTGTCATATTAGCAAAAAGACGAATAGCCAATGCAAATGGTTTTGTAAAAAGACCTAATAACTCAACGACAATCATAATTGGCAAAAGCCATGACGGAATTCCATGTGGTATTAAACCTCTAAAATAACCAAAGACCCCATTCTTCATCATTCCACCTACCTGAATAACGCCAAAGGAAATTAATGCTAATGCCGCAGTAACTGATATATTACTTGTTGAAGTCGCAGTATATGGCACTAAGCCAATAAAATTAGCTGTAAGAATAAAAAAGAATACAGTAAGTAAATAAGGAAGGAATCTTTCAAATCCCTTTCCGATTGTAGGTCTGGCAATCTCATCTCTTACAAAAACTATAAGCACTTCAAGAACGTTATTAAATCCTTTAGGCACTTTCGATTTCTTATACGACTTAGCTGCTCTAATTAAAAAGAAACTCAAAATAATAACTGCGATCCAAATAAAAACTAAATGCTTGGTAATAGAAAAGTCTATTCCGAATAAATGAATTTCCGGCAAATGGATTACTCCGAATGGGGGAAAATCCAATTCCCTCGAATCGAGTATATGATGCATTATCCAACCAGTATCCTGAGTCTTCGTTGCAACAGCAGTTTTTAAGCTATCGGCAGCAGTATGTAAAGTATCTAAAGTTGTCACTTATTTTGGTTTTTTCCCTATGTTCCGTAATAACATTATTTCAATAACTAAAAAGAAAATATAAATTACAAAGAATGTAAAAATAAATGAATATTTGTCAATTTTCAAGAATATTAGTACAATTGCGAAAGATAGTAGAATAAATAACATTCTAACACCAATACCACCTAATGCAGAAATTAAAAAATTTTTATTAGATTTATCTTTTAATCCACGAGAGAATAATAGAAATATTCCGAAATTGAGTAAATTCAAGCAAATTGCTAAAAAAACAGACCATATTACAACATTTTCACCAAATTCGTACAAATCATTTCCCTTTTTTTCTTTTCTCGTTTAATTCAAGCACTGTTTTAATAAAATTATATAATCCGGCGGCGGCACCGGCAAATGTGAAAACTAAGATCAATATTGGAAATGTATTTAATTGTTCATCTAAAAATCTTCCAAGAAAAAACATCGCAACAATAGTAGCGGCTAGCTGAGTACCAAGACCTAAATATGGTCCGGCTTGTTGCATACTTTCCCCAACACTTTTAAATTTTTTCTTTATCAAAGTTACTCGATTCAGTATTATTACTCATTGAACTGCTACCATTAAATTTAGCACCCTCTTCGATGATTAATATTTTTGTAGTAAGATCACCAATTAACTCTGAACGAGATTCTAATTTAATTTTTTCAGTTGAATTAATAGTTCCCTCAATCTTACCACTCAATGTTACAATTTTAGCATTGACTTCACCTTTAATAAAAGACTTATCACCGAGAGTAAGATTGCCACTTACATTAACATTCCCATTTATAATACCATCAATTCTGATATTACCTTTGCTTGTAACGTTTCCGTCAATAATAACACCGTTACTTAAAATACTTACTTCATTTTCGGAAGCAGATTCTTTTTTGCTTAACATAAATTCCTCTATTTGGAAAGAAGAAGATCGGGATTAATTGCTTTTCCATTTTCCCATATTTCAAAATGGAGGTGAGGACCGGAAGTGTTACTGCCTGAATTACCACTTAAAGCAATAAGCTCACCTTGACTAACAAATTCCCTATCTTTTTTAATTAATTCACTACAATGTTTATACATTGTAAGATAATTACCGCTTTGGATGATTAAAGAATAACCATATTCAATCGAATATCCGGAATGAATTACCGTACCTGATAAAGAAGCATATATCGGAGTTCCGATCTTTGCTCCATAATCAATTCCAAGATGACCATTAGAAGGTTTAAACTTCTGCGTTTGAATACCATTAATTGGTTTTAAGAAAAATAATATTTTCAAAGAGTCTTCATTTGTAAAATATTTATTTACAAGATCTATAAATACAACATAGATATTATTGGAGATTTTAATTCCCGGTTTTTTGAACTGCTTTAATGAATCATATAATGCCGAAGAAGTATCCATCTTATCAGAACCTGCGAGCATCATCATCATTTTCAAACGTTTATTTACAGAAGAAATTGATTCTACCTGTTCGGAAAGGATTAGCACCTGTTTCTCTAATAGTTGAATCTCTTTTTTCTGCTCTTTTATTTCCGTAGTCTCTAAAAATGTAAGTGCACTTCCCAGAGGCGTAATTGCCAACATCAAAATTGTTAATAACCCAATCAGAAATATAGCAATTGCACCATATCCGGCGAGAGCGAGAATGGTAAACTTGAATCGCTTTGTAGTTGTCGATGCAAAATTTGGCGTTACATAGACAGACGATTCTTTAATATCTTTTAGACTAAACCAGTTCATATTCTTAATTTATTTAGCGAAATATAAGGATAAATCAATTCAATTTCTTATTTATGATATCTTTACTAATCATATCGATTACAAATTGAGGCGTTAACTTAAAACCGCAATTGAAATGATCGAGCGGGCATTTAGTTCTACCATGAATTCCGCATGGCTTACATTCCAAATTATCATAGCTTAGGACAATACTGTTATCAGCATACGGATAAAAACCAAAATCCCTTATTGTAGAACAATATATAGTTAAAACAGGAGTTGTGGTTGCCATACCCAAATGAGTTGGTGCACTATCATTACAGATTAGTACTTTACTTTCATTTATAAGCGCAATAGATTCGATTAGAGAGAGTTTCCCGGCAAAAGAGACTACTTTATTCCCCAATTCTTTACTAATCGATTCTGAATCTTTTACATCTTCTTTACCTCCGATTAGCGCAATACTATAATCGCGCGAAATAAAGTGAAGTGCCACTTCTCTATAATACTCAATCGGGTATTTTTTTGTAGCCCAGACGGATCCGAGAGCTATCGTAATATATTCGTTCTTAAAATTATTCTTAATTTCATATTCTATTTTTTTATTTATAACAGGAGATATTTTTATATCTGGAAATATTTTCCAATTATCTCCGCTTATGTCAAATCCACCTAGATATAAATTCCGCGCTACTTCATGAATATCCTTTTTATACTCAACTAAATATTTATAAACAAAGCTTAATGAAGAAGTATTAAATCCATAAGTTTCTTTACAGCCGCTAAAAAGTACCATTAATGAACTTCTAAAAGAACGGTGTGGCGAATAGATTTGATCGAATTTTTTTGATCGGATTTTTAGGAATAGATCGTAGACTGCTTTTAATGATCTGTCATTTCCTTTTTTATCAAAAACGATAGTCTCATTAACAAATTCAGAAGCATTAAAAATATCTTTTGACGCAGGAATAGCAATAACTGAAATTATGCTTTCGGAGTATTTTGATTTGAGCTTTTGTATCAGTGGAAGAGTAAGTATAGCATCTCCTAGAAATGCAGTTTGTATTACAAGAATTTTCATATACTAGTATTTCCAAATTTTATGCATCCAAAACCACTGCTCCGGATTTTGTTTTATATAACTTTCCAAATAATCGAAGTACTTTTTCGATGCTAATGCTACATTTTCATCTAGAGTATTATTTGAGGTATCATAATCTATAACATGATGAACCATACGATAATTACCGCTCGGCTCTCTTATCAAAAGGGCAAAAAGAATAAGAGCATTTGATTTAATTGCCATTGTAAATAAACCTGTAAATATTGCAGTTGAGCGATTAAAAAAATTAACTCTCAAACCATCCGGATGTCCTCTTTGATCTGCCACTGCCGCAATTATTCCTCCCTTAAGTAGTGTCTTATAAATTTCTTTAATACTTAATCCGGTCGGAATAGTCGTATTACCAAATTTTTCTCTTAATTTATTTACATAGTTATTAACATAGCCATTTCTTTGCGGTTTCACCATAACAGTCAAATCTTTATTTAAAATTGTGCTAATAGCCAGAGATCCGATTTCCCAATTTCCAAAATGAGCAGTCATTAAAATTGTTCGCTGAGAATTCTGAATAGTTGAAGTAAGCAATTCAGGATTTTCGACAAAGATGATACTTAATATTTTTTCTTTGCTAAGAGAAGGAATGAATAGTAGTTCTGCAAAAGTAGTAGCAAAGCTAATATAATTGAGTTTTACAATCAGGTTAATTTCGGATTCTGTTTTTTCTGGGAAAGCAATTTTAAGATTATTAATTACAACTGATTTGCGAATGGGAACAACATAGAATAAAAAAAGAGCGAGCATTTTTGCAAATGCCCGCGTCCCTTTCAATCCGATAATTCTAATAATAAATCCAATTGCTCGGAATAAAATATATTCAATTAGATTCTTCAATTTTTTTAATTAGTGCCAAGTCTTCTCTGCCAAGTATCATCACGAACTTCACCCCTCTTTGTAGAATGAAGAAGCTCGAAATTACCGAAACCGGTAACATCTCCGAAATAGAAATAAACACCATTTTCAATAGCATTATAAAACCATACTTCATACGGTTTAGTGCTTCTTTCACTTGAGAATAAATCTCTTTGATCCGGTTCGCCATAGACAAGATAAACTCTGCCTCTATCTGTTTGATATCCTTCACGATTAGCGACTGCGAATTTTTTATTAACAAAATCTACACGCTTCATATAGCTATCTTTATATTCATTAGCCATAGTTGCAGGATCCGCATCTCGATTCAACCAGAAATTATATAGAAATTCTCTTTTATTACTTACTGAGTCAGTTTTAGCATATTTATCTATTTCGGCTTTTGTGGCAATATATTTAATTTCTTTAAACATTTTATCACAATCTTCGGAAGAAAACACACCGAACTCTGTCCCCATATATCCAAGTTCTTTAAATTTTAATTCAGTAGAATCAATTACACCCGGATTATAAAGATAAAATCGTTTAGATGAAGCATAAGCTTGATTATCGATCGGGTCAACTAATGTTAAAATTAAATTATAAGAATCAGTTGGATATCTCGATAAATTAATTACACCAAAATCAACAACCGCATTAGGACTTTGTTTTACTGGCTTTTTAGTACGATAGACAGATAGTCCTCTGCTATTATATAAAGTTTTTTCTAATGTAAAATCCTTTGTTTTATCTGGAAGTTTTAGATTATATAATTCAGCATAATAGAATAGTACGGGAGAAAGATTAGAAAAAAGCATACTTGGATTTGGAAATACTTCCAAAGTGTTTTTATAAAAAATTGATAATGAATCAACTCCATCATGCTTAATATTAGTAGCTATTTGAATATCGCTAATTCCGAATTTATCTGACGGATATTCATCTATTTTAATTTTTTCGCTTATTGATTTAGATAGATACTTATTATTGGAATCATAAGCATTTACTAATATAGAATAATTGCCCGCTGAAACACCAATTCCAAAAGCTCCAAGCAAGTTCTTACTTAAACTTGCAATAGTTGTATCCTGCAAAGAATTTTGAATTTTCCAATCACGATTAATAACAAATTCTTGAGTGTCTTCATTTTTTAATTCTACATGAACAATTGCTTCATACATAAAACCGTTTTCTGCCTTCGCAATTTTCATATATCGTGGAGAAAGCTCGTAATAAAATTCTAAGTATGTGGTTTGGTTATCATACTTGAAACGTGCAAAGTCAAATTCAAACTGAAGTTCAGTTTGAGCAAAACTTAATGAAGCAGTGAAAAAATACAATAAAACGAGTATCTGTTTTGTCATAATAATTCCTAAATAATATTGTTTAAAATACTGTTTTATAATTAAATAAACACGCATAGAAATACAATGCACAAATTTTTATCCTTTTTTTAAAAAAACAAAGCCCTCTTTTAAGGGAGGGCTTTGCAAAACAATACTTATATCACAGTAAAGAATTAGAATCCGAGTTGTACTGTAAATACATGGTTATCATCAAAGATGTCAGTTTGTCTGAAAGCATAGTCAAACTTAAATCCAACACCGCCTAAATCATAATTAAGACCAACACCTGCGGTAAGACCATAGATATTAGCTGATTTATCTAATTCAGGAACTAACATATAACCACCACGAACGAAGAATAAGTTATCGTATGAATACTCAGCACCGAGTTTATATTCGTCGCCATAGAAGTTACTGTTTTGGAAAACACCATTTAACTGAACGCTATTAACTTCATTAAGAGCTAATTCATAACCAAAACCAAGTTCCAAAGTTGATGGCAATTCAAAAGGAGCTGCATCAATTTTGTAAAGCTGAGATGGTCTTGTAAGGTCAGGAGCTGTTGCATTAATATTAAGACCTGATCCATCATATTTCATTTGAGGACCTAAGTTTTTAATAACAACTGCAAAGCTAAGACCATTAACGTTAGCTAAGTTCTGATAAGCAATACCAACGTTAAAAGCTATACCTGAAGTGCTTACTAAATCTAATCTTTCAGAGATAAAATTACCTGTAACACCAAAGGAAATTCTATCAGAAAGCATTCTAGAATAAGTAACACCAACAGTAACAAAGCTAGGTGTGAAATTTTGACCTGTACCATCAGGATTAGTATTGGTAGTAATAGGAATCTCACCAATATCAAGAGATTTGATACTAAAAGCTAAAGCACCAAAACCTTCAATATTTGCAGAAACTGCACCATAAGTAACGCCGATATCGGCAATGTAATTCATCTGTGAAAAAAGGACACTTGTACTATTGTCACCTCTAACTAAGTTAGCCGGATTCCAATACAAGGCTTCGAGTCCTTTGGCACCAACAAGCGAAGCACCGCTCATAGCGACTCCTCTTGCACCAACAGGTATCAATAACTGAGTAGCACCTGCAGTACCATTACGGTTACCACCACCAGCAAAAATCGAACTGGAGGCAAATACCGTTAAGATGAGAAGATAGTTGATTAATTTTATTTTCTTCATTTTTTTAGTCTCCTTCAATTTTTAGAATCTATCCAGAATCTGTTGTTCTTGA
>JALNXG010000043.1 GCA_023230485.1 Melioribacteraceae bacterium
GATAAAGATATTAATAATGTGTACATATTTTTACTCCAAAATTGTAGCGGGGGAGGGATTCGAACCCCCGACACATGGATTATGATTCCATTGCTCTAACCTGCTGAGCTACCCCGCCAACTTTTATTAAAAACAGATTTTAAATATAATGCCTAATGGGGTAATTAAGCAAGTAACTTTTGATTTAAAATTAAATGAATTATTATAACTTTGCTTTTATATTTTTCTGATATTCCTCTCGATACATGCCGCTACCCGTTGATGTATAAGAACGAATCTCTATTCCCATTGCTTTTAAACGTTCGTTAGTTGTATTAATTCTAGCAATCGGATCCGGATGTGTCGATAAAAAAGTTTGTAAGCCACTGCTTGATGAAGATACTTTTCCATCATCTCTCATTTTTTCAAAAAAGAATTTTACTGCACCAGGATAATATTTAGTACTCATTAAATATTTGATCGAATATTCATCGCTCTCGTCTTCATTAGCCCTGCTATTAGCAAGTAGGGAAAGTCCCGAAAACATATTGGCAACAATTTCGGCAATTTGAGATGGATTATTTCCTAATGCAAGATTGGCTAATATCGAAAGTCCATAAGCATTAGTAATTCTTTGTGTAGAATGCCTTCTTTCTACGTGTCCTACTTCATGAGCTAATACACCTGCTAATGCCGCTTCGGAATCTAAGTACTTAAGAATTCCAGTATATATATATACATATCCGCCTGGGACGGCAAAAGCATTAAGTATTTCATCATTATCAATAATTTCTATTTGATATGAATAGGCATCAGATTTTTTTACTTCCGGTGAATTAATGATGGGTTCAAAAATATTATTATTTATGTATGTTTTTAATGCCGGATTACCATGAAAAATTGGATATTCTTTAGGATTTTCTCTGATTTCCTTATCAAACTGCATTCCCATTGACACTTCATCTGAATCATTAAAAAGGTTGATGCCTGAAGAGCATGCAAATACGAAAAGTGCAATTAATGTTACAGGGAATAATTTATTTTTTTTAAACATTTAGCCTCCGATTTAGTTTTCGTTTAATATTGCTTGCCACAAAAAATCCATAAGAGCATTTAGTCCATCATTAGTTACAGCAGAGATTACAAATACTTCTCCTTTATAACCGGGAATTTTTTTCTTTTTAAGTTTTGTTATCTCTTCTTTAGTTAGAAGATCCGACTTAGTAAATGCCAATATTTTCCTTTTCTCGGCCAATAAATGAGAATAGGAATCTAATTCATTTACTAAGGTTTTAAAATCTTTTGCGTAATTTTCAGAATTAACATCAATCATAATTAAAAGAATTTTTGTTCTTTCAATATGCCGCAGGAATTTGAGTCCTAATCCTTTGCCCTGATGCGCACCTTCAATAATTCCGGGTATGTCTGCAATAGTAAAACTATAAGCATCTTTATAGCGAACAATTCCCAGATTAGGTTCAAGTGTAGTAAAAGGATAATCCGCTATTTTTGGTCTTGCTGCCGAGACGTTCGAAATAAGAGTTGACTTACCGGCATTTGGAAATCCTACCAAACCAATATCAGCAATCAATTTCAATTCGAGAATTACTGTTCTTTCCTCACCAGGCTTACCATCTTGTGCCCATCGTGGAGTTTGATTTGTAGAAGTAGCAAAATTACTATTACCTTTACCTCCCCTTCCACCCTTCGCAATAATAAAGGATGAATTTCGATCAACCAAATCACAAATCACTTCTTCTGTTTCTGCATCTTTTATAATAGTACCGACCGGTACCCTGATTGTAATATCTTCGCCATACTTTCCATCTTTCAATGAATTAGCACCTGCGGCACCATCTTGCGCAACATATTTCTTTTTATACTGAAAATCAAGAAGTGTAGTAAGATTGGTATCAGTAACAAAAATTACGTCTCCACCCTTTCCACCATTGCCTCCGGAAGGTCCTCCCTTTGGTACAAACTTTTCTCTTCTAAAGGTAATAGCCCCATTTCCGCCATCACCTGATTTTACATAAATTTTTGAATAATCTATAAACATATTAATCTGCTTTATTATAATATTCTGTAATAATTTCCCTAAACTGATTAGCTTCTTTGGAATTAACATCAGAATAATGTTGTTTAATTTTCTCGTTTAGTACAAGCAATGCATCATCAATGTTCCGACACTTACATACATCTTCAATTGTGTTAGTAAATTCTTCTACATCATAATCAAAAATAACTTCAATGACTTTAGTCATATTTTTATGTTCAAGCAATTCGGCGATATCAATTTCTATATTCGATTCTACTTTATTTAATTCAGAAGGATTAAAGATTGAGTTTGGAATAACATTCTCTTCTTTCGGTTCATCTTCAGCGAGTTTATCCTCCGTAAGTTCATCTTCTTCTAATTCTTCCTCGTCCTGATCATATTCAGCTCTATCATTATCTACTTTAATTTCATCAGAGATATAATTACCAAGCTCATTTCTAAAGTCTTCCGGTAAGATATCTTCAATTTCATTTTCAAAATTACCGAAAACGGTATCATTAAAGGTGTCTTTAGCAGGCTCTTCTTCAGATTCAAACCCAAACTTTTGTTCATCTATATTAGTTTTAAACTCTTCTTCAATTACTTTATCTGGTTCAGTTTCTTTAGTTGCATCTCTAAACCTTTCATCAATATCTTCATCATAATTTACGGATTCCTCATCAGACTTTTCAGAGATTAGTTTCTCATTAGCCAAAGAATTAATTTTTTCTTCTGATTCATTTTCTTCTGATTCTTCATTGAGAATAGACAAATCAAAATCTTTTTTTATTTCATCATCTTCATAATTTTTTAAAATCTCCTCTTCATAAGAAAGCTGTTTCTCCACTACTTTTTCTTCTATCTCTTCTTTAATATCTAATTTAGGGTCTTCCAATAATTCTTTATTGATATTAAAATTGAGATTAAAATTAAGAGGCGGGTCATCATCTGAAATCCTTTCATCATAAGGTATACCCTCATCTTCACTAATCTTCTCTTCATCGGAAAGCATTTCGTCATTTGGTAAAAACTCATCAACCGATTCTATTGTTGATTCATCCTCTTCAACCATTTGTTCATCAAATAAAGTAGCTTCTTGTTCATAAATTTTATACGGTTCAATTTCATCTAATAACTTTTTCAATTCAGGAATACTAACTTTACTAGATTCTTCCTTTGGAAAATTTTCATCAATTTTATTTATGTGAACACCGAGTTCTTTCTCGCTCAAAAAATATTTAAAAGCCGTTATTGGTACTTTATTTTTCTGTATTTCTCCGATATTAAAAAATTCACCCATTGCTTTGAGTGCATCATTAATTATTACATTTAAGTAGGTCTCTATACCAAGATGCTCAATTTTATTTGTGATTTGTGCAAATTCAACAGAGTTAATTGATAATAGCTTTTTAGTATCGATATAGGCAATTAAAATTTTATTTAGATATTTATAGTAGTAGATATAATTAAGTATCTGCTTAACTTCAACGGCTGTCTTATGGTCGTAGTCATCAAATATAAATTTATTAAGAGTCCATTTTGGTCTTACCAAAAAATTAATTGTAAAAGAGATTGATCGAAGGATAAGTTTAGAAATATAATCAAGAGAAAATCTCTTACTCTTTTTGATTTCATCATTTATCTTAATAAAAAGAGAATTAATATTTCCGCCCGAATAATCAAAGACGGAATTTTTGAGCAATTTTTGACGGTCATCAAAAATCAGGAAATCAATTTCGGCAGAAATATAATGAAGAATTGCCGGATGGATACCGGAATTTTGAAGTTCTTCGAAAGTAAAATAAGGTCCAAGCTTATTTACTTTGTTCAGATTAAAGTCGTATATAAATTTTATTTCCCTTTCAAACATTCCTAACACTTAAAAAATCTTTTAAAAAAGTCCTGATTTTGAAAACCAGGACTATAATAATAAGAAAAAAAAGTGAGAAATTAAGCTTCAATATTATCGGACTTCATATGAGCAAGGATAAATTCACGATTTAAGCGAGCAATATTCTTAACTGAAATTCCTTTTGGACATTCAGCTTCGCAAGCATAAGTATTAGAACAAGAGCCGAAACCAAGCTCATCCATAACTTTTACCATATTCTGAACCCGTCTGGTTCTTTCGGGTTGACCTTGTGGAAGAAGAGCTAATTGAGAAACTTTGGCACTTACAAAAAGCATTGCAGAAGCATTTTTACATGCTGCCACGCAAGCACCACAACCAATACATGCTGCTGCATCCATTGCAAGCGAAGAAACATCTTTTGAAATTGGCATTGCATTTGCATCTGGAATTGAACCGGTATTAACTGAAATATAACCACCGGCAGCAATAATTTTATCCAAACCTGATCGTTCAACTATTAAATCTTTCATTACCTGAAAAGCTTTCGCTCTAAAAGGCTCTACCCAAACTGTATCTCCATCCTTAAAATTCCGCATGTGAAGCTGACAAGTTGCAATTTTAGGAATCGGTCCATGAGGCTGTCCATTTATTACCAAACCGCAAGTACCGCAAATACCTTCGCGGCAATCACTTTCAAAAGCAATCGGCTCAAGATTTTTCATTTCTAAATCATTATTTATTTCATCTAGCATTTCTAGGAAAGATGAATCTGGAGAGACCGATACTTTATAATCTACGAAGCTGCCAACAGAATTTGTAGATGGCTGACGCCAAACTTTTACGAGTAAATTTATTTTTATGTCCGTCATTATTTATAACTCCTCGTAGCTAATTTTACATTTTCATAAATTAGAGGTTCTTTATTGAGTTCCCACGAGCCGAGATTCTTATATTCCCAAGCAGATACATAATCATAATCTTCATCATTTCTTAAAGCTTCCCCTTCCGGCGTTTGATATTCTTCACGGAAGTGACCGCCACATGATTCATTCCTCTCAAGTGCATCGCGAGCCATTAATTCGCCAAGTTCGAGATAATCGATTAATCTTCCTGCTCTCTCCAAACATTGGTTAATATCTTTATCCGAACCAACTACATTTACATCTTTCCAAAACTCAGCTCTTAAAGCAGCTATTTCTATAATTGCTTCTTGAAGTCCTTTTTCATTGCGACCCATGCCCACTTTATTCCACATAATTCTACCGAGCTTTTTGTGGATATCATCGACTGTCTGCTTTCCTTTGATTGATAGAAGTTTTGCTATCAAGTCCTCATTTTCCTTTTTGACCAATTCAAATGCCGGATGCTCTAAAGATTCTTGTTTCGGTTTTGCAGATGCTAAATAGTCTCCAATTGTATAAGGAGCAACGAAATAACCATCAGCAAGACCTTGCATTAAAGCAGAAGCACCCAAACGGTTAGCTCCATGATCGGAAAAATTTGCTTCACCGAGGACAAATAGACCGGGTATCGTACTCATTAAATTATAATCAACCCAAAGACCACCCATAGTATAATGTGGAGCAGGATAAATTTTCATCGGAACAGTATATGGATTCTCTCCTGTAATAGTTTCATAAATCTCAAAAAGATTGCCATAACGTTCTTCAATAACATGTTTACCGAGACGATTAATAGCATCTTTAAAATCGAGATAAACCGCCTCACCACCTTTTACGCCACGACCCTCATCTACAACTTCTTTAGCACTACGAGATGAAATATCGCGCGGAGAAAGATTCCCGAATGAAGGATATTTTCTTTCTAAATAATAATCTCTTTCTTCTTCGGGAATATCATTTGGCTCACGCATATCTTTTTTAAATTTCGAGACCCAAATTCTGCCATCGTTTCTTAGGCTTTCGCTCATTAGAGTAAGCTTAGATTGCCCTTCGCCATGTATAGGCAAACAAGTAGGATGTATTTGAGTAAAGGAAGGATTAGCAAAGAAAGCACCTTTTTTATGTGCGCGCCATATTGCAGTAGTATTGCAATTCATCGCATTTGTAGAAAGGAAAAATACATTTGCATATCCACCTGTAGCAAGTACCACAGCATGTGCAGAATATTTTTCAATTTCGCCGGAAATCATATTTCTAACGACAATACCTTTTGCCTGACCATCGATAGTTACTAAGTCAATCATTTCTCTTCTATTAAATAGCTCTACATTGCCGAGATGAACTTGGCGCATTAAAGCAGAATATGCTCCGAGAAGGAGTTGCTGACCGGTCTGACCGCGGGCGTAAAAAGTTCTAGAGACTTGAGCCCCGCCGAATGAACGGTTATCAAGCATTCCACCATATTCACGGGCAAAAGGAACACCTTGAGCTACACATTGATCTATAATACTATTACTTACTTCGGCTAGACGATACACATTAGCTTCGCGTGCTCTAAAATCTCCACCTTTAATAGTATCATAGAAAAGACGATAAACCGAATCACCATCATTCTGATAATTTTTAGCCGCATTAATTCCCCCTTGCGCTGCAATGCTATGCGCTCGGCGTGGGCTATCGTGGTAGGTAAAAACTTTTACTTTATATCCAAGTTCGCCTAATGAAGCAGCCGCCGAAGCACCAGCCAATCCGGAGCCAACTATTATAATATCATATTTTCTTTTATTTGCCGGATTTACAAGTTTCATATTAAACTTGTGATTAGTCCATTTATCTTGTAATGGACCAGCCGGGATTTTGGAATCTAATTTTGCCATTAGTTACCTCCAATAAGTAAAAAGTAGATTGGAATCGAAGAAAAAGCCACTGCCATAAGTACCGAATATAGAAATCCCAAAGTTGTTATCAATGGGAAATACTTTTTATTATTCCATCCGAAAGTCTGAAATGCACTCTGGAAACCATGATTCAAGTGAAAACCCAATGTTATCATAGCTATTATGTAGAATATCGCGTAGTAAACATTTGAAAACATATCCGCAGTAAATTCATAATAAGTATGTGTTTGATGCAAATCAGAAAAATTGAAAGCACTCCAAAAAGTACTAAGATGGATTACCAAGAAGATAAAGATTATGCTTCCGGTCTGAATCATTGTTCTTGATAGCAAGGAAGAATTTTTTGAAGATCCATTCACTGCATAAGGAGTTGGTCTTGCTATTTTATTTTCATACCAAAGACGTACGCCATTGAAAATATGGAAAATGAAAATTAATGCAAGTATTACTTCGATTACCCTAACGAAAGGTTTGATTGAATCAAGACTTTTTACAACTGTATTAAAAGTTGTCGGTCCGGCAAACAAAGTTAAATTATTTGCCAAGTGAACCAATAAGAAAAGAATTAAAGAGATACCGGTGATAGCCATAATGACTTTTTTACCGATAGAAGAATTTAAGCTTCTGAAGAGCCAATTCATTAATATCCTCCAGTGATGCTTTATTAAATTTATTTAGAGATACGAATGGTAAAATAAGAGTATTGAAAATAAATTCAAAGCGTAATTAACACTTGTTTGAAAACAATTCGATGATTAGATTTAAAAGGTAAAAAATAACGTATTAAGTGAATAACAACTTAATAGGGAAATCCGGTGAAAAACCGGTGCTGCCCCGCAACTGTAAGGGATTTTATAAGCTTATGACAATATAACCACTGTTTAATAAAAACGGGAAGGTGTCATAAAGTATCCCAAGCCAGGAGACCTGCTTAATACAATCAATTAATAGCCTTCGTGGGAGAGGTTTATATTAAGGATTATCCTTCCCCCCGAAGTTACAACTTTCTAAAAGGAGTAACTTCTATGAAACATTTGTTTTTTATTTTTCTTTTATTTTCTTCTATTTTATTTGCACAAGATGCCGAGCTCAAAACTAAATTAGATGAAATAGTAATAACAGCAAACCGCACCAATACCCCATATTATGCTGTTGGTAGTTCACTTACGGTGATAAAACCGGGAGATTACATTTCCAAAAGCGATAATGTAGTTGATCTTCTTAGAGAAGTTCCAGGTCTTTCAATTATTGAACAAGGTGGCAAAGGCAAACTAGCATCTATTTTTGTAAGGGGCAGTAATTCCAATCACGTTCTTGTTTTCATAGACGGGGCAAAAATGAATGATCCTGCTGCCGTTAATAACGTTTTTGATTTTTCTTCTTTAAGTAGCTTTGACGTAGAAAGAATTGAGATTATTAGAGGGCCACAAAGTACACTCTATGGAGCCGATGCTATGGCTGGAGTAATCAATGTAATAACGAAACAAGGAAGCAAAGCAAACAAAACTAATTTTGGTGGTGAAGGTGGAAGTAATAATTACTTTAACGGAAATATTGCTACAAGCGGTTCTGCATATGGATTAAAATATTTTGCCGGTTTTACTAAAACACAAACCGATGGGATATCTTCAAGTAGTGAAAAATATGGGAATAAGGAAAAAGATAGCTTTATGAGAAATTCCTTCTCTGCGAATCTTTATTATGATTTCTTCGATAATTATTCAATCGGCGGCTCTTATAAAGTTTCTCAAACTGAAAGCGGATTAGACCAAGATGGAATGAATGGAGACGATCCTAATTTTACTTATGATAACCAAGAACAAGTGATTACAGGCAAAATGAAAGGTGATTTCTTTGATTCTCGTTTAAGGTCTCATTTAGGTGTTTCTTTCGTTAGAAAAATTACTAATATCGTTGATTTGGTTGATCCAATACACACGGCTACATCTTCAGACAATTTCGCAAATGCAGGAAGACTAAAGTTTGAACTCGTAAATAACTTTAAAATCAATGATGATCATTTATTAACATTCGGATTGGAAACTGAAGAAGAAACTGCAAACACTCATTATATTTCTAATTCTATGTGGGGTCCTTATGAAAGTAGTTTCCCAAAACAAAAGAATAGAACGACAGGTATTTATTTACAAGAACAAGCTACTTTATTTAGTTCTTTATATCTTTCTGCCGGTATAAGATATGACGATAATACTAAATTCGGAGACGTAACGACATACCGTATTGCTCCTGCATTTTTTATAAATGAAACAAATACTAAAATAAAAGGTTCTTTTGGGACCGGATTTAAGTCTCCATCTTTATACTTTTTATTTGATCCAATGTATGGCAATCCGCAATTAAAACCTGAAGAAAGCACAGGATGGGATTTAGGTTTTGAACAATATTTCTTAAGTGGAGAAGTGTCTTTTGGTGTAACATATTTTTCAATTAATTTTAAAAATATGTTCGGTTATGATGCTAATTTTAGAACTATAAATATCGCTGAAGCTGAATCTAAAGGGACTGAGGTATTTGTAAACGCCAATGTTTTTGAGGGTTTGAAGTTAAATGCTAATTATACTTATACAATCACAAAAGATAATTATACATTAAGTGATGACTTCGGCCAGGAATTGTTAAGAAGACCAAAACATAGCGCATTCGCTTCTTTATCTTATATGATTATGTCCAAATTAGTTCTTAATTTATCCGCTTGTTTTGTTGGTAAGAGATGGGATAAAGATTTTAATGCTTTCCCTGCAGCGAGAATTAAGTTATCTGATTATACTGTAATTAATTTCGGTACTTCTTATAAAATAATTGATCAGATTTCTATTAATGCAAGAATTGAAAATCTTTTTGATAAATATTACGAAGAAGTTCTTTTCTATGGTACTTATGGAAGGACTTTTTATGCAGGTGTGAATTTTAATATATAAAAATATTTCTCGGACTTTCTAAAGGGAAGTCCGAGTATTTTTATTTAGCTTGTTTATAATGCTGAAATCGTTCCAGTACTTCTCTTACAAAATTTACTGTTTCATTTCCTCTTGCATAACCATATTGAACAACTTCATCTTCATAATATTTCTTTTTCGATTTATTAAGTAGATATTCCGAAACGCTTGCTTCCCAAATATTTGGATCAGAATCATACTTAAACGCAAGGTTACGTGCATCTAAAATATGTCCAACACCAATATTATATGAGGCAAGAACAAACTTCATTCTCTCACTTTCGTCATACACTAATTTTTTCCAATAATTATTTAACCAAATTAAATAACTAATCCCCGCATTAATATTTTGCTCCGGGTCTTCAAAATCAGTTACACCAAAGGCTGCACCTGTATTTGGCATTAATTGCATTAATCCAACAGCGCCAACCCATGAACGACTCTTAGGTTCAAATTGCGATTCTTGATAAATTAATGAAGCAACTAATTTCCAATCCCACCCTAATTTCTGTGAATATTTTTTTATCAATTCATCGAATGGAGAGATATCCCCTTTCTTTGACATAAAGAATTTTGAACCGGTTAGAATTTTAGAACTTCCCCAGTTTTCAAAATATTTTAATTTTAAATTCCGGAATAAATTTGATTCGGTGGAAGATTCAATCCAATTATTAATTGAGTTTAATAATTGGGGAGAATTCTGCCTAACTGCCCAAGAAATTTTTTGCGGAAAAGATATTTCAGTCGAAATAGAAATATTTTTATACTGCTTTATAGCTAAGCGAGCAATATTATCATCAGCAATTGTATAATTAATTTTTTTTTCGGCAACCATCTGAATTAAGTCTTCTGTCGAGAGATCAGGATCAGCTTCAATAATCATTATCTCACCACTTATCTCTTCCTCCAAATTTCTTAATCTGGATAAATAAGGAGAATCGTTTCGGACATAAACGGTTTTTCCTTCAAGCTCATTTACATTATCTATAAAAACATCATTAGTATCATTAGAAATTCTTTGAACGATAAGCTGCTTTACCATCGAATAAGGTTTAGTAAATTGCACCTTCTCACTTAGCTCATTAGTAACGGTAAGATTAAATGCGATTATATCACCTCCCCCGCTATTTAACATTGAGATCATTTTTTCAAAATTATTCTCCGCCTTCATTTCAAGTTCTAAACCGATGGAATTTGCATAATTAGAAAGAAGCTCATATTCAAAACCTTCCGGCTCTCCCTTATAAATAAAGTAACTATAAGGATTATAGCCGGTAAGTACTATAAGCTTGCCGCGCTTAATTATTTTCCCAAGATCAAGATCAGCTAATTTATCTTCCGGTTGCACAGAGCAAGAAAATAAGATTGCGATTAATGATAGAATTAAGATTATATTTTTCACAAAAAATTTGATAGCTTAATTACCTTACGCTTTATATAAATCAATAAAATAACTAATTGTATTTTTTAGTCCTGTAATCAAATCATAATCAGCTTTAAAACCAATCTGCTGTGAAGTTTCATTGATTGAAGCGAGACTATGCTTAATATCTCCCGGACGTTCTTCTTGATATTCTACTTTGCTCGAACTTCCCGTTTCATTTAAAATTAATTCTATTAATTGATTAATCGAAATTTTGTTTCCCGAAGCGACATTGAATACTCCATTTTTATCAGAGAGTGCAGCTGTTACATTTGCCTTAACTACATCTTTAACATAAATAAAATCACGAGTTTGCTCACCATCTCCATAGACAATTATTGGTTCATTCTTAACTGCTTTACTAACGAATATTGGTATAGCTGCTGCATATTGACTTTTAGGATCTTGACGTGGACCAAAAACATTGAAATAACGAAGCGATACTGCACCAAGTCCATACATTTCATTATACATTGCAAGATAATATTCGCCATCAAGTTTTGTAATTCCATAGGGAGATTTTGGAGCCGGATAAAGATCAGTAGTTTTTGGTGTTATCGGATTATCACCATAAATTGCCGCTGAACTGCTTAAGACAATTTTCTTTACATTAGTTTCTTTTGCTGATTCTAAAACATTCAATAAACCGGTTACATTAATATCCACACACTCATAAGGATTAAGTACTGATTCGGGAACTGAAATCAAGGCGGCGAGATGATGGATATAATCACAATCTTTTAATATGTTTCTTACGACTTCTTTCTCGGTAATAGAATTCTGATGGAAATGAGCATCTTTATTAATTTCAATATTCTTTAGGTGTCCTGAACGAAGATTATCAATTATATGAACATCAGCACCTTTAGAAATCCAATGCTCTGCAATATGACTTCCAATAAATCCTGCTCCACCGGTTATGACTACTTTTGTACGCACTTTTTCCCTCATTTAAAAAAATAACTTTATCAAAGTAATTGAATTTTATTTAAAAAATAATCTATTTTTTTATTAATTTACATGAATTAGGTTACAAACAAATAGAGCAAAATGAGCGAACAATCATTAGAACAATTCTCGAAAGAGCAATTAATAGCAAATCTTCGTAAGATAGGTAAAAGCTTAATTGAAGAAAAAGCAAAAACAAAAGCTTTGGAAGAAGAATTAACTCGTTTAAAATTAAAACCGGATAATTTAAAATCTCCAATAGTCGATAAATTTAGTCATATTATTTATTCAAGAAAAGAAGAAGATGAATCGCTGATAAATATAAAGTTATTAATTCATCAAGCATTCCAAGGTGCTAAATCTTTAATCTCAGATAGGCAAGTTAAATTTGAAATAAAATCAACTAAGAGTAAATGCGAAACATCAGGAATTAAAGAATATCTTACTGATTGCTTTATTTTGCTAATTGAAAATGTAACAAAAATTACGAATAAGAATAGTATTGTAGAATTACAAATAGATGAAGATTTGCGCGACATTATAATAACAATTGATTTTGAAAGTAGTTATCAATTTTTGCCCGATTTTTCTAAAATGTTAGAAAAAGAATTTGAGGAATTTAGCGCAGAATCTTTTGGCATTGAAAAAGAGATGTCTTTCTTTGTAATAAATAGAATTATAGGTAAGCATAATGGTCAAATGCAATTTGAAACAATTGGGAGTCGCAATTCAATTAGAATTACCTTTCCGAAACCAAATAAAAAAAAGCCGCTCCAAGATGAAGCGGCTGAATTTATAAAAAAACCATTACAAGGATTGATTGGTAATCCAATACAGAAAAAATATTAATTCTAAATTGATCTAAGTGCTTTAATTATGTTCATTCTTGCCGCTCTTACTGCAGGCAAAAATCCTCCTAATATTCCCATTAATGCTGCAAAAATTAGTGATAAAAATATGATTGAAGGTGAGATAGCAAATTTAAAGCTTATCTCTGCAAATGAAGAATAATTAAGCGTACTAATTGAGAAAAATTGTAAAGCAGATGCCAATACAATTCCAATCCCTGCACCTATTAATGAGACTAATAAAGATTCCATTAAAAATGCTGCTAAAATATTTCTTCTTTTAAAGCCAAGCGAACGAAGAGTACCGATTTCAACAGTTCTATTTGCTACTGCTGAATACATCGTGATCATTGCTCCGATAGTAGCCCCGATGCTGAAAATCACTGTAACCACAATCCCAAGAATACGGATGAACATAGCCATAGTTTCAGATTGTTCGGCGAAATAAACCTTTTCAATTTTTGGTTCAAATTCTTTGAGTCTTCTATCTCTTAGGAATTCTTTTTTGAATAGTGGAAATTCATCAGCTGAATTTAATTTAAGTGTCATAGTGCTAACAGTATTGCCTCTATTAAAAGCATCTAATACTTGTTTAGAATCGCCCCAGAACTCACTTTCAAATCCTCCGCCTGATGCTTCAAAAACACCAACAATCTTCCAATAACCACCTGCGAACTTAATTTGCTCACCGATTTTAGAATTTTGAAATGAGCCGACTAAAGATTTTCCAACAATCAATTCACGAGCACCGAAATTGAAAAATCTTCCTTCAATAAGTTTCACATTAGGACGTAATATTATTGATTCAGGTGATACGCCTCTAACAATTATATTACTTAAACCACCGCCGACTTTATCAAGATTTATAATCACTACCGGCTCATAGGAAATAATAGGAATGTTGCCTGATGTTTTTGCAATATATGGTAGAGAGGAAACAATATTTTGGACGTCGGGTGGAAGAATGCTTGAAATTTCACCCGTTGATGATTTCCTCAAAATAATTACATTTTCATCAGATCCAGTTTGTACTAATGTTTTTTCGATTCCATAAGCCATCATCAAAACAGCAGCAAAAACAAATACAACCATTGCTATACCAACGATGGTAATTCCGGTTGTAAGTTTTCTTTCTTTGAAATTTCTCAAACTATATTTAATTGGTATTTTCATATTTTCTCCTATCCTACAAACCTGAAACCATCAACAATTTTTGTATTAAGTGCTTTTATTAATGGGAATATAGATGATATAATTCCAATTGATAAAGCAGCAGTAACAGCAAGAATAATTGTTATTGGTTCAATGTAAAAAACTGGAAACATCCCTTTAGGAATAGCTTGACCGAAGCCATCAACGACAGGGAAACTAAGCAGTAAGCCCAGACCACCACCGAGAATGGAAATTACCATCGATTCACCCATAATCAATCCGACTAAATGCTTAGCAGAAAAGCCGAGAGTTTTCATTACTGCGTATTCACGAGTTCTTTCTCTAGCAGCCATTATCATAGTATTAGCAAGAACAAGTAAAATTATTCCGATAATTATAAATGAAAGGTAATTAAGAGCTGTAATAATTGCACTTACGGCAGATAGGAAGCCCTGCTGAAAAGCTCTTTCGGTTTCTGTCTTTGTTTCAGCAGAAGAGTTCTTAAATAGCTTATCTACTTTTTCAGAAATATCTGCCGATCGGCTTGGGTCTTTAATCTTGATTACAAACCAACCGATCTCATTTGCTCTCATTGGAGCTTCTTTTTCTAATCTTTCATTTAAGTAATCATATTGGAAATACATTTGAGTACCATCGATAGTCTTATCTTTTGGTTTATAAATTCCTCTTACTATAAAATCCCATCTTCCGGGATAGATATCGCCATCAATTGTCATTATGTCGCCAATTTTTAGATTATACTGTTTTGCGATTTCATTCCCGATTACACAAGAATTTCTTTCTTTCTTAAAATTATTCAGTTCTTCTTTAGATAAAACAAATTCGGGATATACCAGAAAATAAGTTTCCGGATCGATTGCCATACGAGCAAAGAATTGATCTTTATCGATATAAATACCTTGGAACCAATTTGCGGTTGTAACAATATCTACGCCTTCAATCTGCTGAATTTTATCTTTATACGAATATGGGAGTGGAAATATAAAAGAAACAGCATGACGAGTAATCAAACGATCCGCAGCAGAAGCATCCACTCCGGAATTATAAACCGTAACAACCGTGCGCAAAAGTGAAAATGCAATAACAGCAATTGCAATTCCAACAATTGTAAGAGTCGTTCTCAGTTTATGCCTGAATGCATTTTTAAACATTAATTTAAGTATTTTCATAAGTTCTCCTATACCAAATCACCTTTATCAAGATGACGCTGCATGTGAGCTTTAGAAGCAGCATTAGGATCGTGAGTTACCATTATAATTGTCTTTTTATATTCGCTATTTAATCTTTCTAAAAGAAGAAGAATATCATCAGCAGATTTTTTATCAAGATCTCCGGTCGGCTCATCGGCTACAATTATTATTGGGTCTGTTACTATTGCCCTTGCGATCGCAACTCTTTGTTCTTGACCACCTGATAATTGTTTAGGATAATGATCCATTCTATCTTCTAATCCAACTAATGTTAATGCAGCTACCACGTGTTCTTTCCTTTCTTTTTTTGAGAGATTGGTAAGTAGAAGCGGAAGCTCAACGTTTTCAAATGCCGTCAAAACAGGAATTAAATTATAGAACTGGAATACAAAACCAACATTATGCGAACGCCATTTTGCTAATTCCGACTCGGATAATGCAGCAATATTAATGTCGGCTACTGTTATGCTTCCTTTATCAGGTTTATCAATTCCGGCTATTAAGTTTAATAGAGTAGTTTTACCGGAGCCCGATGGTCCCATCAAAGCTATAAACTCTCCTTCTTCGACATCAAGAGAAATATTATTAAGTACTGGTACTACAAAGTTATCTCTTTGGTACGACTTATTAATATCTTTTACTTTTATTATTGCTGCCATTTTGACTCCGATCTACATATTTATTGAATTTTTACTTTTGTGCCATCTTTTATTTTATCAGATGGATTATTAATTAATTTATCTGATTCAGTTACACCGGAAAGTACTTCGATATAATCGTCAGATTCCCTGCCGGATTGGAATTGAGTTAGCTCCGCAGTTCCATTAACAATTACATAGACGAAATATTTTTCATTCTTCTTCACGACTGCCGAGATTGGGACGACAAGCATTTCCGTTACTTCATTATCTTTTATTTCATCTCCGAGGAAAAGAACTTTAGCACTCATTTCAGGCAATACTTTTGTATCATATTCTTTGAATGCTACTTTAACCATAACAGTCGCTTTACTTCTATCAGCCGTAGGAACTATCTTAGCAACTGAACCCGGATACTTTATCCTGGGATAAGCATCAAGAGTAATTTCGCAGCTTTGACCCGGTTTAATCCTGAAAATATTTGATTCCGAAACATCTGTTTCCAGTTGTAAGGAAGTCATATCGGCTATTGTAACTACTGCAGCTTTTGAAGATGCACTTGCGGCAAAAGGAGCTACTATCTCGCCAACATCTGCATTCTTAGTAAGTACTGTTCCATTGAATGGAGCTCTGATTAAAGTATTCTCCATTGCTACTTCTGATGCAGTTACAGATGCTTTAGCGAGTTGAATAGAAGCAAGAACACTTAGATAACGAGCTTCAGCGGCATCAACTTCAGATTGGGTAGACGAATTTGTTTTAAGTAAACTTTTTACTCTTTCAAATTGATTAGTTGCATCTTTTAATCCGGCTTCTTGTAACATTTGATTGGCTTTGGCTTGATCAAGTTGCGCCTTAATATCACTATCTTCTAATCTTGCAATAATCTGATTTTTATAAACAGGGTCTCCCTCTTCTACGCCAAGAAATACTAGTCTTCCTGTACCTTTAGAAGCGACAGCAGCTTTTCTTTGGGCTACTACATATCCCGATGCAGTTAAAACAGCGGAAGTTTCCGATGATGAAATTATAGAAGCATTCGTTGTAGTTACTTCTATTTCTCCACTCACAAATGATTGGAAAGCTAGATAAGAAATAATCACAACAGCTATAATTACTGAAATGATAATTATTGGTCTTATATATTTTTTCCCATTGCCACGTTTCTCTTGATTACGATTAATTTTTAAAGATGATAAATCAACTTTATTTTCTGACATATAAGTCCCTAATATTTTTAAAACCCGAAGTAGTTAATTTGACAATATAATTTCTTAATTTCAATAAATATTTAGACGAAATATCAATAAAAAAGTTTTGAAAGCAACTTTTGGAGAATTAAAGCATCTTTAAGGTAGAAGGAAAATTTGAATGTGAGAAACAAGAATCAAAATATTATACAGTTTACAATTTTCTATAATCGCTATAAGGAGGGATTGTATAATTATTGTATTAAGATGCTGTATAATCGTACGATTTCACAGGATATTATTCAAAATGTCTTTCTTAAATTATTTCAAAATATGGATTCAATTAAAAATTTTGATACAATTAGTTACTGGCTATTTAAGACAACGCGAAATGAAATATTCAGTTATTTGAGAAAGAAGAAAGTTCGAAATGAACATTTGGAATACTACGATACAAATGAGAATGAGAATATCGCGAACGATCACTCAAATTATTATGATGTATATGATAAAAAAGAACTTAATGAGATTGTAATAAACGAATTAAAAAATATTCCACCAGAACAAAGCGAACCTTTTTTCTTAAAAGAATATTCCGGATTATCTTATAAAGAAATTTCTTCAATTATGGATATAGATGAAGATTTAGTAAAAAGCAGACTATATAAAACAAGACAAAAATTGATAAAGCAATTAGAGAAAAAATATGAAAATGGAGATCTATTATGACTAATGAAGAATTAGAAATATTGATAAATGAATATATTGATGGTGAATTAGATAAAAATAAAGAAGGGTTTTTATTTACACAACTTTCTTTAAATCACAATCTAAGAGATTATTTTAAAAAGTGTTGTCTTCTTAAGAACGAATTTCAAAAAACAACTGAAAAATATCCAGACTCTCTCGATTCAAATATATTAAATTCACTTGCAGACATCGGTATAAAGGAAAATATCATTTCTCCTAAAAATCAAATGCAGAAATATTTCCTATATATGGTTGTAATTGTAATAGGTATTGTCTCCATAATTTTTATAAATGAATCGAGTATAAATTCTAGACAACTTGAAAAAACAGTAATGCAATTAGAAAATCAGGAACAAATGATAAAACTATTAATCAATTCAATTCCTTCTGCTGAGATTAAATCTACTCGGGAGGAATCAATAATTATAACCGCTAATAAAATGTGAGGTAAATAAAATGAAACAACTATTAGTAATTCTAATTTTAGCGACATCAATTACAAGCTGCCAAAATGAAAGCAGAGATACTTTTATACCAAGCTATTCTAAGGAATTTAAAATAATTGATGGCACTGAGGTAAGTAACAAATTATTAACTGATACCAAGTTCGCAGAAAATTTAACTAAAGAATTAAATCAAATTTTATCAACATATTCAGGAGCAGATGAAAAATTAAATTTTGAATATATCATATATTCAAATAGCGATGGTTCATTTGCAAAATTGAAAGTGATAAAAAGTACTTCTCCTGATTTAGATAAAATAATTTATGACAAAATAAAAAACTGGAAATTTGCAACTTACCAAGAGAACGGTACTGATATGAATTACCAATTTCAATGGGAATTTGCGGCATCAAAAAATTCAGCCAATAAATATGAATTAACCTATTCCAGCCTCCCAACAGTTGGATTATTTGGAAAGAATAATGATTCCTATTATATCCAAGTAGAGCAAGCTCCTGAAATAATTGGGGGAATAATTGAACTATCAAAAAACATAGTATATCCAGCTGAGGCAAAAAAAGCCGGTATTCAGGGTAAAGTATTTGTTAAAGCATTTATAAATGAGAATGGTGATGTAGAAGGAACAAAAATACTTAAAGGTGTGGGTAATGGTTTAGATGAAGCTGCAACACAGGCAATAATGCAGACAAAATTCAAACCCGGAATGATTAAAGGGAAAGCAGTGAAATGTGAAATAGCTATCCCGATAATGTTCAAGCTACAATAGTCGCCAGGTCATGTTTATGTTTTTTAGAGTACCTTAGCTGTGAATGTTATGCTCAGCTAAGGTATTCTTTAAGAAATTGAGTAAGTATTTTTATTTCAAGAGCATCATTTTCTTAACAAGTGTGAATCCTTCAGTATTCATTCTATAAAAATAAATTCCGCTCGCTACTGATGAACCATAAGTATCTTTTCCATTCCATGTTAAAGTATATTTTCCCGCATTCTGATATGAATCGGATAATACTTTCACTAACTGTCCGAGTGAATTATAAATTTCTATTTTTACAATTCCTTCTTTTGGTAATTGGTATTCAATAGTAGTCGATGGATTAAATGGATTTGGATAATTATTGCTCAACTTGAAATTGACAGGAAGTAAACTTTCCTTTTCATCTTCAACCGAAACGGGTTTTACCATTTTATAAACTTCTATTTCAAAAAGAGAATATCCATATTCAGTTCCACGAGCTGTACCTGTTATTTTAATATATCTTCCTGCAGTCTCTATATCATACTTTTCAATATTTCCATGACCATCAGTTTTCGTGGCTATAGTTTTCCAACTTGATTGATCGTCAGAAACTTGGATAATATAATCTTTCCCATACGCGGCTTCCCAGAATAATTTAATCTGATTAAATTCCATAACCGAACCAAGATCTACAGTAATCGATTGAGGATCAGTAAATAGAGATGACCAACGTGTACTATAATTACCATCTGTTACGTTATTTGCAGGATATAAATTACTTTCGGAAGAAGTTGCAGTAACCGATTTACCGAGTGCTAAATTTACTGCGGGTTCAGGATAAACTTCTAACTTAACAGATTTACTGTTATTACCTTCTACATCTTCCGTAACCGTATTAGGAAGATCCACGATTGCTTCAATTGTATATTCGCCCGGCTCTCCGGCAATCCAGTAATTTGGACCACCACCATCACCTACATTACCTTCAATTAATTGCATGCCTCCGGCAGGGATTGAACCTGCAAATTGAAGTGCCTCGCTAATCTTCACTCCATCTACTAAAAAATTAACTTGTAAAAATTGTCCTTTAGGACTCGAACCGCTTCCTCTATTAATAACCGAAGCCACGAAATGAACTTGCTGATCTTTCAACGGATAACGAGGCATAGTCCATATATTTGCAATTTGTAAATCAGATCTAATTGAGCGCCATCCCATAAATATTGTTTTTTCTAAAGGAAGATTATCAGATGAACCTCCAACTCGGAAAGTAAAATAACCCGAAGGAACTTGATAAATTTTAGCATCCGAATTATTATTATATCTATATAGTTCATTTGCTGTAACCATTATTTTAATAGTTTTTGTTTCACCTGCATCTAAATTTACTCTCTTGAATCCTTTGAGTTCTTTAACGGGAGGAACTAAATCATCAGCCCCTTTATAAGATAAATAAAGTTGAGCTACTTCTTCACCTGCACGCGAACCAATATTCTTAAGGTCAAAACTCACTTCATAAACATCGCCTGTGGTTCCACCATCAGGCGAAATGGCAATATTTGAATATTCGAATTGAGTATAACTCAATCCATATCCAAAGGCATATTGAGGTGTAATTTCTTTTTTATCATAATAACGATAACCACAGGCATAATCATTATTAAAATCGAAATCAGTTATTTCATTTGTGATTTGACTATCATTAACGGGCATTGTAACAGGAAGTTTCCCGGCAGGATTATAATCACCAAATAGTACTTGAGCGATTGCATTACCTCCCTCCTGCCCGGGATAGAAACCATATAAAATTGATTTAACACTATCCACAAATGGAGAAACAGTGCAAATACCCCCGCTGATTAAAACTACAATTACGTTTTCATTAACTGATTTGAGACGCTTAATAAAATCATTCTGTTTTCCTGGAAGCATTATAGAACCATTAGATCGATCGAATCCTTCTCCTTCTTGAGAAGTATCAAGTCCGCCGAAATATATTACTAAATCTGAAAAATGTGCATAAGTTAAAGCTACACCTACATCAGAAGTATAATCTCCTGAAACATCTACACCCTTTGCATAAGAAACTTTAGAAGCCCCGAGGTAGCTTTCGATTCCTTGTCGAGGAGTAACAGTATAAAAAGGAGAGACATAAGCATTACCGGCGCCATCAAGTGGAAGTGAATTTGCGAATGGACCGACAACTGCAATTTTATTGATTTTGTTTTTGTCTAATGGTAGAAGATTATCTTGATTCTTCAGAAGTACCAAACTTTTTTTACCTGCTTCGAGAGCAAGTGCCTGATGATCAAAACTATTGATATCAGCGGGATCTCCTGCCGGATAATAATCCAACATCCCGGCTAAAATTTTTGTTCTAAGAACATTTCTTACCGCTTCATCGATTATATTTATAGATACCGAGCCACCATTAACTAAATTTAAGAGATCATTTTTATAATTATCGCTGCCCATACAGATATTGCAACCTGCTTTTATAGCAAGTTCTGAATTATGAATTGCTCCCCAATCAGAAACCACATAGAATGGAAATCCCCAATTATTCCTAAGAATTGTAGTAAGAAGATTTTTGTTTTCTGATGCAAATTGATCATTTAGTTGATTATAAGCACTCATTATAGAAAGCGCACCACCATCCTGAAGTGCAGAACGGAAACTAAATCCATAAGCTACCATTAACATTGGATCACCAACTGTATAATTGTTACTCATCCTGCCATTCTGCTTATGAGTGGCATTATAATGCTTAATTGTTGCGATAGCACCTACGGATTGAATTCCTTTTACGAGAGCTGTATTTATTTTAGCAATTAGATATGGATCTTCTCCGCCGCTTTCAGGAGTTCTTCCATTTCGTGGATCGCGTGTAAGATCGAGACAAGGTCCTAAAGCTTGATGTTTTCCTTTACCACGAAATTCTTTACCCATAGCAATTCCAACTCTCTCCATTAAATCAGGATCGAAAGTTGCTGACATAGAAATACCAACAGGAAATGAAGTAGCTAATCCATCCCTTACTCCATGAGGTCCATCTGCCATTATAAAACCGGGAATGTTCAATCTATTATTATCGGCAGTATTAAAACCACCTTCTGCATGAAGTTGGAGGATTTTCTCTTCAAGAGTCATTTGAGAAAGTAATGATTCAATTCTTTCCGAAACAGTTTGAGAATAGATTCGATTTGACAAAAGAAAAGTGAGTAAAAGAAATAAACTAAGCTTTAGAAATTTAGACATCACTAACCTTATAAAATTTTTTTAGATTTTGCTGTACTATTTTAGACAAACAAATATATAAAACGGTTTAACCCAAAAAAAATTTTATAAATTATTTTTGATTTGAAATTTTTTGTGAATCATACTTAATTCTACTGGATTTATTTAAGGACTCTTTTAGTAAAAATTCGATTTGAGAATTTACAGAACGGAGATCATCAGCCGCCCATTTTTCCAGGGCGGCATAAACTTTTTCATCTAATCTTAAAAGAAATTTCTTTTTTTCCATTATTAATATAGCGTCCCTGTATTGATTACCGGAGAAGCTTGTGTTTCGGAAACAAGTGCAACAAGAAGATTATTAACCATTGCGGCTTTCTTCTCTTCATCAAGATTTACAATATTTTTCTCGTTCAAAGCTTCAAGAGCCATTTGAACCATACCAACTGCACCCTCAACAATCTTTTGACGAGCAGCAACAACTGCCTGCGCTTGTTGTCTTCTTAGCATTGCTTGAGCAATCTCCTGCGCATAAGCTAAATGAGAAAGTCTTGATTCTACGACATAAACACCTGCAACTTCTAAACGAGTTTGTAATTGCTGTCGAAGATTTTCAGAGATTTCTTTTGTATTACCTCTAAGTGACTCTTCTTCATTATCATTAGAATCGTATGGATATTCGGTTGCTAAAGCACGTATCGCAGTTTCACTTTGAATCTCTACAAATTTTTCGAAGCTTTCGACATCAAATAATGCGCGAGCACAATCGACTACCTTCCAAACAATTACAGCAGCAATTTCGATTGGATTGCCATGTATGTCGTTTACTTTGATTTTTTCACTATTAAAATTTCTTATTCGTAGCGATACGTGTCGTTTAATTGCAAGTGGATTAGCCCACCAGAAACCGGAATTGCGTATTGTGCCTATATATTTACCAAAGAGAATCAACACTTTTGATTCATTTGGTTGTACCACTAAAAAGCCGGGAATTAGTAAGACTATTACTATAAGAAGTGGTATAAAAAATATGAGGAAATAGGGTTCGCCTGAATCGGCATTTGCAATAACAACTAATGCATCAATAACAGCAAGTAAGAAAACAAACACTGCCATAAGATAGCCATTAAGCTTAAAAGCGTTTTTTTCGGTAATAGTTTCCATTTTACCAAACTCCATTTAATTGATAGCATAATGATATCACTTTGCTATCATATTGTCAAATTATTTTTTGTTTCGTATTTTACATTAAAATATAGGGAAGAAATGAGTACCGGAATGAAAATGGGCGAAGAGAAAAAGAGCTGTGCATGGCATAATCAAAAAGATTTTATGATGAAATATCATGATGAAGAATGGGGAGTCCCCTGTTATAATGATAAAACCCATTTTGAATTTTTAATATTGGAAAGTGCTCAGGCAGGTTTATCGTGGGAAACAATTCTAAAACGCCGCTCAGGTTATAAAAAAGCTTTTTCTAATTTTAATCCCGTGAAAGTTGCAAAATACGATAAACAAAAAGTGGAAGAATTACTTCAAGACGTTGGTATAATTAGAAATAGACTCAAGATAGAAGCTGCAATAAATAATGCCACTCGATTCCTTGAAATCCAAAAAGAGTTCGGTTCTTTTACTAGTTATATATGGAGTTTCAATGAAGGAAAGCCGGTAATCAATAAATTCAAATCTATTAAAGAACTCCCTGCCACAAGCGTTTTAAGCGATACCGTATCAAAAGATTTAAAGAAAAGGGGTTTTAAATTTGTCGGTTCTACAATTATATATGCTCATCTCCAAGCCACGGGTTTAGTTAACGATCATGAAGTGAGTTGTTTCAGATATAAAGAAGTACAAAAACTGTATAGGAAGTAATTTTAGAGATATCAAATCCATTACTATAAATAAAGCCTTCTCCCCTCAAAAAGTTTGATTGACCAAAATCACACCCCAAAATTTTAAATGAAATTTCTGCTATTATTTTCTTTACTTTTTATTTTAAATGAGGTATTATAGAACCAGGAAAACGATTAAACAAGACGTAATGGCTTTTTAAGGTTTAATTTCTACCAGCCGACTAAAAAATATCTTAAATAGAGAGAGGGTGTATAAATGAGAAAAAATCATTTACTACTTTTTACACTTTTTGCGTTGCTCTTAGCAGTAACGCCGAAAGAACTCACCGCACAACCCGCAGTAGGACTGCTATCAGCCCCGGCTAATGCAGATGCTACGCAGAATCGAACACCAAACTTTTCATGGACAGCAGCATTTTCGCTCGCCGGACCAGTGAGCTATGTCTTGGAAATTGATGACACAGATGCAAATTTTGCTTCCATTATATATACGTCTGACCCACAGGCAGGAACTTCATTAAATCTACCAGGTGGAATATTAAGTTTCGGTGAGACTTATTATTGGCGTGTAAAAGCCACCAATACTAATGGAACGTCAAGTTATGCAGCATTTTCATTTTCCACCGTAGCAGCATTATCGAGCGGTTTATTATTAACTCCTGCAAATTCGGAAACATTACAACCGCTATCCCCGACCTTTACTTGGAATGCAGCAACAGGTGGAATAGGCGCATATAGTTATGTAGTGAAAGTATATTCTGATGCAGGGTTATTAACTTTAGTTCACACCTCCGCTTCTCAAGCTGGTACGAGCTATAATCTTCTTGCTCCATTAGATTATAACACACAATACTATTGGGTTGTGGAAACGACAGACAGCGATTTACCAACTGCCTCAGTCGTAACTTCCGCAACTTTTACATTCGTTACCTTATTAGATACTCCGGTATTAACCGGACCGGCAGACGGATTTATTTCGACCGTTTTAAATCCAAATCTTACATGGACAATGAATCCAAGTACATCATCGGTTGTTTATGATGTTAGTGTAGAAGCAAATAATCCTCCCCCTGCTGTAATAAATGGAACCACTGGTCTAACGAATTATAGCCCTGTTGGATTAACAGCAGCAACAAAATATTATTGGTCAGTAACAGCTAGAGTTGATGATGGCGCAAAACTTAATGACAATGAAACTAAATCAAGTGCAGTTAGATTTTTCTATACTGAATTGCCACTCCTTACTCCATATAATGGTTTAACCGGAGTAGCAATTGAGCCAACATTTACATGGACAGATGCTTCTTTTGAATCTGAATACGAGCTTCGTGTTTCGACATCTGGTGCAAGTCAAGTAGCTTTTGATGCAAATGTTATTTATACGGATTTAGCCATTCCGGCAGATACAACATCCATGACATATTATGATTACACAGAAGATGATGATAATGTTGGGACTTTCCCATTCCCATTAAATAATAATACTACATATTATTGGCAGGTAGTTGCTAAAGATGGTGCAACACCTGTTCCATCTAGTATTTGGCATTTCACTACACATCCTGCTGTAACAATTAATCCGAACTGGCCTTCAAACGGAGCATTAGTTTATACAGATAATACAATGTTTACATGGTCAATTAATCAAGCAGTTGGAACAATGCAGTTTAAGTTTCAGGTGAAAGCATCTTTAGCTCCACCAACTGAATTAGAGTGGTCAACTCCTGATTTCCAAGTAACGACTTCAAATCTATTTTATAGCTGGGCACCAACCGGCGGTACAAAATATTATTGGAGAGTCGTATTACTCAATGCAGGTAATGAAGTTGTAGGTTATTCACCTGTGCGATATTTTACTACATCCGGCGGGGCTGTTACAGTTAATCCTTCTTATCCTACCGGTGGATATTTAGTTTATGACAATGCTCCAACATTCTATTGGTATATCGGTGGCGTTGGTACAGATTTAACTTACAATTTGGAAGTAAGTACTTCCAACTTTGGAGCGGCAGTTTATAGTGCAACAAATATAAATGCCCTATACCATACAGCAATATCAAATTTAAATCCGGGTGTAACGTATTGGTGGAGAGTTCAGAGTGTTTATAAACGCGGCACACCTGAAGAAGAGCAGATAGGTGCTTGGAGCGTTGCTTCTTCATTCAAAACCAACGGAACTGGTACTTTAGTAGTTCCAACAAATTCTTATCCAACCGGTGGAGTAACAGTTTATACAACTGCACCTTATCTATATTGGTATTTAAGTGCATCGAGCATGGGATTAGTTTTTGATATAGAGATTCTTCCTCTTACTACTGCTTTTACCGGGGCACCAACATATGATGATGTAACTGATTTATTTGTTCAAGCAAGTGGATTAACACCGGGAGCTTCATATCATTGGAGAGTCAGATCAGATAATGGTCCAGGGACAAGTGTTTGGTCAGCTCCTTCCACATTCGTTGTTGATGGAGGAATCGGTACAGCATATCCGGTAGCATCATGGCCCGTAGGCAATCCAACGGTTTATGACGCAATGCCTTCTGTTTATTGGTATCTTGAAGGCGGAACACTTGGATTAACAAAATATACGGTTAGATGGAAAGCCGGACCAACTTCTGCAAACTGGAATATGACTTATGGTGGTACGGCAGACGTAAATGATTTGAATCAAACATTCTATACATTCGCTGCACCATTAAATTATGGAACAACATATTATTGGGCAGTTGCCTCTTATGATGGAACTACATATTCAGCTTGGTCAGAAGGTTCCTTCACATTGGCAGGCGGTCCTAGTAGTGGTTTAGTTGATTTAACTTATCCTATCGGCGGTGTTACAGTTTATTCCTCAAATGTTGATCTTTACTGGTACTGGACAGGTTCATCAGCCGGGATACAAGGATTTGAGGTTGTATATAGCAATTCAGATGTATTCTTCCCATTAGCTACAACAACGATTGCGGCAGGAGTTCAAGGAACAAATACATTTGCCAATCTTACAGGACTTACACCGGGAGCTACATATTTCTGGAAAGTTAGAGCTTGGTATGGTGGTGCTTCTTATTCATCATTCTCTGCAACTGAAGAATTTACAATTGATGCAGGACCTGCATTTGCTATTCAGCCAAGAATTGGCGGGCCTGCAAATAACCTTACAATCAATACATCCTCCCCTGTTTTATCCTGGATGACACCATCTGCACCAACAGCTACTTTAGCTTATGAACTGGAAGTAGCTGATAATGCTAAGATGGAAAATTCAGCAACATATTCAGGATTAAGTTCACCTTCTTACAAGGTAACCGGATTAGAAGAGAATAAAGAATATTTCTGGCGTGTTAGAAGTAAAACAGAAGACGATAAATATTCTAATTATTCAGGTGTTGCTAAATTCAAAACAGGCAGCGGAATTACTGCAATTGAAGAGGAAACAGCTGTTATACCTACTGATTTTAATGTAGAACAGAATTATCCTAATCCGTTTAATCCTTCAACAACAATTAAATATGCACTCCCTGTTGAAGCTTTAGTTACTGTAAAAATCTACAACATGTTAGGTCAAGAAATTAAAACATTGATCAACAATAATAAACCTGCAGGAAGTTATTCAGTAATGTGGAATGGCGATGACAACTTTGGAAATAAAGTTTCATCTGGTGCTTATATATATTCAGTAAAAGCAGGCGAATATTTCACGAATAAGAAAATGCTATTAATAAAATAATATTTACCCCTGTTAGAAATATCAGGGGATTTATTTTTTAATAATTTATTCTAATTAAATGGGAGACATAAACATGTTGAGATTCGTAGCAGTAGTCCTTGTGTTACTTTTGGTTGTTGTTTCTGCAATTTATGCAAGTTATGCAACTTACCTCCAATAGAAAAACAATATTATTGTTTAATTTTAAGGGCACTCAGTGCCCTTTTTTTTTGACTTTCATATAGATATTGTTAAATTCTATTCAAATAATTCTAAAATATTCCGATAATATACTTAACGCAATAATTTACGAGGTCTAAGTGATTTCCCAGCAAATTAAAAGTTTACTTCAAGCTTTGAAAGTTTCGGACAGACACGCAGCAAATGATATTGTAGATGAATATGCTCACGAAAATAATTATGAAGCTGCACTTCAGAATTTAGTTGAACCCGCCCTTCACTTATTCGGAGAATACTGGATGAAAAATCCAGATATTAGTCTAGCTAATGGATACATAGCCGGAAAGATTGCAGAAGATATCCTCTTAAAAACAGCCGAAGAATACAACAAAAGAAATATTGAAAAAACATACAAAGGAATTGCAGTAGTCGGAAACATTGAAGACGATTATCATTCCCTTGGAAGACGATTAGTATCTGTATTTTTAGAAGCATCGGGCTGGGAGGTTCATGATCTGGGGAACGACGTACTTCCCGAAGAATTTATTAATTGTGCACTTGATAAAGGAGCAAAAGTTATCGGTGCCTCTGCTATGATGTTTGTGAATGCTAAGAATATTAAGAAGCTCCGGGACGAGATTGATAATAGAGGATATAAAGATAAATTGATGTTAGCAGTCGGCGGAGCGATATTTAATCTCCGACCAGAATTAGTTGAGAAAGTTGGCGGAGATGGTTCTGCACCAAATGCTATTTCCGCAGTGAAACTTTTTGAAGAACTCTCCATGAGGAGCAAGTTATGAATAGCTTTGAAAGAATTCTTGCAACTGCTCAAGGTGCGCCCGTTGATAGAAGACCCTTTAGTTTATTATTGAGTTTATATGGAGCGGGAATTATTAATGCTCCGTTGAAGGAATACTATTCCAATTCTGATATTTATTGTGAAGGACAGTGCGCTGCATATGAAACTTTCAAGCCTGATTTTATATATGCTCCATTTTCTGTACCTTTATTAGGTGCAGCTTTCGGAAGTGAATTAAAATACTTTGAAAATTTCCCTCCCAATTTAAGAAAACCCATATTTTCAAATCCCGATGCGATTGCTACTCTCCCACCTCCAAAAGCAGAGAACTTTCCGAAATTGAAATATTTTTTAGATATTGTTCAAAAATTATCATCAAAATATACAACCCAAGTTCCGGTAGCTGCAATTACTCTGAACCCGGTTGATATTCCCATTGTATTATTTGGATTGGAAAAATGGCTTGAGATTGTTTTATTTGATAAAACAGGCACAAAAAAAATTTTAGATTATACAATACCTTTTTGTTTAGATTTTAATTCCTCTCTTTTAGCAAATGGAACAACATTTTTAGTAATGCCATCCGTATTCTTAAATCCCTCCATTGTTACAAGAGAAATTGTAGAAAATTTTTTACCTATAATCAATTCTTTTAATTCAGAGACGAAAGGATATATAATAAACCATTCAGGCGGGACAAGATTCTTACCTTTTATTGATTTGTATAAAGACTCCCCCAATACAATCGCCTATGTTGTAAGTGGTGATGAGGACTTAAAAATTGCTCGTGCTAAATTAGGGACTAAAAAGATTTTAGCAGGAAATATTAATGGTCCGGAATTGATAAATCTTTCTCCGGAAAAGATTTATAAAAATACTATTTCTATTTTAGAACTGATGGAAGATGACCCTTATTTTGTTCTTGCGACTTCTAATGCAGATATACCACTAAAAACACCCATTGAAAAAATCAAAATGATTAAAGAAGCAATAAATGAGAAAGCGAGAATCCTGTATGCAAGATCAAAAATTTAAGTGTATCTCTTGTTCAATATTTAAAGATATTTTAGAAGCGGTAAAGAGGAAGAATGATATAAATATAGAACTAACTTACATTTCTTCGATGCTACATATGTTTCCACAAAAATTAGAAAAATCATTAAGTAAAAAACTTGATGACATAAAAGAAGATGAAAAGATATTATTGCTTTTTGGCGATTGTCATCCGCATATGAACGAAATGGAAGTTGATAATAAAATTGTGAGGATGCCCGGAATTAATTGTATAGAAATATTATTAGAAAAGGATGAATATAGAAGATTAAGAAAAGAGGGTGCCTTTTTCCTTCTATCGGAATGGACTCATAGATGGAGAGAAGTATTTATGGAAGAATTAGGTTTATCCGAAGAAGTGGCAAAAGGGTTCTTTAACGACTGTCACACTAAACTTATTTATTTAGATACAAAGGTAAGTGAAATCCCTGTTAAAATTTTAGATGATATTTCTAATTTTACAGGTCTTCCATATGAAATTTTGGAAATCGATTTGGAAGTAATATCAACTAGGGTAAAAGATTTGATTAATAATTTTTCAAATACACCTGACGGAATAGAACGTGAACAAACGGTTTAAAGATAATGCTTTTAGAGAGATGGCATTCGATATTTATGAAAAAGTATTGGAATCCTCTCATAATCCGAGCATAGCTGCAGATGTTCTTACTATGCATTTAAGAGAACTTACAGGTGCAAGAGCAATCTTGATTTACAAATATAATTCAAAAAATGATATTTCATTTCTATCCATCAATCCCAAAAGAAAACAATCATCCTTCAAAGAAGAAATTTTATTTGACTATACAAAAAAGTATTATGAAAACAAGAAAATAAGAATAATTAAGACTGAAATTCCTTTTGTTGAACTCAAAGACGATGAAATTTATACAAAGATAATTGTTCCATTAATATATAATGAAGAAAAGATTGGTGAAATCCTACTTATCAATCTTCACGAAAATGAGCATATAAAAGAAGTAATTCTCACTTTGGAATTTCTCTCAAATATAATGTCATTAGTAATCAGGAATTCAATCCAATATGAAAACCAAGAAGAGATAATTAGACACCGGACAGAAAAAATAGTAGAAAATCAGAGTAGTATTCTTCATTTAAATTCAGTACTTGCTGCGATAAGAAATGTAAATCAGCTAATAGTAAAAGTGGAGAATGAAAACGAACTTATAAGAGAAACATGTCAACTATTGATTGAAAAAAGGGGTTACCTTCAGTCATGGATAATTTTATTAGATAAAAATAAAGACATAATAGAATATTCTTACAGTGGTAATTCTGAGAAAAAATATGAGATAGAGGAAATATTCGGGAATAATAAATTATTGGAATTGCATAAAAAGGTTTTAGAAACTGATGGATTAGTAATAATCAGAGAAAATAATATTAACTGCCCTGATTGCCCAATTTTATATAATTCTAAATTTTATGGCTCATTATTATATCCACTTAAAAACGGGAATAATTTTTTCGGTATTATTTCAGTTGCAATTCTTAGGGAATTCTTAGATTCAGCCGAAGAACAAGAGCTATTTATTGAATTAGCCAATGACATTAGCTTTGCATTAAATAAAATGCATATAGAAAAGGAGAAACAGAATGCATTAAATTTACTTTTGGAGGAAGAGCAAAAATTTAAAACTCTTTTTGAATCAAGCGAAGCCGTTATGTTTATTTCAAATATAGAAAGTGGGAAAATTATTGACTCAAATGATTCAGCCGCTAATTTCTATGGATATGAGAAAACATATATTAATGAGAACATCTATTTATATGACTTAAATACATTACCAAAAGATATAGTATTGGATTATATTGGTAGAGCAGTGAAGAAAGAGATGAATCATTTTCATTTTAAGCATAAGCTTTCTAATGGTAACTTGAGAGAAGTAGAAGTATATTCGAATCCTTTTGTATATAAAGATCAGAAATTTTTATATTCGATAGTATTTGATGTAACGGAAAAGAAGCGGAATGAATCAGAAATTGCAAGGATGATCGAAGAATTAATAAAAGCCAAAGATATAGCGGTAAAATCAGAAATATTAAAATCTGAATTTTTAGCGCAAATGTCCCACGAAATTAGAACTCCTATTAACGTGATACTAAGCTTTACAAACTTGATAAGAGACGAAGTGGAATCAACAATAGACCCTGAATTATTTGAAGGTTTTAATAGCGTTAATTCAGCAAGTAAAAGAATAATTAGGACCATAGACTTAATCTTAAACATGTCCGAAGTTCAAACTAAATCCTATGATGCAGTATTTAAAAAAATAAATTTAATAGATGACATTTTGAAAAAATTTATTAATGAATATACGTCTTATGCAAAAGGAAAGGGATTACAATTAGGGCTGACGACTAACGGTAATAATTTTAATATTTTGGGGGATGAATATAGTGTTAATCAGATTTTTGCAAACTTGATTGATAATGCAATCAAATATACCAATAAAGGTAAAGTTACAATTGAGGTTACAAACGAGGATAAATATTTATTCGTGAAGATTAAGGATACCGGCATTGGAATGAGTGAAGACTATTTGGATTCAATATTTAAACCATTTCGTCAAGAAGAACAAGGTTATACAAGGTCATTCGAAGGAAATGGATTAGGTTTGGCATTAGTTAAAAATTATTGCGATTTAAATAAGGCTGAGATTTTTGTCGAAAGCCTAAAAGGAGAAGGTTCGGTGTTTACGGTAAAATTCTTAGCTATTTAATAATTTGTTCGGTAAGGAAACAGTAAATTTTGTACCTACTCCGAGAGTACTTTGAGCAGAAAGTTTTCCTTTATGCATTGCAATAAATTCTTTTACAACAAGAAGCCCTAAGCCAGTTCCCTTCTCACCGGAAGTGCCATGTTTGGTATAGCTTTTATTTAATTCAAAGACTTTTTCCACTTCCTGCTCGTTCATACCAATGCCTGAATCTTCAAGAAATATATGTATATATTCATTTTCTAGCGAGGCCGAAATTTTTACACTTCCACCTGAAACAGTAAATTTAATAGAATTTGAAATGAGATTTGTAAAAACTATGTTAAGAAGAGTTTTGTCAGCATTTAAATAATATACAGAATCGAAATCAGTAATAAGAGAAATATTTTTAATTTTAGCTTGATAGTTTAGGTTATTCAAAACTTCATCAATAATGTTGTTTAATAAAACATTTTCCGGTTCAAAAATAATTCTACCTGTTTGAATTTGAGACCAGCGCAAAAGGTTATCTAACATTTTATATGTTTGTGAAGTGGCTTCTCTAAGATGTTTGAGTATTTCATTTTTCTCAGCTTCGGAAAGTTCGTTGATTTCTGTTTCTAATATTTCCGTAAAACCAATTATTGCCATAAATGGATTCTTGAGATCATGAGCTATAATGGAAAATAATTTATCCTTAGTAGCATTCAATTCGCTAAGCTCTTCTTCTCTTTTCAAAAGTGCTTCTTGTGTATTTACACGAGAAGTAACATCACGAAAATGTAGAATAATTCCGACTATTGAATTATTCTTATCATTTATTGGAGACATAATAAGATCAAATGATTTTTCACCGTACTTAAATTCGATCTCTTTACTAAAAACACCCTCTTTAATAAAAAGTTCTATATCTGGAAAATTTCGCAATAAACTAAAGATGGAAGAACCAATATTCTTTTCCATTCCAAATATTTTTTGAGCAGTCTGATTAATATCAATTACTCGCAATTCTTTATCAATAATAATAATCCCATCATTTATATAATCTAGAAATATTTTTCGAGCGGTGGGAACGATATCGAAAAGTCTAAATCGGAAGAAAGCATTTGAGAAAATCGTAACTGATAGTATAAAAAAGATCGGAGTTAAATCGAAATCGTTTCCTCCTCTAAATAAATATATAATATTTGGGATACAAGGAAGAAAAGAACCAATGAGTAATGATGCTGCTTGTAGTTTATAAATTTTTCTTGAATTATATATAAAATACAAAAGATATATTGTAGAGATAAGTATTGCTAAATAATCATAAGCTACATTAACAAAATACCAGAAACCGCGTATTTTGCCAACGACAACTATTGATTCAGAAA
>JALNXG010000044.1 GCA_023230485.1 Melioribacteraceae bacterium
CAATCTCTTAATTTCATTTCCATTTATATCATAAACTATAAGAGATACATTTTCAGTTCTTGGTAAAGAAAATGATATTTGTGTTGTAGGATTAAATGGATTAGGATAATTTTGATTCAATTGGAAATCACTTCCAATAGGTGAATCTTCTCTAATTACATCGGTTGAAGAGTGTGGGTCGCCATGACATTGCTGGCAATCCATATTTGAATTTACATTATACATTAAATTTGGTCCGTGGCAGCCCATACATGCTTTTGTTCCGGCTGTGGTCGTAAATGTTGAAACAAATGTAGAAGCATAATGAGCATTTAATATTTCCGCTGTTTTAGCAGCTGCATCTGCTGTTACTCTTGCACATCTTTCTTTTCTTTCGAGATCGCCAAATTTTTTCCTTGCTTTATTACACCAATCTGAAACTGATACGTGGCAAAGTGTACTACCGCATACATTCTGTGGTAATGCAGCATCATATTTATGCTCTAAGAAATTACCTGCAACTGCAGTATCATTCGATGCATCCGTAGGAAGTTCATTAGAGGCGTACCAGCCCCATAATTCGTTAATCAATTTGCCTGAATCAGCTTTAGAAACTGCTAAACTAATTAATGCTGCGCCACCATTGATAGCACCACATAAAGTACCCCAGCCATTTCCGCCACCTCTTCCGAATAGCATTACTTCAATCGGTAATGATGTCCATGGTTCACCAATTTTTTCTCTCAATCCTTCTACTAATCCCCCAAACGCTCCTGCACAGCAATCCATATCGTGCCAGTATAAATAATGAGCTTTTTTTCTTACATCTTCAACGTCCAACTGAGCATAAGGATATGGCCATACTGCTGTTCCATCTGCTTTAATTTTGTCATTTGCTAAAAAATTTAATCCTGCTACTCCAACTGCTGCACCTAGTGCAAATTTTGACGTGTTCGCCAAAAAGTCTTTTCTCGTCTGTTTTTCCATTATTTTTGTTGACCTCTGTTAAGTTATAGATTAAAGGAAACTTACTCAACTTAAAGCAAAAACTTTGCCAATAAAATATATTCAGATTATAAGGTATTTATATGCTATTAATTATGGATAGTAAATCCTATTGAAACAATACGTTTCAATCTCGATTAGATAGTGTTCCAATTGTGGAACAAAATGTTTTATTTCTTTTTACGTTCTTCCAATTTTTTTATTACAATCGGCGGTACAAAATCGGAAATATCGCTATTGAACTGAGATAAATTACGTACAATGGTTGAATTGAGATATGTATATTTTTCATGAGGCATTAGAAATATTGTCGAGAGGTCCGGATTTAATTTCCTATTCATTAATGCCATCTGAAATTCGTATTCAAAATCAGATACAGCCCTAAGACCTCTTATTATTCCCACTGCGCCCATTGCCTTAGCATGATCTACCACTAAGCCATCGAATGAATCAACGGTTACAGTATTAAATTCTTTTAAGCTTTCGCGCAGCATATCTAATCGTTCTTCTATGGTAAACATACCGGCGGTCTTACCCGGATTTTTTGCAATCGTTACAATCACTTCATCAAAAAGTTCAATCGCTCTTTTTACGATATCAATATGACCATTGGTTACAGGATCGAAAGTCCCCGGATAAATTACTTTTTTCATTTTTTTTAACTCTGAATATATTTATAAATAAGACTATCACCTATCTGCTTAAAAGGTTCAATACCAAATCCTTCGATATCCTCATTCTTGGTTTGAACCGATCTTTCGATAATCAGTATTCCATCTTCCGTTAAATAATTATTTTTTAGAATATTCTTCACAACAAGATGAATATCATTTTTGAAAAATGGTGGGTCAGCAAGAATTAGTTCATATTGAATATGTTCATTAAGTGTAGAAAATTTTATCGCTTCCATATTGAAAATTCTACATTCACTCGAGGCATCCAATGAATCGATATTTTCTTTTAGTACTTTCGCTACCTGGAAATTCTTTTCCACAAAATGAACTTCACCTGCGCCTCTACTCAATGCTTCCAAACCCAATGAACCTGAGCCCGCATATATATCGCATACTTTTATTTCATCGAAATCAATTTGATTATATAGATAATTGAAAAGTGACTCTTTTACTTTATCGGTAGTTGGGCGGACCAACTTTGAATTAGGGAACTTTACTTTTCTCCCGCCATATATGCCTGCAATTATTCTCAACTAAACCACCCTCAATGCGATTCCAACTGAACCCGTAAATGAATTAAATAAATCAGTATATAAATTCTTATGCACAATATTCTTATTCGCTTTAATTCCGAAGAAAGGGTTTGTTCTTATTACGTTCCATTGAAAATCATTCATTAGATTACTTATTAATTTCTCATTTCGTAATTCATTAAATAAGTATAGGTCAGAAATTTTCTTTTCCCCCATTTCCACCAATGCTCTCATCTTTTCCAATTCATTTTTAAGGACGAAATAATCGATTTTATCTTTATACTCAACGACTTTAAAAATTACAGGAATATTATTATGAAGAAGTGAAATGGAAAAAAGATTCTCTTCGAAAAATATGCTTATAGTAGCTTCTTCGGCAAGAGCAACTTTTTCTAATTTAATAAATGCATTAGAAGAAATATGGGCGTTATCTATGTAACGTAGTTCAAGATTATTTCCCGTTGCAAGCCTATTAAGTGAAGTCAACACCTCTTTATTAAGTCCAAATACTATTGATGATTTATAAGGAAGTAGTGGAGAACTTACTTCTATATTTTGAATCAAAAGTGATTTATTATTAATATGAGGGAATAAGATTCCGCTTTCCCATTTGTAATTTTCTGTTTGATCTTTTTTAATTAAGGATTCTTCAACTGGTATTTGAAAAATATTAAAGAATTGGTTAGACAAAGAGAATGATACAAAGCGTGAACTAAAAGAGGAATCTTTTTTAAATTTAGAAAGGACATCATTTACTTGATAAAATAGATTTGGGCTATCGCCGCCCAAATCTATTTTATTTTCAAAAACTATCTCTTCAAGGTTACCTAAATGAAAAGCATTACTTTCAAAAACTATTTCAACAAACTGGATTTTATCTATCGATAGAAAACAGCCAAGATGATTCTTAAAACCAGGCATCTATCATTTTATTCCCATGATGCAGTATAACGCATTGCATCACTATATAAATCGCCTACGGCACCATATCCGTCAGGACATCTAACAACATATCTTTTACCAATTACGGTTGAAGAATCAACTTTAATTACATTTCCTCTTCTATCAATAACAGTATCGGCAGATTTGGATGTATCAACTTCTAAGATAAATGCCATTCCGCTTTTTGGTGATTTGAATAATGAATCCCAAAGCTCTTCGCCATTTTTAAGACTTACAAAAGTGTTTGTTGGTCTTCCGGTAATTGAATCTGTACCGGTAATAGCTTTTTGTACACTCGGATCTGTTTTTAAGAAATTTACTAAACTATCCATGCTATCAGTAAATCTATTATACTTATTGAACCATAGCTTTTCGCCTTCTCTAATATTGAGCATTCTAGCTCTAGATTCAGCCTTATAATATTTTTCATTTTCCACAACTTCCTGTGGTTCAAGAATCGCTACTCTGATTAGTACATAGATTAGAACTAGTATAACGGCATAAAGCCCAGCATGCAAATACCAGGGTTCTGATTTAATTGACATATTTTCCTCCGGAGATTTTTCTTTATTTCACAATAATATAATTTTTAATTTTAGAGAACTTAATCTGTCCGATACCTTTTACTTTTATCAAATCCTCTTCTTTCTCAAAGCTACCATTTAATTTCCGGTAATCAATTATCTTCCGGGCAGTCTTTTCACCTATACCAGGCAGAAGAATTAATTCCGATATCCCTGCTTTATTTATATCAATCTTATGGGATTCAATTTTATTAGCGTTAAAATCCAAAAGTTCTGCTTTAGAAGCAATACTTTTTTTTACATTTTTTTCTGTTTCTGCTTTTATTGTATCTCTTTGTAAAAAGAACAAACTATCTTCTTTTGAATAATCTATACTATTTAATTGCGGTAATCTAGTATCCGAGAAAGTATATTTAATAATTGACCCTGTAATAATAGTAAACAAAAGAAAAAGAATCACTTTTCCTTCTGTTTCCGTAAATCCAATTTTACCGATCAGCTTATTAAAAAAGTTTAATTTCAAGTTGCTACTTTTATATTATCCATTTTTTGCAATTGATTCAATAGTTCTTTTTCATTAGCAGTAACATGTTTAGGCACATGAATATTGATTTTAACTAATTGATCTCCGGCACCATGACTATTTAGATGCTGAATTCCTTTCTCTCTCATTTTAAGGTATTTACCTGCCTGCGTTCCCGCGTCAATTTTTAGCTTGGCTCGTCCGCTTAGAGTAGGTACTTCTACATCCGTACCAAGAACTGCTTCTGGGAAAGAAAGATTTAATTCATATATAACATTATCCCCATCTCTTACTAAAAATTCATGCTGTAATTCTTGAAATATAACAATTATATCTCCGTTTCTACCGCCATTCTTTCCTGCATTCCCCTGCCCTTGAAGTGTTAAATAGCTGTTATCATACACTCCCGCAGGAACGTTTATTTTTACAGTTGCTTCTGAATTAACTCTACCTTCGCCCGAGCAAGTGATACATTTATCAGAAATAATTTTTCCCGTGCCGCTGCAATTATTACAACTAGTTACATTAACGAACTGACCAAATACTGATCTAGAAACCTGCCTTACTTCGCCCGTACCACCGCATACAGTACAGTTCTTAAATGATGATGAATTTTTTGCTCCTGAACCGGCGCATGTTTCGCATGTATTATATTTTTTTATTTTCACTTTTTTGGTTGTGCCTTTAGCAATCTCCTCCAAAGTGAGTTTAAGTGTAATCTTTAAGTCTGCACCCGGAGTACCCGTTTGACGCTGTCTTCTCCTTTGCTGAGAAGAACCACCCCCGCCGAAGAAATCATCAAATATAGAACCGCCGCCACTACTACTGCCTCCGAAACTCGATCCAAAAATATCTGAAAAATGCGAGAAAATATCGCTAGCATCTCCAAAACCTTGGAAATCTTGCCCTCCCTTAATTCCTTTATGTCCATATCGATCGTACTTTGCTCGTTTATCATCATGGCTTAGAATTTCATATGCTTCGGCTGCTTCTTTAAATTTATCTTCTGCTTCCTTATTACCCGGATTTCTATCAGGATGATATTGCATCGCTAATTTTCTATATGATTTCTTTAAGTCTTCTTTTGATGCGTTTTTTTCCACGCCCAATATTTCGTAATAATCTCTCTTTTCCATTTTCCTGATTTTTTATTTTATGAAATTAATTCTTGACTAACAATTACTTTTGCATGACGAATTACTTTATCTCTTAATTTATATCCTTTTTCTAAAACTTCGAGAACTGTATGAGGCGGAACAGAATCATCCGGTTTCTGCATTAAAGCATCGTGCAAATTAAAATCGAATGGATCCCCTTTCTCTGCTATTTTAGCAATTCCCTGCCCTTCTAATACTTTTGTAAATTTATCAAATACTAATTGAAGTCCTTTTTTTATACTCTCATAATTCGCCTGTTCATCCGCATGCTCCAATGATCTTTCCAGATCATCATATACTGGAAGTATATTAAGAAGTAATGACTCATTTGCAAATGAAAGAAAACTCTTTTGTTCTTCATTTACTCTTCTCTTATAATTTTCAAAATCTGCTACCCTTCGCAGCAAAGTATCTTTCAAGTCGAAGTTAGCTTTTTCTAATTCTTCTATTTTTTTTTGCAAATCATTACCTGTCTCGTTTTCCATCTCATTATTATCGCTTTCTAAATTTTCTTCTTGATTTGCATTTTCATAATTACTCTCGCTGTGTTTGGTTTCTTCGTTTTCCATACCCAAGTTTTCGTCTTTATTTTCATCCATTATATTATCCTTTATATTTGTTTTTTTAATTCGTTTGAAAGCTGTTCCGCTATATATTGAACAGCAGCTACTATACGGGGATATTCCATTCTCTTAGGTCCCATAATTCCCAACGTCCCCTTTACATCCCCAAAATTATATTCTTTAGATATCATACTATATTCAGAAAATTTTTCATCGCTATTTTCTTGACCGATAGTTATCGTAACATCACTTATATTTGATTTTTGCGTCTCAAGAATATGTATAATTATATCTTTGTTTTCAATTAATTCTATTATACTTTGGAAGTGCTGAACACTTTCAAATTCCGGCTGTTTAATTAAATTTTTTGTCCCCGAAATAATTGTTTTTTCTGAACGCTCGGTTTTAAATATCTTATCAACCGAATCAAGAAACACTCTAACTATCGGCTTGAAAGAAGCATCATCAATATCTTTTACACGATTTCCGATAGTCGTCTTTATTTCTGAGAATTTTAATCCGCCGAGTTTCTCATTTAATATTGATTGAACTTTGCTAATCTGCTCTTCTTTTACTTCAGCATTTAGCTCCAAAGTAATCGTTCTTACTACCCCAGATATCACACTTATTACAACTAATATGCGAGTAGAAGACAAAAGAACAATCTGAATTTTTTCCAATATTGCATTATCATACTTTGGAAAGCTTACAACCGAGATCTGATTAGTCAATTCCGTTAAAATATTAGAGGCAACTAAAAGAATATCTTCTGTATCATTAGATGCAGAATCGAAATTAGAGTCGATCAGTTTTCTTAAATCTCTATCTAATTTCGGTGGTTCCATTAATGAATCTACATAAACACGATATCCTTTATCAGTCGGGATTCTTCCGGCAGAGGTATGCGGATGATTGAGATAACCGAGGTCTTCTAGATCGGACATAATATTCCGTATTGAAGCCGGGGAAAGCCCTATATCGTATTTCTTTGATATATATCGAGAACCCACCGGGTTAGCAGTCATTATAAACTGGTGGATTATATATCGAAGTATCGCTTTTTCTCTATCTTTTAATGTGTAACTATTCATTTCCGCTTATAAATTTCGATTTAACTTTAAAATTTATGAAAAAATATTCACTTTTGCTTCGTTTTACAATTTTTCTTCCGGTTCGGTTTCACTTTCAGTTTTTGCTTATATTTGGAATTAATTATAAAAAATCTATGGGGTCAGTTTGAACGAAAGCTATAAATCGGCAGGAGTTGATATCGAAGCCGGGGATGAAGTCGTTAATAGAATTAAGTCCCTTGCAAAATCTACTTTTAATAAAAATGTACTTTCCGGCATAGGTCATTTCGGTTCATTCTACGGAATCGATCTTCAAAAATACAAAAATCCGGTCTTAGTATCGAGCGTTGATGGTGTTGGCACTAAACTTAAAGTCGCATTTATGATGGATAAACATGATACGGTCGGACAGGACTTAGTAAACCACTGCGTTAATGATATTGCTGTATGCGGAGCCGACCCACAATATTTTTTAGATTATTTAGCATTCGGAAAACTTAATCCCGATAGAGCTGAACAGATCATAAAAGGATTTTCGATTGCATGCAAAGAAAATGGTGTAGCACTTATCGGCGGCGAAACTGCGGAGATGCCCGGTTTATATGACCCAAATGAATATGATATGTCAGGCACAATTGTCGGTCTTGTCGATAAAGAAAAAATTATCGATGGCTCTAAAGTATCTAAAGGGAATATTTTGGTGGGCTTTGATTCTAATGGTCTTCATACTAACGGCTATTCATTAGCCCGCAAAGTTCTATTTCCTAAATATGACGTTAATTATAAACCGGACTCATTAGAAAATTCTCTCGGTGAAGAATTATTAAAAGTTCATCGTTCTTATTACAGTGTGATTACGAAAATTAAAAATTCTATCGATGTAAAAGCATTCTCCCATATCACAGGTGGCGGGTTGATCGGAAATACTAAACGTGTAGTCCCTAATGATCTCTTTATAAAAGTTGATTGGAATACTTGGGAGCGTCCGGCTATTTTTAAATTCATCCAAGAAGCCGGTTCACTTAAAGAAGAAGAGATGCAATTAGTCTTTAATAATGGTATTGGCTTGGTAGCTATTATCAACAAGAATGATCTATCTACACTGGAGACATTGTTGATAAATATTGATTTTGGTTTTAGAGTTATTGGATATATTGAATAATTAAAAGGCATTTATAATGATTGATACACACGCACATCTTTTTTATCCGAACTATTCAACTGATTTAAATGATGTAATAAATAGAGCAAAAGATAGCGGAGTAAAATATATAATAGTTCCGGCTACTCACCTAGTTTCATCGCTCGAAGCGATCAACTTAGCCAAAAGGTTCGATATGATCTATTGCACCGTTGGTGTGCATCCGCTTGATACAAAGGAATGGAACGATAATTATATTGACGAAATAAGGAAATTAGCACAAAATAAAAAGGTTGTGGCAATTGGTGAAATAGGTCTCGATTATCATTATGATTATTCTCCGAAAGAAACGCAATTAAAAGCATTCCGCGCTCAATTAGAGCTTGCAATAGAACTTAATTTACCTGCCGTTATTCATAATAGAGAATCTGATGATGATATGATGGCAATAATACGAGAATATTCGGCTAAGGGACTTAGAGCGCAATTTCATTGCTTCTCCGGCAATCTTAGCGATGCTCGTGAATTAATTGAACTACATCATTTTATCTCCTTTACCGGAAATATTACTTATCCTAAAGCGGATAATTTAAGAGAAATTTTATCTAAAGTTTCGACCGAAAATATAATGCTTGAAACCGATTCCCCATTTATGACACCTGTTCCATTAAGAGGTCAGCGTAACGAACCTGCTTATCTTACTAAGATTGTCGATAAGATTGCAGAAGTTCAGAATCTACGTCCTGAAGATATCGTAAGAACGACAAACTATAACGTTTACAAATTTTTTGGTATTGGTGCAAATCCCGATTTATCATTTACATATCAGATTGGCAATTCGCTTTACGTCAATGTAACAAATAGATGCAATGCGGATTGTGTCTTTTGCGATCGTAAAGGTCTAGCTGTAATAAGCGGATACAATCTTAAAATGAAAAAATCTGAAGAGCCTGAAGCGTCCGTTTATATTGAAAAAATAGGCGATCCGAAACGATTCAAAGAGATTGTTTTCTGCGGATATGGCGAACCTACAATTAGATGGGGTGTCGTTAAAGAAGTTGCTCACTACGTTAAGGAAAATGGCGGTCATACACGTATGAATACTGATGGTCATGGTAATTATATTAATAAACGCGATATCACACCAGAACTAAAAGATACTATCGATACCGTTTCAATAAGTCTTAATTCAACTGACCCCGAGCAGTATGCAAAGTTAATGCGCGTTGATCCTTCTATGCACTCAGAGATGATCGACTTTGCCAAAAAAGCAAAAAATTATACCGATGTAGTACTTTCAATTGTAGGTATGAGCACCGTGGATACAGAAGCTGCGAAGAAATTTGTTACTGAAGAGGTGGGTGTCAAGTTCAGAGAAAGAGAGTATTTTTAATTAAGTGAAAAAACTATTAGTAATCTGTTTTTCTATTCTTCTTTTTTCTAATCTAAATGCTCAAAAGAAAATTTTAACTTTCGAAGATTCCTTGAATAATTTTATCAATGAATCATTCTCAAGCAGCTCTATGGTCTCATTTAATTTTTTCAATTTAACAAAGAACACTTCAATAGCATCAAAGAATGAATCCATTTTAATGCGCCCGGCATCTGTTTTAAAATTATTTACTACATCGTCAGTTTTATATTTTTCTAAGGGTAATAAATTTTTTGAAACCTCTCTATACTATGATGGGAAAATTAACGGCTCGACATTAAAAGGGAATGTTTATCTAAAAGGAAGTTTTGATCCCTTTCTATCAATTGAACAATTAGACTCGTTAGTTCTATTTATTAAACAAAAGGGAATAAAAACCGTCGCCGGAAATTTTGTATTTGATCTTTCGTCAAAAGATACAATTGAGTGGGGTGCTGGTTGGATGTGGGATGATTTGCCTTATGGTTACACTCCTAAGATGTCAGCCCTAAATATCTCCAGCAATATAGTTTCAATTAAGACTTATCCTGACCCAACTTTTGGAAAGCCAAGAACTGCTATCTACCCGGACATTCCCTATTTTAATATCATTAACAAAGCAATAACATCCGGAATAGAAACAAAAACAAATTTAAAATTTGAGCGTTACTTCGCTAAGGGGAAAGAGAATATAATAATTGAAGGGAACATTTCGGTTGCAGATTCATTGGATAAAACAACCATTAGTATCTCAACACCTCTTAAATATACTTCCGAATTAATTAAATCATCTTTTAAAAAATATAATATTCGTTTCTCGGGGAAATTCATTCAAGGAAAGATAAAAGGTACTTCATCAGAATTAGGCACGATAATAAATTCTATCGCTCAAACGATTTATAAGACCAATAAAACAAGCAGTAATATTGGTGCAGAAATGCTCCTTCTTAAATTGGCATCAAGCAATTTAGAAGAAAACATCTCGTATAAAGATGGAGCAAAATTTAATGATAGCCTCGCTGCAATCGTTTCACCTCGTTCCACCAATGTATTTGCTGATGCTTCGGGACTTTCATTTTATAATATGCTCTCTTCCAAAACTATTAATGACCTTTTAATATTTGTTTACAGGAATAAAGAATTGTTTTATAATATTTATAGCTCGTTGCCGATTGCGGGTGTTGATGGTTCTCTTAAAAATAGATTTAGTAACACAAACTTAGAAAAAAAACTCCGTGCAAAGACAGGTACGCTTTCAGGTGTTACTTCACTTGCAGGTTATTTTTATTCTAAAGAAAATGATCTCATTGCATTTACACTAATGCTAAATAATTACAAAGAATCAGCATCAGAAGCACGGAACTTCGCAGATAGTTTCTGCTTGTTTTTTTATAATAATTACACACCGGAAAATTAATGAAAACATACAATGAATTTATAATTAGAACTGCACCTATCAATAATGAATCAATAAGCGGATTATTATGGCAGTTAGATTTAGAAGGAATAATAGATAACGATACTTACCTCACAGTCTACTCAACAAAATTAGATTTAGTTACTAAAGAAGCGATAGAAGAGATTTTGCATAGGGCTAAAGAAGAAAATATCATTGAGCGTTTTGAGGTGGAATCTTCTACTCACGAAGATATGAATTGGAATGAAGAATGGGAAAAAAATGTAAATGTAATAAGAGTAACTGACCGATTAGTAATACAACCCTCATTTAAAGAGTTTGACCCGAAAGTAGATGATATCGTAATTAAAATCGACCCTAAAATGTCTTTTGGAACCGGTGAACATGCGACAACAAAATTGGTTTTGGATAGGTTAGAAAAATACATTAAAGGAGGCGAAAAAGTTCTCGATATAGGTAGTGGCACAGGTGTTCTTGCAATTGCCTCTGTCTTATTGGGAGCTAAAAGTGCGATTGCTCTCGATAATGATGAATGGTGTCAATTAAATGGAAGTGAAAATGTAGCTCTCAATCATTTGGAAGATAAGGTTAGAATTGCTCTTGGAGAATTAAAAGATATCGAAGAAACTGAATTTGATCTGATAGTTGCTAATATAAATCGTCATATTCTATTAGATATATCAAAAGATATTTATGCGAAAACAAAAAAAGCCGGAAAGTTAATACTCTCCGGCTTATTAAAAACAGATGAACTCGATATCACAAACCTTTATACACTCGAGGGCTTTCAGTGTTTAGAAGCTTTAGCAAAAGACGAATGGATTTGCATCGTCTTTTCCAAGTAATCCTATAAAAGTTTTGTGAGTAAGCGAATTATTTCTACCTGCTCTTGTTCTGTAAGTGAACCTGCTACGCCAGCCATATTCGCTGTGTATGAAGGAAGAATCGTATCAATCTTTTCTTTTCCTTTATCAGTCAATTCTGCAAGGATTACTCTACGATCTTCTTTAGAGTGAATTCTACGAACAAACTCTTCTTTTTCGAGATTATCAACTACACAAGTGATATTAGCACCTGTTACCATTAATTCTTCGCTGATCCTTTTCAAAGGAACAGGTCCCGATTTTAGTAATACGTCTAATACTTGAAACTGAGGAGCAGTTAGCTTTTGTTCATACATCTGTTTAACCTGAACTTTGCGAACCTTATCGTATGCTTTCGATAGTTTTTCCCATAAATCAAGTGCTAGTTTGGATTTTGTGGTGTCCATTCTACCTCCGTTAGTTAGTAAATCAGTTTTCTAATTCTATTTATTAAAATAAATCTTTTTTATAGTTAAATCAATTTTTATTTAGTTAATTATACTTAATATCATAACTATAAGTTCCAAGCTTATTCCGATTGGAATCTTTAGGAATAAAAATTAAATTTACTCTTTCAATTCATATTTAGGTTTGATAATTGAATTTTCCGAAAAAAATAGAACGAATTTTGACCGAATATCTTAAGATAAATCAATGGGACCTGAAAAGTATTGTTATCCCGATTAATCTACCTATTAAAAAAATTTGTATTAGTAATTTCAGAAACAAAGATGAAAAAGTTCTTTACTGGGAAAAACCGAGTTCAGAATATTCATTTCTCGCAATATCATCTTTAATTTTAGCTTCATCTAATAAATACGATCCTTCAAATATACTTCATAATTGGGGAGAATTTTCTGACCTGCCAATACCCCTAATAATAAAGACTAAGAAATTTCCTATCAATAAAAACAGTAAAATTTGGAATGATTTTAACGACGTTGATTATATCCCTAATTTAGTAATTCTTCAATCACACGCTAAAACATACCTGATAGCTAACTTTTTCAATATTAGTGATTATGAAAAAATAGTAGCTATGTTGGACTTGATTTCGGAGAATGGGAATGAAACGAAAAATTTGTTTCTCGAGAAAGCGGAACTTGAAAAGGCGGACGTTACTAACGAAGAGGATTTTATTGATTGGGAAAATAATATTAATGAATATCTGAAGCATATTAGGAACGAAAATGTCAAAAAAGCTGTTTTGTCTAAATTTGTATGCAATCAAATAAAGAGCTTCGATTTAGATATTGTAATAACTTCATTATCAAAAAAATATAAAGATTGTTATATCTTTGTTTTATTTGAGAAGGATTCAATTTTCTTTGGTGCTTCACCCGAAAAATTGTTTAGTTTAAAGGACAAACTTCTGGAAACAGAGGCTCTAGCCGGTTCTATTGCTAGAGGTTCAAATAAAACACTTGACGATAAATTAGCTTCCGAATTATTGAAGGATAACAAAAATCTGGCTGAACATAAAAATGTAGTTGATTATATTACCGAAAATTTAGAGGGCTTCGTTGATACTATTGAAATTGATATAATGCCTAGAATAAAAAAACTTAATAATATTCAACACCTTTGGACTCCAATTAAAGCACACATAAAAGATTCTGTGAGTATTGATGAATTAGTAAATCAATTATACCCTACTTCGGCGATATGCGGATATCCTAAAAAAGCAGCACTTAAAATTATTTCAGAGACCGAGAAATATGATCGCGGACTTTATTCTGGACTTATAGGCTGGTATAATCAAATTGATGAGGCTGATTTTTGTGTGGCAATTCGTTCAGGACTGATAAAAAATATTTCTTTGTATGCATTTGCAGGATGCGGTATCGTTAGGGGTTCAGATGCTGAATCAGAATATCAAGAAACCAAACTAAAACTTAAACCAATTTTATCATTATTCAATCATGAAAATAGCAATTAATAGAAATATATTTTGGAGCGATTTACTTTTAATCCGACTTCAAAAATTCGGAATTAAAAACGTAACTATTTCGCCCGGTTCAAGAAGTACTTCCTTAACCTATTCCTTTGCGGCACAAGAATATTTTAAAAAATATACTTTTATTGATGAAAGAAGCAGCGGATTCTTTGCGCTAGGACTTGCTAAAAAAACGAGAATACCTACTGTAATTGTTACAACATCAGGTTCTGCCACCGCTGAACTTTATCCGGCAATTGTCGAGGCATATTATCAACAGACTCCATTAATAATAATTACCACAGATAGACCGCAATTCTTGCGTAATCGAGGTATTAATCAAACTATTAATCAGTCATCTATTTTTAATAACCATATACTCGCTCAACATGATATTCATACACCTCAGCTTAATTTTAATTCGATAAATGATTTTGTTCATTCTATTGACGATATATTATTAAAAGGATTTATCCTCACCAAAGGTCCGGTTCATCTTAATTTACAATTTGATAAACCATTTGAACCTGATTCCACTACCGATAGAATTGCTCCTGAATTTTTGGATAAAGCCTTCGGCATTGCACTGAAAGATTTAAATGCTTCTGAACAAAAAAAGACCATAATTGATTCTGAGATATTGAAGATAATCAATTCTACTTCAAACGGACTTATTATCATAAGCGGTGAGAATAATCAAAAAGAATTTTCTTCAGCTATTAAAAAAATCAGTTCAAAATTGAAATTTCCTATCCTTTTTGATGGGACTTCTTCTCAAAGAATTAATAATAACATTCCATATTCATTGAATAATTTTTCGAGTATCGTTAAATCAAAACAATTTTCCTTACTTAATGATCCGGAAATAATTATACTTATAGGTAAATCACCTACTTCTGCCTCAGTATTAGATTTTCTAAATTATTCAAAAGCTTACAAAATCAGTGTTTCAAGCCATGTAGATAAGGTTGACCCTTCCGGAAATTTTGATACTGCCCTTACCATAAATGAAACGGATTTTTGTATTTCTGCATTACAAAAAATTAAAATCAAAAAAATATCTTTATATACTAAAAATATTTTGCAATTAGATTCTGAAATAGAAATAGTAAAAAAAGAATTTCTTAAAAATATTAATTTCGGTTTTGAGGGTAAGGTTGTTGTTGATGTTATAAAATATATTCCCGAAAAAAGTAATCTATTTATCTCTTCGAGTATGCCTATTAGGGATTTAGATTTTTTCGCTTCTAATATAGAAAAACAGATTAATCTTTACTGCAATCGCGGAGCAAGCGGAATCGATGGGATTATCTCCTCCGCTCTCGGAATTGCCTCCCAATCTCTAAACAATTTTTTAATCACAGGAGATTTAGCATATTTTTATGATATTTCCTCACTCCAGTCTGCTATTAAATATAATATTCCAATTACGGTAATATTGATAAATAATAATGGTGGTGGTATTTTTGAATCGCTTCCTATTTCAAAATACAGAAAATTTTTCGATGATTATTTCATTACACCTCATAATCTTAATCTTGGCAAAATAACAAAAAGCTTCGGCTGTAATTATTTTAAAATAAATACAACTCGTGAACTGAAAAGACGGCTCTCTTTGAAACAGTCCGGTTTTACTCTTTTGGAAATTAAAACTAATGCTTTTGAATCAAAACAGATTCGCGATGAATTCCGGAAAAATATTATCTCTATAACTGATAAGTTTATAAATGAAAATTGATCTTAAAGGAATTAAATTAAATTTAATCTCCGATTCGGGAATAATCGATCCCACAAAAAAAACTATTATTTTTTTTCATGGTTTTGGAGGAGCTGCTACTGACTGGAAATTTATTTTTTCTTCGCTCCCTTCGGGCTTCCAAGCTTTAGCAATAGACTTAATTGGTCATGGTAGCAGCGATTCGCCGATTGAAGCTTTTTATTATTCAGCCGAATCAATTAACTCACAGATCCGAGAAGTAATAAAATCAATAGATATTACTAATCCAATTCTCTGTGGTTATTCCATGGGTGGAAGAGTTGCTCTCGGCTACGCTATTAATTATCCTAAAGAAATTTCAGCATTGATTTTGGAGAGTAGTTCCCCCGGAATCATCGAAGCAAAAGAAAGAGAGATTAGAGCATTAGCAGATTCTCGTCTTTCAGAAAGATTAGAAACTATCGGTATTGAAAAATTTTTTAATCTATGGTATGAACAGCCTTTATTCAATTCCCTTAAATCTAATCTCACGCTTTTTGAAAAAACATTAAAAAACAAAACAAAACAAAACATTACCGGTCTAAGAAATTCTCTTAAATATTTTTCTCCGGGATTAATGAACTCTTATTGGAATCAATTAAACAAAATATCTGTTCTATTATTATTAATCAGTGGGGAACTTGACCGGAAATATTGCGATATAAACAGAAAAATTAATTCGATTTTAGATTGTTCTCAATTGGAGATTATAAATGGAGCAGGTCATAATACTCATTTAGAAAAACCCGATGAATTTATTAAATTAGTAAATAATTTTTTGAAAGGATTAAATTAGTCTATGAAATATAAATGGAAGAAAGCAAAAAGATATAAAGATATTATCTATGAAAAAATGGATGGAATCGCAAAGATTAGTATTAACCGACCTGAGAAGCGCAATGCTTTCAGACCTGAAACAGTATTAGAACTTTATGCCGCCTTTGATGACGCAAAAGAAGATACTTCAATTGGAGTAATTCTACTTACAGGTGCAGGTCCAGCTAAAGATGGTAAATACGCGTTCTGCTCGGGCGGTGATCAATCGATCAGAGGCAATAAAGGTTATATCGGAGGCGATGGCATTCCGCGTCTTAATATTCTCGATGTTCAAAAACAGATTAGAAGTATCTCTAAACCGGTCATTGCATTAGTTGCAGGTTATGCAATCGGCGGGGGACATGTTTTACATGTAGTATGTGATTTAACTATCGCCGCTGACAATGCTGTCTTCGGGCAGACCGGTCCTAAAGTCGGAAGCTTCGATGGTGGTTTTGGTTCTAGTTATTTAGCGCGCATCGTTGGTCAGAAGAAAGCCCGAGAAATCTGGTATCTCTGTCATCAATATAATGCTCAAGAAGCTTTAGATATGGGATTAGTAAATAAAGTTGTCCCTATTTATGAGCTTGAAGATATGGGTGTTCAATGGGCTTATGAAATTTTAGAAAAAAGCCCTCTATCACTTCGCCTATTAAAATCAGCATTCAATGCTGAATTAGATGGACAGGCAGGAATTCAGGAATTAGCCGGTAATGCAACTCTTCTCTATTATATGAGCGAAGAAGCTCAGGAAGGCAAGAACGCTTATAATGAAAAGAGAAAACCAAATTTCAAAAAATTTCCACGTGTGCCTTAAGTAGATGCTAAAACAAAAATTAAATAGCTGGATTATAGCTAGCAGACCAAAAACCCTCCCTGCTGCAATTGTACCTGTGCTTGTAGGTACTTCTATAGCTTTCTCCGAAGGGAAACAAAACTGGATTGCTGCTTTCGTTGCATTAGCTTGCAGTTTACTGATTCAGATTGGTACTAATGTAGTAAATGATCTATATGATTTCCTTTCAGGCAAGGATACTCATCAAAGACAAGGACCTCAGCGCGCCGCAGCTTCGGGATTATTGACCGTTCGAGAGATGAAGTTTGGCGTTGTCGTAATTTTCACTGTTACTTTCTTGCTCGGTCTCTATCTTGTCTATCTCGGTGGAATCTTTGTTCTTATCATCGGTGTGCTCTCTATCGCCGCTGGAATTGCTTATACAGCAGGTCCATTTCCATTAGCATATAATGGACTGGGTGATCTATTTGTTTTTATTTTTTTCGGATTCGTCGGTACTGTCGGCACTTATTATTCTCAAGCACTTGTACTTTCTCCAATAGCTCTTTGGGCTTCAATTCCTGTCGGTGCTCTTATAACCAATATACTGGTGATTAATAATTTTAGAGATCGCCTTGAAGACTCTCAAAATGGCAAGCACACTTTAGCTGTAAAATTTGGAGATCGCTTTTCGCAATGGCAGTATATATTGCTCCTTTTAGTTTCATATTTTTCTATCGTTATTATCTACGTCCGTTATGATAAAAGTATACTTGTTCTAATCCCCCTATTTACAATACCGGCAGCCGTCAAATTGATAAAAATGCTCTATACTTATAAAGGCACTGAATTAAACAAGACCCTCGAACTTACTGCCAAATTTTCTGCTCTCTTTGGTTTCTTATTTTCGATTGGCTTATTAGTATGACTTTAAAACTAATAAAGTATATCCCATTTTCTCTTTTGTTCAATCATAAATTTTCCTCTTCTATCTGTTCATATTCTGAGCGTGAAATATATTTGATGAAGTTTATTGATGAAAATGGAATTGTATTTATTTCCGAAGCTGCTCCATTGCCCTCTTTTTCTGATGAAACAACTGTGGAAGTCATTAATTCATTAAGTCAATTAATGAACAACATTATTAAATTAGAACCAATGCTTTTCGATCTGCCACCCAGTATCCGATATGGAATCGAACAAGCATTCTTATATAAATCGATTAGTATTGGTAAGCCTTTAGTCGATTTTAATTTACCTAAAAAAGTACATGTTAATTCTCTTTTTTCATTGAATGAAAAGATTGAAGGAAAACTTGGAGCAACAACTAAAATTAAAATTGGGAATGATTTCACCAATGAATTAGAATTAATAAAGAAAATCCCACAAGAGACGAAAATAAGATTAGATGTAAATGGTGCTTGGGATTTAGAAACAGCAAAAAAGAATTTAGATATTTTATCATCAATAGAAAACATTCAATATATTGAAGACCCTTGTCGTACGCTCAATGAAAACATAAAATTAGGTGGCGAAAAATTAATTAAAATTGCTATTGATAATGACTGCCGAAATAATGCCGATATTAAAAAGTTAGAAGTAATTAATGAGATCGATTTCCTTATATTAAAACCTGCACTCTCCGGCTCACTTTTTGAACTCGCAGATATATTAACAAAAAGTAAAAAGAATATAATTATTACCTCTGCTTTTGAAAGTTGTATTTCTCGTCATTCATTAATTCTTCTAGCCACCCTTCTTAAACATGATTATGCACACGGTTTATCCACAGGCAAATATTTTAGCAATGATATCTGTGAAGAACTATACCCGATATTAAACGGGGAAATTAAAATCGACTCATTAGAATATCCAAAAGATTTATTGATAGAAGTATAATGGTATTATTTCAGGCAAATAATGATACAGCAATTATTTCTAATGAAAAAGAATCGACTTATTTAGAAATTTTATCGAAAGCGAAATCAATTTCCGATCGTTTATTTAAGCGATTAAAAAACGAAAGGATAATTACATCAAATACCTCTCCTTATGATTTTATTATCTCTCTTTTATCAATCTGGTTTTCTGGTAATATTCCTGTAATTATTAATCCAAATTTTACTACTGCACAGCGTATTGAACTCATAAAAGAACTCGATATAAATAATATTTTTAATGAAATTACTAAAGATGATATTTCTGATTCGGGAGAGATAACTAATTCTTTAGGTAATTCTTTCGACTTTGATTTAAAATTTAATTCAACAAAAGATAATGCACTTATTTTATTTACTTCTGGTTCTACTTCTAAACCAAAAGCTGTAGAACTAACATTTGCTAATCTTATTAATAATTTCCATTGTATTAATTCACTTGTACCAATTAAGAATAACGAAAAATTCGGATTAACACTTCCCTTTTATCACATCGGTGGATTTCAGATAATATTCCGTGCACTATTTTCAGGCAATACAATCGTAATTCCGGAAACATTTAAGTCGGAAGATATTTTTAATTCTACTCAATCTCATTCAATTAACTATATATCATTAGTATCCAAAACATTATTCGATTTTATAGAATCAGACTATCAATTTCATGCTGGACTCAAGGCGATCTTTCTCGGTGGTGGCTTCCCTAATAATTCTATCGTAAAGAAAGCAATAGAAAAAGGAATAAATATTTATAAGGTCTATGGCTCTACTGAAACTACATCAATGATTGCCGGATTTTTTTGTAATAATTTTTTAGACAAGATTGATTCGGCAGGTTTACCACTTTTTGACGTAAAGATTAAGATTGATAAAGATGGACATATCTTACTAAAATCTGATTCTTTGATGAAAGGGTATATTAACTATCCTAATTCATATCAAGATAAGGAATGGTTTAATACTTTTGATTATGGTCATATAGATAGCGATGGTTATCTATATATCGATTCGAGAAGAGAAGATATGATTGTTTCGGGCGGAGAGAATATCAATCTTCTAGAAATCAATAATATTATAGATGCACATCCATCAATCATTTCTACTTTTTCTTTCGGTAAAGAAGATGCTAAATGGGGACAGATACTTTGTTCTGCAGTTATACTTAAGAATGGAATTTGCTTAACAGAAGAAGAATTAAAAGACTATCTTAAAAAACAAACTATATCGTATAAAATCCCAAAAAGGATTTTCTTTTTAGAAAAATTCCCGCAAACAGAATTGGGGAAAATAAAAAGAGAAGAATTATTGCAAATTATAGATTCTTATGAGCAATAAAATGCTTATTTAATTCTTCGGGAATTGAAGTCTTCTCGAATTTTTCTTTATTAACGCATACATGAACCGTTTTTGCTTTAGCCAATATTGCATTATCTTTGTAGAAGCTATATGTAAGCTCAAATGAAGAATCTTTTAGTGTAGTTACCGACATATTAACGGTCAGTTCATCCCCTACTTTAATCGGTTTTATATAGTTTGCTTCGGCATTAATAATGGGAAGTAAATATTCATTATCTTTGAAATAATCACGTTCGGTTTTAAGACTATTCATAAAGTCTTCATAAACTAAGTGGGAGTATTTAAATAAACTGGCAAAAAATATTATTCCTGCCGGGTCGCAATCAAAAAAGTAGATTTTTATTTTACTTGAAAACATATTAATAAAGTCGTTTCTTTAGGGAATTAATCATTTATATAATAACACAATTACTAATGTACCGAAATATCCGAAAAATTATCTTTTTTTATTTAATATTTACTTCATTTCTTTTTGCGCAGGAATTGAAGAAAACTTTCTATTCTAACGGTAAAGTTAAGTCGGAAGGGATTTTTATTGATAATAAAAAGAATGGGCGCTATAAAGAGTATTACGAAAATGGAAGTCTTTGGAAAGAATGGATTTTCAAAAATGGTAAAGAAGAAGGGATATCTACTTGGTACTTTTTCGATGGTATTAAAAGTATGGAATGGAATTATACCAATGGAAAACTCGAAGACATTTCTAAATGGTTTTATGAAACAGGTGAACTTTGGGCTGAGCCAAGATACTTAAATAACATCCAAGAAGGCGAAAGCAGAACTTATTATAAAAGCGGCGAACTCCTTGCTGTTTGGAACTATCGTAATGGGAAACTAAACGGTATTTCAAAAATATTTTTTGAGAATGGAAAGTTGGAAGTTGAGCGCAATTACATTGACGATAAATTAGAGGGAAAAAGTAAAGCATATTACGATTTTGGCGAGCTCGCTCTCGAAGCCAATTATATTAATGATAAACTCGAAGGTCTATCTTATCTCTATTATCCTGATGGGTCTATAAAGGTTTTAGATACTTATAAAGATGGGCAAATTGTAAAACGTGTGCGCTATGATGTCGGAAGTAAAATTGGTAAAGTAGAAGAGAATTTTGATGAGTATTTCGGTAATGGTCTCCTTAAATCTAATCTCAACTTCAAAGACAATAAAAAGTTTGGAATCTCGAAAGAGTATTATGAATCCGGATTCCTTAAATCAGTAATTAATTTTAGAAATGGTTTAGCAGAGGGCGATGCTAAGTTGTATTACGATAATGGTCGCTTATCCGAAACTGTAAAATTTGTAAATGATCTTAAAGAAGGAATCGCAAATCAATACTCATCTGAAGGGTATAAATCAGGTGAAGTAACTTATCGTAACGGTACATTAGAAGGCCCATTTACACTTTATTATTCTAATAGCAGACTCAAAACTATCGGTTATTATCGAGCCGGAAAAATCGATGGGACTATTCTAAGTTATTATAAAAACGGATTATTAAGTGCCGATGAAACTTACAAGGATGGAAATAAAGAAGGAGTAACAAAATTCTATTTCCCAAATGGCGAAGTATCCAATTTCATTACTTTCAAGAACAATATCTTAGATGGCAGTTACTATAACTATTACGAAAATGGAAAAATCAAACGCATTGCTGAATATACAGATGGTGTTTTAATAAAAGAGATTTACTACGATCCCGAAGGAAAAAGAATTAGAGAGTATCTAGCAACTGCAAATAATTTTTAATTTTCCGAGAGGGGGCGGGAATCGGCTATATCATTGAGTGTAGTCTTCTTTACTGAAATTATCTTAGGCAGTTTTTCGGGTGATATATGCTCTCTTAATGAATAAACAATAAAGAAATAGATTGCAGTAAGCCCCATACTTAATAGAGTTGCTACGAGTTCATCCATCTTGTAATAATTGAGAAATGTTAGAAGTGAAGTTAAAAGTATAATTAGCGGCATTCCATAAAGCAAGAAGGACGCTTTAACAAGCTGAAATCCCTCTATTGAAATCTTAACAAAATCACCAACCCCAACATTATAAGGATCGATCACTTTTATTCTTCTTCGCTCACTATCACTCGGTTTGCAGATAATTTTAGCAGAACATTTATCGCAATTCGCACTATCCATTATTTCAATATCTGCAAACCCATTTTTAGAAGAGATTACAATCCCCTCTTCAATCAGTAGTTCACTCATTTAATTCAAACTATTATTATGAATTTTCGTAATAGCACCCGTTGAGCATTTTTCAAATGGAATTTTCTCAGGATCAAGTTTATCATAATGAATAATACCGAGGAAATTAACCATCTCAACTCCGCCATCAGATTTGCGGGCACAGATTCCGCATCCGATACAAGCCGCATCACAAACTTCTTTTGAACGTTTTGGATCATCATGATTTTTACATAGAACGAAAACTTCTCTATCAATCGGGTGCATCTCAATTATATCTCTTGGACAAGCTTTAGCACACATTCCGCATCCGGTACATAAATCCTCTATAACTTCAGGCAATCCATTTTCATTCATAAACATAGCATTGAAAGTACAAACATTAACGCAATCACCGCCGCCAAGGCATCCATAAGAGCATTCCTTCTGCCCGCCGGCTACTAATGCCATTGCTTTACAACTTAATGGTCCATAGTACTCTGCGGCTTTTTTAATCGCCTCTTTATTTCCACCTCTACACAAAATTCTTGGTACTATTTTAACCGAAGCTTCAGAATCAACTCCCATTAATATTGCCACTTCCTGCGCTACATCATTGCCGCCGACCGGACAGCCATTAACTTTAGCTTTCCCTTCTACAAGATTAACTGCAAAATCGTAACAACCTGCATATCCGCATCCGCCGCAGTTCGCATTAGGAAGTATTTCATTAACTTGTGCAATTAATGGATTCTCTTCTACTCTAAGTTTTTTATCTGCAATTGCAAGACCACCGGCGAAAATGAGTCCAAGTCCACCCATTGTTGCTATTGCTATTATAATTGTCATATCCATCTTAAAACCTCATCCAAAAAAATTTTATTAAATCATTCCTGCAAAGCCCATAAATGCAAGGGCTAGAATACCTGCTACTATCAAAGTAATTGGGGCACCTTGAAAAGCTTTTGGCACATCTCTTAATTCCAATTCTTCTCTTATACCTGCCATAATCGAGAGAGCTAAAATAAATCCCGCTCCCGAACCTAATCCGAAAACGATACTTTCTACAAAACTATAATCTCTCATAACTAATAACAACGCTAATCCGAGAATCGCACAATTTGTTGTAATCAATGGTAGAAAAATTCCTAATGCTCTATAAAGAGGCTGACTTACTTTCTTAATTACCATCTCTACAAACTGAACCAAAGCAGCTATTACTAAAATAAAAGCAGGTATCTGTAAGAAAGTAAGATGAAACGGAAGGAGTAATTTGAAATAGAGAAGCCAGCTTACCATAGCAGTAATTACCATTACGAATGTTGTTGCCAGTCCCATCGATACAGCTGATGAAAATTTATTCGATACTCCAATAAATGGGCAAATGCCAAGGAATAACGAAAGTACAAAATTATTTACAATCGATGCAGAGATAAAAATTACAATCAGTTCCATTTAGACCTCAGTCGCTTTTAATTTTTCACGTTCTAATTTATATTTGAAGATATTTGTTTCTGCCACTTTTCTGTTTTTTCTGAGTGCATAAGCATTAGCAAATCCCATAAGTAAACCGAATGTTAAAAATGCTCCTGCCGGAAGAATCATTACAATCATTGGATCGTAACTATTTGGGAGAACTTGAAATCCTAAAAGTGTTCTTGAACCTAGTATTTCTCTAATACCACCAATAACGAACAGAGCTAATAAAAATCCAGCCCCATTTCCTAGTGCATCAAGAATTGCACGAAATGGTGTATTCTTAGAAGCAAATGCTTCGGCTCTTCCTAAGATTATACAGTTTACTACAATCAACGGAATGAATGGTCCTAATGCCTTACTTAATTCCTGGAACTGTGCTTTCATTACCATATCGACAATCGTAACGAATGATGCAATAATTACGATATAAGCGGCGATGCGCACTTGACTTGGAATTAATTTACGAACTAATGAAATTATTAAACTCGAAAACACCAATACGAATGTTGTTGCCAATGCCATTGCTATACCATTAATTGCTGATACTGTTACAGCAAGCGTAGGACACATACCAAGTATCTGTTTAAAAGCGGGATTGATATCCCAAACTCCCTTAAAAAATTCGTACCAAAGAGTCACTTTCTTTTTCATAATTTCCCTCCTACTTTAAGGGTGCGGATTTTAGATATCCCTTCATTCAAAATTATTACAATAGATTTAGATGAAATCGTAGCGCCTGTAATAGCCATTATCTCATTTGGTTTTGTAGGTGGAGTTTTTAACCAATTGATTTGCGGCTCTGTTTCTAATCCATTGAATTGATCTTTAAAATCCGTTTCTGTAATTTTCGTTCCAAGGCCCGGAGTTTCAGATTGTTCGAGCACTTCGATACTTGTAATTTTTTTAAGGTCTTTATCTAAACCCACCATTGATCTAATTGCACCTTGGAAACCATTTCCTGTAAAGACAATCGAATAACCAATCAGCACTTTTTTTTCATCAAATACTTTATAAATTTCATGATCCTTATTCTTTACAATTTCATACGATTTGCCCTCAGGTTGAACAAGGAAGATTGCATTTTCAGTTACTAACTTTTTATTTGCGGCAATCAAGGGATCAGCCCATTTACTAATTACAGCAAGTGTACCGCCCGATATAATTCCTATAATTGCAAGTGTTGCTATCATGTGAGCCATTAGTTTCATTTTTCAGCTCCGAAAATTTTTGGCGAAGTGTATTTATTTATCAATGGTACAAAAGCATTCATAAGAAGTATAGCATACATCACACCTTCGGGTAAGCCGCCGAACAATCGTATAATCACAACTATAAAAGATATGAGAAATCCGAATATCAACATCCCCCTACTCGTAAGAGGTGAAGAAACCCAATCCGTTGCCATAAAAAATGTACCGAACATAAATCCACCTGCTAAGAGTTGGAAAAATGGACTTGGATATATCACCGGGTCTATAATCCAAAATATACTGCCGAATATCAGCATTCCAACTATCATCGAAACCGGCACTCTCCAATTAACTACACCGATAAATATTAAAAATAGACCCCCGATAATAACTGCCAATGCTGAAGTTTCACCAAGACTGCCGCTTATATTACCCCAAAACATTGGAGTGATATCGGTTAATACCTTATCAAATTTAAGTGCAGCAAGTGGAGTAGCAGAAGAAACTGAATCTAAAGCATAATTTGGCTGATGCCAAGTTGTAATTCCGACCGGGAAAGCCGCTTGGAGAAATGCGCGTCCCACCAACGCCGGATTAAAGATGTTATTTCCAAGTCCACCAAAAATCTCCTTTCCCAAAGCGATGGCTACAACCGCACCAATTGCAGTAGAAACTAAAGAAAAATTCGGAGGCAAAATTAATCCAAGCAATAGTCCTGTAATTACGGCACTTCCATCCATTAATGTAATTTGTCGTTTACGTAGATATTTAATAGCCGCTTCTGTAAGTAAACAGAAAACCACACTCGTAAAAAGAATCGATAATTGAAAAATACCGAAAAAGATTACAGCAGATATTATTGAAGGGAGTAAAGCTAAATTTACTAACCACATAGATTGCTTTACAGTCCACCGTGAATGTATATGAGGTGAGCTGGAAAGTTCTAATCGATATGTAGGATTAACAGCATTATCCATTTTTCATTTCCATATATTAAGCAGATTGTTTTTCTTTCTTAATTTTCAAAGCACTCTGTTTCCCTAATCTGATCCATTGCACTAATGGAATATTAGCCGGACATTGGAAAGTACAAGTACCGCATTCCATACAAACTAAAATACCCGCCTCTTCAGCTTCTTCAAATCTTTCCAATTGAGTTAAGCGTGCAAGTTTTGTAGGCATTAAATCTAATGGACATGCTTCAACGCATTTGCCGCATCTTAAACAGTTGCTCGCTTCGTTATCACCAGCTTCTTCATGTGTGAGTACAAGAAGTCCGGAAGTGGCTTTTGTAATAGGAGCATTAAAATCGGATTGCGCTACACCCATCATCGGTCCGCCTGCTACTAATTTTACTGCTTTTTCATTTACTCCACCGCAATAATCCAAAATTTCATTTATCGGAGTACCCACATTTACGATTAAATTTTTCGGTTCATTAATTCCAAGTCCAGATACTGTCATAAATGCTTCTATCTGTGGAATACCATTTACTACCGCATCATAAACTGAGCAGGCAGTACCGATATTCTGGATAACTATACCATGATCTAATGGAAGCTTTCCGGGAGCGACTTCTTTTCCGGTAATAGATTTGATTAGCATTTTTTCTGCGCCTTGCGGATATTTCGTCTTTAAGCTTTTTACTTCAATTTCACTTTGACCGGATAATTTTTCATTTAATTTCTTAATCGCTTCCGGTTTATTATCTTCGATTCCAATATTGGCTTTATTAATTCCGAGTGCTTTCATTATAAGCTTTATACCACCGATTAATTTTTCGGGAGTCTCGATCATAAATCTATAATCACGAGTAAGATACGGTTCGCATTCGCATCCGTTTATTATAAGCAGATCGATCTTTTTATCTTTTGGAGGCATAAGTTTTACATAAGTAGGGAATGCCGCTCCTCCCTGTCCAACGATACCGGCAGTTTTTACTCTCTCTATAATCTCTTCTGCTGTAATTGTTTCGGGATTTAATGCTGAAAGATAATCGGTCTCTTCATCTTCCTTTACGTCTATTATTACTGCATCTTTATATATTCCACCGAGATTAGGATTTTGGCTAATTTTAGATACCACACCCGAAATAGGTGAATGCACGGGTGCTGATATAAACCCATCACCATTCGCAATCAATTCACCTTTTTTTATAATTGACCCTTTTTTCACTATTGGAACGGCTGATTTGCCTAAATGTTGCGAGAGTGGTAAGATTACTTGTTTTCCGGCAGGCATTTTTTCAAATGCTTTTTTCTCTGTAAGTGCTTTCATTTCATGTGGATGAACTCCACCTTTGAAAGTTTTTTTCATTGCAATTATCTCAATTAATGAAAAGACTTCACTTATGCGCATAAATTATGCCATAAAAAAGCTCTCCACATCCCATTTTTATTAACTTTTTAGAGTAAAATCGAACTCCTTTATCCACAATTAATACAAATATTTTCAAAAGTGGTAAAAAAAAATATTTATGAGAAATAAAAGATATTAGGTTTTTCTAATTTATATATGCGGGTGCTAAAATTTCATCGTCTTGATACTCTTTTTCAATTGGTGGAATGGTTTTTATAGTTTTGAGACTGACATCAATCGAGGGATTATTTAATTCAATCATATAGTATGAAGATTCGGTCTCTGATGTACCATCTATCGATCCACCTGCATTTAAGAATTTTATCCCCTTTCGGTAATATTCTTTTAATTCATGGCTATGTCCATGAAGTACGAGCTCAATTCCATGATCTACAAAATATTTCATTAATTTCTTTTTCCCGCGCAGTTTCATTGTATAGCTTTCTATCTTATTCCACACACTGCTTTCAGAACTTTTTGTTTCCATATTATTTTTATAGAAATGGTGGTGTATTAAAGCAATTTTCTTTTTTGTATTAATTAGTGGATTTTCAAATACTTTCGCAAAACCCTCTAACTCTTTTTTATTCACACTGCCATTTGAAGCAAATGGATTTCTTAATTTGGAATAATCTGAAATAGAGTTAATTCCAATTAGAACTGCATCTTCTACAATCTTTGCATAAGGGAAATAATAATTGTCATCAAATCGAATCGTATTTTCGAATAGTTCACGAAAATAATGTGTAAAAGTTTTTACTTTTTCCTGATAATTAGTATGAATACATCTATTTGGAAAATTAATTACATCTAAAGCAGTTTGAACTCCTCCAAAAATATCATGATTCCCAATAACTATTGAAGTTCTATCACTTCTTAATAGATTGAATTTTTCAAGGATATTTCTTAAAATGAGATAATCTTTCTCTTCCGCATTATCGGAAAGGTCTCCTGTTATTACTAAATGGTCAAATCCGGTTTCTAATGCATCGCTTAAGATTTGTTTTGTCTTTGCGATATTATTTAATTTAAATCTTCCACATAAGTGAAGATCCGAAATATGAATTATTTTCATGATTATTTTTCGTAAAATTATTTTTGCCAAAATTAACATTTTAATATTAACAGAGAATAAACTTTATATTAACAAAATGTTAATATCTTCGTTTTAACAATTTCTTAACTTAGGTAATTCGTGAATATCTCTTTAGAAAGGTTTATCTTTGCAGATAATTAAATATAAAAGGGTATGAGCAAAAAAATTCTTTTTATTGGAGGATCAGTTAATCAAACATCGATGATGCACCAGATATCATTGAAAATGGAGGACTGCGACTGTTATTTCTCTCCTTACTATGGAGATGGGTATATTGATTTTTTTGCTAAGCGAGGTGTCCTGGATTTCTCAATTCTTGGAGGTAAATTTAAAAAATCTACCGAAGATTACATTAAAACACATCAACTAAAAATGGACTACAAGGGTGAAAAAAATGATTATGATTTGGTATTCACCGGTTCAGATTTAATAATTCCTAAAAATATTCGGGACAAAAAAGTAATTTTAGTTCAGGAAGGGATGACAGATCCGGAAAATCTAATGTTTCATTTGGTTAAACACCTTGGTCTCCCACGTTGGATGGCAAGTACTTCAGTTACAGGGCTTTCCGATCTGTATGATATTTTATGTGTAGCATCAGAAGGTTATCGTGATCTATTCATTCGGAAAGGTGTGAAGCCGGAAAAGATTGTCGTTACAGGAATTCCTAATTTCGATAATCTTATTCAATATATGAATAATGATTTCCCACTGAAATATTTTGTACTCGCTGCCACATCGGATTCGAGAGAGACTTTTAAATATGAAAATAGAAAGAAATTTATTCTTGACTGCGTCCAGATCGCAAATGGTAAGCAGCTCATTTTTAAGCTTCATCCAAATGAAAATTTTGATAAAGCAACTAAAGAGATTGAAAAATACGCACCCGGTGCTTTAATCTATACTTCGGGCGATATTAATGAAATGATTGCGAACTGCGATATACTTATAACAAAATATTCTTCTGTTTCTTATGTAGGGTTATGTCTCGGCAAAGAGGTACACTCCTATTTTGATTTGGAAGAACTAAAGAAATTAAACCCTATACAAAATAATGGGACCTCAGCCGAGAGAATTGCAAAAGTTGCGCTACAATTATTGGAACAGCCGAAATCTCTCCCTATTAATAATAACGAATTTCAGAATATATCCGAAACGGTAAATGTCTAAACCAAAGATTGTAACTATTATTCAAGCGAGAACTACATCAACACGTCTTCCGGGCAAAGTCCTTTTACCAATAGTCGGTAAGCCAATGTTATATCGGATGTATGAACGAGTAAAAAATTCTTCTCTTGTTGAGCAAGTAGTAATTGCCACATCTACAAGTGAAGACGATGACCCAATAACAGAGCTTTGCTCAATGGCAGGGATGGAGTGCTTTAGAGGAAGTTTGACCGATCTTCTCGACCGCCACTATCAAGCAGGCAAATTAAACAATGCTGACGCAATTGCTAAAATACCATCCGACTGCCCTTTGATCGATTATAAAATAATTGATAAGATATTTTCTTTCTATTTAGAGAATCATGAAAAGTATGATTATGTAAGTAATCTTCACCCCGCGACTTACCCAGATGGGAATGATGTTGAAATTATTTCGATGAATGCTCTTGAGAAAGGATGGAAGGAAGCTAAACGTAGCCTTGAGAGAGAACATACTACTCCCTATTTCTGGGAGAATAAGAATATTTTTCGTAATGCAAATATTGCTTGGGAATCAGGATTAGATTATTCATCATCTCATAGATGGACAATCGATTACCCCGAAGATTTCTTCTTCATCAAAAAAGTATATGATCAATTATATCCTTCTAATCCAAAATTCGGATTGGAGGATATTTTAGAATTACTAAAAAGGAAACCGGAGCTAATGCAAATTAATTCAAAATATGCAGGTAAATATTGGTACGAGAATCATCTGGATGAATTAAACAATATAGAAGAATACAAACAAAATATAAACTTGAGCGATAAAAATGAGCAATAAAATTAATCTTAAGAACGATTACCCTGTAATCGAAAAATCGAACGAACTGTATAAAAGAGCAACGGGATTAATCCCCGCATGGTCAATGACTTTAGCTAAAGGACCTACACAATACGTTAATGGTGTATCGCCAAAATATCTCGTTAAGGGAAAGGGTGTACACGTATGGGATGTGGACGGCAATGAATATATCGATTATAATATGGGCATCGGTCCCCTATCACTCGGTTATGCTTATGATAAGGTTGATGATGCAATCAAAAAGCAATTAGAAGATGGAATTACATTTTCATTAATGCATCCTTTAGAAGTGGAAGTTGCAGAAATGATTAAGGGAATAATCCCGAATGCAGAAGCAGTCCGTTATAGCAAAACAGGTGCTGACGTAACAAGTGCGGCAATAAGGTTAGCACGTGCATATACAGGTAAGAACAAAGTTCTTTGCTGTGGCTATCATGGCTGGCATGATTGGTATGTAAGCGTAACGGCAAAGAAAGCCGGAATTCCGGAAGCCGTGCAGGCAATCTCTTTTACATTTAATTATAACGATTTCGATAGCGTACTTAATTCTATTGATGATGATACAGCGGCAATTATTTTAGAGCCGGTGGTATTCGCTGAACCGAAAGATAATTTTTTGCAAAAACTTGCTGACCTTTGCGAACAAAAAGGAATCGTTTTGATTTTCGACGAGATGTGGACTGGATTTAGAATGGCTCTCGGCGGTGCTCAAGAATATTTCGGTATCACTCCTGACTTAGCAACCTATTCAAAAGCAATTGCAAATGGAATGCCGATATCAGTACTAACTGGTAAAAGAAAGATTATGGATTTAATAGAAAACGATATCTTCTTTTTTACTACTTTCGGCGGAGAAGCTCTTTCACTTGCAGCAGCTAAAGCAACCATGCAAGAACTAAAAGATAAAAATGTACCTGCTTATTTAAACGAAAAAGGTGCATTGCTTAAAAATGGCTACAATGAAATCGCTTCTAATTTGGATATGACTTATACTAAAGCAACGGGATATAATTGGAGATCACTCATTACATTCGATGAAAAAGCAGGCAACCCTTTATTACAAAAATCATTAGTCCAGCAGGAAATGATTAAGCGCGGTGTTTTATGGAGCGGTTTCCATAATATGTCTTATTCACACAAAGATGAAGATATTAATTATACCCTCTCAGCATATCAAGATGTACTTCCAATTTTGAAAAAAGCTGTAGATCAAAACAATATTAAAGAACTATTGAAAGGTGAACCGGTTCAACCTGTTTTTAGAAAAACAGATAACTTTAATATGAAACCGGTAAAAAAATAATATGGAACTATTCTCTTTAGAAGGTAAAACTGCAATTGTAACAGGTGCACTTGGATTAATCGGGAAAAACCATTGTGCCGCATTATCAGAAGCAGGGGCTAATTTAGTTATTGCCGATGTTAATAAAAATAACTGTCAAGATCTAGCTTCAATGTTTGAAACAAAAGCAATTGGTGTGGGGCTAGACGTTACAGACCCTGAATCAATAAAAAAAATGAGAGACACTATTATAAAAGAATTTGGGCATATTGATATCCTTGTAAATAATGCCGCTATAAATGATATGTTCGAGAGTCCTCAAAGTGCTTTAGAACATTCAAAATTTGAGAACTATCCATTAGAGCTTTGGCAGAAATCTGTGGACGTAAATTTGACAGGAGTGTTTTTAACTTCTCAAATACTCGGTAAATGTATGGCTGACCAAAAATCAGGTAGTATTATTAACATTGGTTCTACATATGGTATTACTGCACCTGATCAATCATTGTACATAGATGATGAGGGTAACCAAAAATTTTATAAACCACCTGCATATTCTGCCACAAAAGGAGCAGTAATTATGTTCTCTCGTTATCTCGCTTCTTACTGGGGTAAAGATGGCGTTAGAGTTAATACTCTTTCTCCGGGTGGTGTGGAAAATATGCAGGACGAATTTTTTATTGAGAAATATTCTAAACGAACTCCTTTAGGAAGAATGGCTCGCCCGACTGACTATAAAGGAGCATTAATATTTTTAGCAAGTGATGCATCAGCTTATATGACAGGCGCTAACTTAGTTGTAGATGGCGGCTGGACTAGCTGGTAGAAAGGAATTTATGGAAAAAAGAAAA
>JALNXG010000045.1 GCA_023230485.1 Melioribacteraceae bacterium
ATAGAAAAAGGTGAGCCGGTAAATTTCATTGCATCTTCTGAAACTAACCCTTCTGATATTCCAACAGATGACTTATCACAAGCATTAGAAATGCAGAGGCAAAAAAGATATGATGAAGCAATAGCTCTTTTCCTAGAGGTATTTAAGAAAAACAAAGAAGAACTCGTTGGTAAATATGCTCTAACAAAAATAGAGGAATGTTTTACTCAATCCGGAAGGAAAGATTATTTAAACTTCTCTGAAAAAGAGATAAAACCAAATATTACAGTAGGAACTGAAACTTATGTAATTGCTCTTGAATTAGAAGCACATCAGATGGTAAATGCAGGTGAATATTCCGGTGCTATAAATAATCTTACTACTATCCTATCAAAGTATAACTTAAATGAAAACATAGAGAAGAATACATTATTTACACTCGGTAGTATTTATACACTTTTCGCAGATAACAAAACAGGTGCAGATAATTATTTCATTACACTAAAAGCAAAATATCCGGAAGATGACTTAACGAGTCAGATAGAGATAATAAAGCGAATGGGTAATAGTTTAGCAGGTGATAAAAAGATAATATTACCAAATCCTGAAATAAAATCAGAAACAGAAAACAATAACGAAGAGATAAGCATCTCGAACTATCCAAACCCCTTTAATCCCACCACTACTATAAGTTTTGCTCTGCCTCAAAGCGGTAATATAAAACTTATTGTTTATGATGCCTTAGGGAGAGAAGCAGCAATACTTGCAGACGGAATGTTTGAAGTGGGAAAGCATAATATAAAATTTGATGGAAGTAATCTCTCCAGTGGAATATATTTCTATCGGATTACTACCCCTGCCACAATTATTACTAAAAAAATGATTTTAGTTAAGTAGTATCAAAGAATTATAAATTGCCGTGAGAATATTTCTCACGGCAATCTTAAATTATTAATTATATGTCGGCAGGAATGAGAATTTATTTGAATAATAAATCATCTGAGTAGTAAAATCTTCCGGATATTCAACAATTATATCGATGATCGTATTCCCATCCATAACAGGTTTCAATATAGGATTAATAAAACCGGCATATGGCGCGATTTTAAGTTTTGCATAACGAGCTAATACTTCTTTATGAATTTCAGGATCGACTTTTACGGCATAATTTTCTACAAGATTTTTTCCAGCTTGAAAATCACCCTCCGATTTAATCCTCTGAATATCGCGAAGTAACTCACCAAATAAGCTTTTGAGTTTTTCATAATCATTGACTACAAAATATGTTTTGCCGTCTTTAACTTTTTTCTCAATTACATTATCCTTAGCACCTTTTTCATAAGCCCATTTGGCTATTAGCATACGGTTACGCATATGTGCTTGTTCAATGTTATCCCCTATTCTGATTCGTGCAAGTTGTGTAAGGAGAGCATTGCGAATATATGAATCGTACTGCGCTTTGCCTGCTTCGAGCGATGGCATTACTCCGATATCAACTAATTTTTTATCGAACACATAATACAATGCTACAAGATCGGCACGTGCTTCTTCTAAAGTGGAAGAATAATTTTTCAATGTTTCATTCGGCTGACCTACACCCGGATTTAACTGTCCCGAACCATGACCAATCGCTTCGTGCATATCGGTATGAAGATCATCACTCAATGCACCATATTCTTTTGCTCTTTTTATCTGTTCATCGGAATAAGCAAACTCCTCCAATACTCCGCTTGTAGCTGATGCCATATTATAGGCATGAACTATATTGCCGAGATTGACCGATTTCGACCCATAATCTTTTCTTATCCAATCGGCATTTGGAAGATTTACTCCGATAGGAGTAGATGGAGATGAATCACCCGATTCCGAAACCACAGTTATTACCTTGCCCGAAATACCTGTAACGTTTTTCTTTTTATGTCCCGGCATTAATGGAGAATTATCCTCGAACCACTGTGCATTATCTGTTATTGTTTTAATTCTTTTTGTGGCTTCCAAATCCTTAAACGAAACAATAGATTCAAATGAAGCACGGTATCCAAGCGGATCACCATAAGTCTCAATAAATCCATTCACTACATCGATTAATGATTCAGTGTCTTTTACCCATTCGATTGAGTATTCATCAAATTTTTTAAGTTCGCCCGTTTTATAATAATCTATCAACAACTGTAAAGTTTTTTTCTGTTGATTGTTTTCGGCAACTGTAACCGCCAATTCCAGCCAATGAACTATCTGCTCAATAGCTTTTGTGTACATTCCGCCAACTTTCCAAACTTTCTCTTGAACCTTTCCATTCTCTTTTACCATTTTGGAATTAAGTCCATAAGAAACAGGTGTGGAATCTTTTGGGTCAACTGTAGTTTTATAATATTCTTCCACTTCCTTTTGTGTTACGCCTTCGTAATAATTTATTGCAGAAGTTTTTATTAAATCTACATCAGGTGATTGATTTGTTTTTATCGCATCCACATTCGGATCGAAAATAATTGGTTTCAGTTTTTTAAGAAGTGTGTTTGCGTTCTCTCCTGATTGAAGAGGAAGGAGTTCGTCATTAGTTCCGGCGACCAATCTCTCAAAATATTGAAAAGAAAATTCAGGTGTGAATTTTCGATTAGAATAATGATGATGAATACCATTCGAGAACCATACACGTTTGGTATATTCTAAAAATTTTGCAAATTCAGGATCGGTTCTATCTCCTTTATAATCTTTTAGAATAGCTTCGAGTGTGCGTTTTATATAAAGATTATGTTTATAATTTTGATCGAAGATTATTTCTCTTCCACTTTGAGCTGCCATCGAAAGATAATAAAGAAGTTCTTTTTGCTTTAGCGAAAGCTCTTCAAATCCGGGTATCTGATATCGCTGAATTTTGAGATCGGCAAATTGCTCGGTTACATACTTGAAATCTTTCTCCTTGACTGCGGGTTCCGGCTTACTGCAATTCATAACTATTAATCCCACTAAAATAAATGACAAAATATATTTTACTCTTTTCATAAACGATTCCTAAAAGTTATAGTTTATTTTCTTATTGAGTGCTTAAAATATGATTTTTGTGATTTGATTACAAAGAAAGTTTTTAAGCGGTAGTGGAAGTGTTTAAAAGGTACTCATTCGGTAAGGAGAAGAGGAGGATGCTGAGGTGGTGTGGAGAGATGGGTGTGGAACAATAGATAATCGAGATTATTATTACCTTTAACGTTTTAAGAGAGACACTATATTTTGCGTTGTGGAGGGAGACTTCTTTGACTACAAGGTAACCATTTTACGATATTAGTAGTTGGAGAAGCTACTATTCTGGAAATGGGGGTACTCTGTCTGTGTAAGGAAATCAGAAATAAAAATTAAAATTTTTATACCGAAATTGAATTAATAATAAATATCCCCGCCACTTTTTGCATAATTTCCGGGCGGGGGTATTTTATAAAAATGTTAGAATGAGTCAGGAAGTTTAATTGATTCAGCCGGAATTATTACTTTCGCACCTGTAGGTTTAGTCCAGAATAATCGCATTGCTATGTTATAACGCGGTCCTTGGAAATAGTCTACTCTGAGTTTATGATCGCCTGCGGTTAAAGCAACTTTTGTGGAGGTTACTTCATAATAACCATGTGTTCCATCTGCATCAACAACTAATTTATCATCAATGTATAATTTCGAGCCATCATCAGATCCGAGAGTAAATGAGTATTCGCCTGCTTCTGTAACAACAAGCTTTCCATCAAAGCGAATTCCAAACCACTCAACCAATCCGCCAGGCACACCCGGAAAACCATCACTAAATGATCGCGTCGATACATCCAAATTAGGAGCAAGAACCATACTCTTTACTTGCATAGTCGCGAAATCAGGAAGTTTTGCTGTATTTGCAGGAAGTTCATATACTCTTCCAATTAATCCTTTACCTGCTAATAAATTATTTCCGAATGCTGATGAAGTAACTCCGTATACTTGAGTGGTTGTATTTGTAGTAGTCCCCTTTGGAGTTTTTACTACAATATCATTTCCCTGCGGACTTGTATCTATATTTGCAGGAACTCTAACAGTAATTTTTGATTGCTCTATTAGTTCAATGATACCTGCAATCTGTTGAGATGTTGCTCTGCTCTTAAAGAACACATTTACGCTCGAGGTTTTTGTTCCGAAATTCTCACCTTTTATATAAATATATCCATTGGCAAGCGCAACCGAAGGGAAAATCTCACTGATTTTCGGATCAGCTTTATAATCGCTATCGTCCGCCATATCTGGCGAAGCCGGGTCATCGCTCTTACTGCATCCGGCTAAGAAGATAATCGCTAAAAATAATATCGATATATGTCTATAAATTATTTTCATATTCTTGTTCCTTTTTTATTCTTTTTTTAAGTCTACTTTATTTGTCAAACCATTATCCACAGCTTTTTTATATTATTGAAACTACTACTTCATCAGCGATATTTTTCTCTATTTCATCAAAAGCATTTTTTGATTGATATTTATTCCTTCTGATCTCAAGCTATAGATATACATTCCGCTAGCGAGATTAGAAGCGTTAAAATTAACTGTATGGAAACCTGCGTCTTTTGTTCCATTTACTAAATCTGCTACTTCATTTCCAAGAATGTCATATACCTTCAATTGAACATTTCCTGATTTTGGAAGTGCATAGGTTATATTGGTTGTTGGGTTAAATGGATTAGGATAATTTTGATACAATTTGAAATCGTTCGGCATAGTAGCAAAATCTTCTTCTATTCCGGTAGCACTTCCTCGTCCTTCTGAATAACTAACATTATTAACATCTACAATTCCTGAATTTGCTATAACTCCCTCTTTAAAAGAAACTGTAACTTGCTCACCTGTTTTTGTTATAAATCCATAAGAAATTGATGTAGTAGTGGTTCCATTTACCGTATGTGTTTCTTCACTTCTCACTCTAAGACAGTCTAACGTTTTTCCATCAGGTGTTTTTAATTTACCATATCCATCAACTGTATATTTTTCGCTCGAAATTAATGGAATTGAATTAACTATATTTTGTCCAAAGAAAGAAGTTATACTTTCTGTAACTCCGTTAATGCTTATAGTTGCCGTGGAATTATAAGTTATCGGCAAATTATAAAGAACTCTTGCCGGATTATATTTTACCTTAATTGTGGTATTTATTCCTTGCACAGTAGTGTTTGTACCAATTCCATTAAGTTGATATTTGCCGCCAACTATTGAAGTATGCAACCAAGACTGAGCCGGTATACCTTGACTTACTGTTTCATAATAAAGCGAATATTGAGTGCCTGGGTATTCAGCTAAATATGGTGAGCTGCTTACTGATTTACCTTGAGAGTTGTAAGTCATATCAAAAGTTAATGCGCTAAAATCATAAACCTGTTGACCGATGCCACCAATATCAATTGAAGTTAAAGTGTTATTTACATGTGTAGTAAATGTATAATCTTGCTGATAAAATAAAGCAACATCAGATTCTGTAATTGATATCTGAGCTTGGACACTCGCAAAGCATAGAGCTAATACTAGTAGTATATATTTTTTCATGTTGCCCTCTTTCTTTAAAGAATAAAGAAAGAGCTTTTCCAAAGCCAGCCAGCAGGGGAATCGCTCTTTCTTATTTGAAATTTTAGTTTACTGTTACGTTTACAGATTTTACGATTTCTGCGATTAAGTAATAATCTTTACCACCTGACGAAACCTTATTATAGTTGTATTTAACAACTTGAAGCATTGCCTGTCCCGATATACCGGATAAGTCTGAAGAACTAAACGAATAACTTCCATTATCAGAAAGTGCTTCTTTAGAAAATGTTTTTCCATTGCTTACTTGTGCAATAACAACGAATATTTTACTGCTTGATCCTCCTGTCCATGTTGCCGTGAATCCGTTTTTACTTACAGCAGCATCTTTCGCCGGTGCGCTAAGTGTGAAATTTGTCGGACTATTTACAGAACCATTAATTGCAGAAACCCCATTACCGCCCGCCACTGCCCATGTATGTGCAGAACCATTAAAATTCACATTACTCAAAGTCGCTGTTGGATTAGTTGGATTTGGTGCCATATAATAAGTTTTACCGCCGGCTTTCATTGTAGCAATTGCATTGCTATTTACCGAAACAGCACCTGCATCAGTGCCTTCAGCTAATGAAGCGAATGCCATTTGCATCATAATTGCAGGAAATCCGGGTATCGGAGCAGCCATTTCGTATTGAATTGTTGCAAGTACACCTGCGCTTCCATCCATTTTCGGAAGTGGTTGACCACTTGCGTTTGATGATCCGCCTGGAGTTGATGGTTCGGTTGGACTATCTTCACTTTTGCATCCTGTAAAACTGATTGCCACAACTAATAATAAAACTGATAATAATCTAAAATATTTCATGTTGCCTCCTTTAATTTATAATTTTGTTTTTATTGTAATCTTTTGATTCACCTTCCCATTAAATCAAATTTTTGTTGTCTTTACTTTTAAGCTCGAAGCTTTGCGGATTAGCAATTATATACTCTATATCCATTTTTTCGCAGATGCATTCGGCGGCCGATTTGTCTGTTACAGTAATCAAACTGAACCCCTCTTTTGAAAGAAGTTCTCTTAATTTTTTTAGCCGCTCCTTGCCAGAATCGATAATGAGTATATTTCCGTTCATCTATTTTCTTTTATTTATAGATTACATTACTCAAAGGACATGCCATCTCAATTGGGGACTATAAAGGGGATATCGTGGCTTATTTGTTGCAGTAGGACAACTTATCTTATTTTGAGGTGTTGCATATTTGCGACAAAGAAGTTGTCAAAGCTGAGGATTTAAAAGAATTTCGGTCATTGAAGAACGAGTGAGCGTTTATCCATCAATTTCCAATTGTGATAGGAGTTTATGCAAGTGGCTGCGATTTATTCCGAGTATTTTGGCGGCATCGGATTTTGATTTCACCTTCTTTAATATCTTGCCGATATAAAGTTTTCTAAATTCTTCCTCCGCTTCAGATAATGTTTTCTCCAAAGAGGTAGTTACTGTATCTTCCTTTAAGTCTACAATCTCCGGCGGCAGATCTTCAATTGTAATCTCATTCGATTTGGAAAGTATTACACTTCGCTGAATAATATTCTCTAATTCTCTAATATTTCCCGGAAAAGGATATTGCTCAAGCACATCAAGTGCTTCACAGCTAATAGTATATCCGCTTCCCGTTTCTGAATGTTTTGATAAGAAAAATTTTGCAAGCTCATCAATATCGTCTTTTCTTTCACGAAGTGAAGGGAGTTTTATCTCAATCACCTTGAGGCGATAATACAAATCCTCTCTGAATAATTTATCGGCTATCATGGCTGATAAATCTTTATTAGTAGCGGCAATAAAGCGGACATTAATTTTTTTCGATGTAATGCCGCCGAGCCGCTCAATCTCACGGGTCTGGATAACACGTAAAAGTTTTGCTTGGAGATTGATTGTCATCTCACCGATTTCATCAAGGAATATCGTTCCGCCATCGGCTGTCTCTAATCGTCCCGGCTTACTTTTAATCGCACCTGTGAATGCGCCTGTCTCGTATCCGAATAATTCCGATTCCAATAAATCGGATGGAATTGCTCCGCAATTAACGGCGACAAATGGTTTATCCCTACGAGGTGAATTTTCGTGAATTGCTTGTGCTAATAAATCTTTTCCCGTCCCATTTTCTCCGAGTAATAAAACTGAAGCATCGCTTTCAGCCACTTTCGCAGAGAGTTTCAAGATTTCATATAGTTTTCGGCTTGATCCTATAATATTATCATACTTAAATTGACTTCTAAGCTCCATAAAATCGATGCAACTTTTTTCTTGAAGTTTTTTTTCTAAATAATTTATCTCTAGCGATACTTCCATTCCTCTTACAATCTGACGCGCAAAAGAAATGAGAAAAGCCAAATCCGACTCTTTGAAAGGAATATTTCTATTTCTTCTATCGATATATACAACACCTAAAATTTTATTATTTGATATCAGAGGTACACTCAAAGCTGACGAGAGCTTCAAAGAGATAACACTTAATTTATTAACAAGATCGGGATAAGTATTAATGTCATCTATCTTTAGTGGCTCTGATTTTTCGATTGTTTCTTTTATAATTGATATGCTTAATTCTTTTGTAGTTGGATCGTTCTCCGGATCGAGATTTTTTGCTACGATCTTTTCTATCTGCTTCATATCATTCATTAATACAATAAAACCTTCATCAGCATCTAATTCTTTTACAACTGTCTCGATAGCCGATTCCATTAATCTTCGCATATCAGTTTCAGATTGGAATTGAATGCCCGAAGCATAAAGCCGCTCTAAACGATTTTTCTCATCTCGAAGTTTTCCAAATTCTGATTCAACTTTTTCGCATTGATCAATAAGCTCTTTTATGTCTGTGCTAATTCCTCTATTAAAATCCATTATTTTTCTGAAAAGACGATCTATATCTTTTCCGAGTTCAGGGGTTTCTTTTACCTTTCCCGAAAGCTCTACGAACCCTTGCGAAAGTTGTGAAATAAATTCGCCGAGTGATTTATTCACTTGCTGGTTTTTTATTTTAGTATCCATATTCTATGCTATTAGGAAATTTGATTTAATAAAATTAATATTTCTGTGAATGAAGTATATCTATCATCCGGATTTTTTTCTAAACATTTTTTTACTAATGAATTTAGTTCAGGAGAAATATCCTTATTTACTTCTATCGGCTCTGGCGGAACAGTGTTAAATATTGAATGAATAAGTGCAATTTCATTCTCCCCATTAAATGGAAGTTTATTTGCACACATCTGATATGCGACCACACCAAATGAAAAGATATCAGTTCTTTGATCCACTTGAACATTTGTTATTTGCTCCGGGGCTACATAACCAAGAGTCCCGATAACCGTACCAAGTGAAGTCATTGTTGATACCAAAGGCGATTTCGATAATCCAAAATCCATTATCCTGATATTATTTTTATCATCAAACATTATGTTTTGCGATTTTAGATCTCGATGCAAAACATTATTTGTGTGGATTAACTTCATCCCTTCACTAATTTGTTTCAATATAGAAATGATTGTTGCCGAAGTAAGTGGAAAATTATTTTTTATATAATCATCTAATGTTCCGCCGCTCAAGTATTCCATCGCAATAAAGCTATGTTTTTGTGTTTCGCCGTATTCAAATACCTTAACAATGTTTTTATGATCAAGAGATGAAAGAAGACGACCCTCGGAATTTAATCTTCTTTTATTTTCTTCATCATTTACTAGTTGAGAATTAAGCACTTTAATAGCAACGGTGTTCCCATTTTGAGAATCAATAGCTTTAAATACTTTCCCCATGCCGCCCATACCGATAATATCAATAACCTTATAATGCGAAATATAACTGCTCTCTTTTTTATCTATATATTCCGATCCATAATATATAAAAGAGAGTAAAACTCCCCCCAAGAAAAGTGGATTAAATACAAGAGAAAAAAGAAACTTATAATCGATTGTAAAATGAATTAATAATAGATAGCCGAATATAAGTACTAATATAAAATACCATTCAGTTGTTATTCTGTAAATTGATTTTTCCCGAGTGTAATAATAAATGGCGACAGTAATTAATAATAATAGAGATAATTTAATTATTTCCTGAAGGAGATTTAATTTCAGTATAGTCCTATTGAATGATTTATATGTTCTTATAAAATTATGAGAAAGAAAACTCGATTCAGTAACTCTATATAATTTTCCAATTTCATTTACATCAATATTTTCCTTAGTTCCGGAGGGAAATTCAACAACTGCTTTGTAATTATAATCAGGATTAATTCCGAAATGAATTACGGGACTATTTTGTTGTGAAATAGGGCTATCACCCAAACCGATACTTTTGCGTGAACTATATATTAAACTATCTTTTTTATCATAAGCAGATAAAACAACGGATGCGCCGATGCCGTCTCTATTACTTAAATCTGTAACAATGCCGAACTTTACAAAATTTTTATTTGTTAAATTATTTCTATAAAGAATTGCTCTATCACCTTTACCGAGGGATTCGCGTGAGCTTCCTATAAATAGATCTAAATCACCATCGTTATCAAAATCATTAAATGAAGGATTACCAATAAATGATATACCAACATCTTTGCCAACCTCTTCAAAATAAAATTCAGGTGAATTTATAAATAATCGTTCACCAACAAAAAGATCTAACCAACCATCATTATTAATATCTTCAGCATTCAATATTCCATTAGATGGGTCTTGGTGCATAAGAGGCATATCAAGACCGATTCCTGTTATCTCTTCAAACGTTGCATCCCCTTTATTGATTAGCACTTTAAGCTGATATTCATTATCAAAGGCAAGTATATCGTTAAATCCATCATTATTAATATCAGCGGCAATTGATGAATAAAAATTACCTGCAATTCCATCTTCGGCAAAAAAAGTGGAATCACTCTTCTCTTCGAATTTAAAATTACCTTTATTTAAAAACAAAAATAGATGTTGATTATTTTGCCCGACTTTATATATAAGTAATATATCCACTAGACCATCATTATTGAAATCTGCTATATTAGCACCATAACAATTTTGATCTATTAATTTCTTTAATCCCGATTTTGCATAAACATTTTTAAACTTACCTATGCCATTGTTTTGAAATAACATATCGTGGTTATTAAAGTTGAAGAAATAAAGATCGAGATAGCCATCATTATTAAAATCCGCAGTTTTCATTCCCGCTAATGGGAGACTATTTTGTATATAGTCAAAATCGATCAACTTTTCTTCACTCGGGACAAAATCTAAACCATTATCGCCGAATGAATAAGTATAATTAACATCATCTTGTAACTCGATTAAATCTTTATTAGAGTCATTATCAAAATCAGCAAGTAAAGCTGAAAAGCTCATCTTAATCTGATTTTTATTATTTAAATCGCGCGAAATTTCTGAGAAGATCCCATCGCCCTGATTCTTATATATTATATTCGGAGCGAGTTCCGAAAGAACAAATAGATTTGATGGCTCATAAATGCTATTACTAAAAAATATTCCCGCTCTTCCATCTCTTCTTAATGATGCCTGCGAAGTTACATCGGTAAAAGAAAAATTCATCCCTTGAGAGTTTGTATAAATTCCATAATTACCAATTAACCAAATTCGAAACGAACCATCATTATCATTTAATACATCTATATCAATGAAAGAATCATCAAATACTTTTATAGATTCATTTTCAATCCATTTACCATCAGTTAATTCTATTAAAGTAGAGCGATCACCGACTATCCAAGCTTTATCTCTACTAATAGCTTTTATTGAAATCAATCCGACACGGAAATCATTTTCTATTTCTCTCCATTGACCATTAACATAATTAAGTACAGTACCTTTGTCACCAACAATCCATCCGAAATCCTTATCCACCATTGAAATTTTTCTTAATTGAGTTTCTACTGGTGATTTAAATTTTTTCCAATTTCCATTTTCATATTTAAGAATTATTCCTCCCTTGCCGATTGCCCATCCTTCTTCATCGGAAAGCATTTGAACATCTTCAAGGTCTCCCTGCTTATAAGTTTCCCCCTCCTTTCTAAGAACGGGACTGAACTGTGTAACCCACTTTTTTCCATCGTAATAAGTTATATTTCCTTGTTGTCCGACAGCCCATGCCTTCCCACTCTTTGTAATCGAGAGCCCTGCTAGCATAGCATAATCAACGTTATCCCACATCATTTTTGGTAAATTTATTCTTTCTTCTTTTCCGTTTTTAATTGATGTAAGTATCGGTTGATACTGACCGAAATGAGTAAGATGATTTACAACCCAGATAGAACTATCTGGTGTAACTCCTAAAAGTGGAAAATCCGAATAAGGGTAATTAAAAATTGGATTCCAACTTTTTCCATCGAAACGATATAATACTCCTCTTACTTTTTCACCTTGTCCGCGTGATACAGCAATACCAAAATCTTTGCTGTACATTTTTATCTTAGCACCTAAATCCAAAACAGTTTGTTTAAACCAAACTTCGTTTGTCGATTTATTTATTTCACTTTTGGGAATTTGTTCTTTACAGCTAATTATAGATATTATCGCAAGGACTAAAAGAAGAATTTTATTCAAGATAACCTTTAGTTTTGTTTGTGAAATTGATGATAACAATTAAAAACGAAATATTACATATCCCTTATCACAAAAAAAGGATTGTTAATCTTTTTTTGATTATTTTTTGAATATTGATAATAACAAATAATAACAATATATGAAAGAGATAAGCGTGTCAAACCCATGGCATTCAGTAAAAATTGGTAATTTCGCACCTCAAATAGTTAATACAATAATCGAAATACCAAAAGGTTCTAAAGCAAAATATGAATTAGACAAAGAGAGCGGATTAATAAAATTAGATCGTGTTCTTTTCTCCGCTGTCCATTATCCGGCTAATTATGGATTTATTCCGCGTACACTCGGCGATGATAATGATCCCCTCGATGTGCTTGTAATGTGCTCTATCGATGTGGATCCACTTTGTATGATCGAAGCTAAAATTATCGGCTTAATGGAGATGATCGACGAGAACGAAAAAGATGATAAGATTATTGCTGTAGCAAATAATGATATTTCTGTAAGTTACATAGATGATATGAGTATGCTTCCTCCTCATACGACTATTCAGCTTCAAAGATTTTTTGAAGACTATAAAAAATTAGAGCACAAGAATGTAATTGTAGACCGATTCCTAGGAAAAGAAGAAGCATATAAAGTAATTGAAGAGGGTATTGCTCTTTATAATAAAACGTTTGGTGTCCAACCGGAATAAAGAGTTGAGTAAATAACTACTCGACAGAAATAAAGACGCAACTTAAATAAATACTCAATCCTCGCCATTAGGTGGCTTAGTAGATTTGTTTTAGAGTAGTTTATTTACTATTTCTCTTTTTTATTCCAATAAAAATAGAATGGCAGTCCAATAGTTATAAGCATTAATCCCATCATTGCGTTTTCTGTATCTGCATAAATGGAATTAAGCAAAAACAAAAAAGAAAAGATTACAAAAATCATGGGGGTATATGGATATCCCCATACTTTATAGTAACGTTCCGAAGTCCCCATCTTTTTTCTTAGAACAAACACACCATAAGCACCGAGCATGTAAAAAAGCCAAGAAGCGAAAATCACATAATCGGTAATAGTATCAAACGAACCGGACAAAACTAATACTGATGACCAAATTCCTTGCACTACGAGCGAGACATGAGGTGTATTATATTTTGGATGAATCTTTCCTAAGCCCTTAAAAAATAATTTATTCTCCGACATTGCATATTGAACACGTGCAGTAGCTAATATACTTCCATTTAATGCACCGAAAGTGGAGATTATTACTGCAATCGAAACAATCGATCCACCTGAACTTCCGAATATTTTCTCTGCCGCCGATGCCGCTACTAATGGCGATTTTGCTATCTCCTCTATTGGCATTACATATAGATAGGCAAGATTAATAATTACATAAACACCAATGACAATGAGAGTACCAAATAATAAACCAAGTGAAACATTCTTTTGAGCATTTTTTACTTCACCGGAAACGAACGTTAAATTATTCCATCCATCATAAGCCCAAAACGCTCCGGCAAGTGCTAATCCAATCATTGAAATTAAATTACTGCTTACCTGCGGCTCAAGTGCAAAATTATTATATACGTTTGATAAAGAACCTTGACCGAAAAAGAAAAGAAGAAATGATAAAATTAATATTGTAGCAATTTTTACGAATGTAACAAAAGTCTGTACTCCACCGCCGAACACAACACCGACATAATTGACAGCGGTTAAAAAGAGTATTACTAATATTGCAATTAACTTAGTTCCGAAGTTAACTAATGGATGAATATCTCCAATAGCCGGAAGGAAGAAATGCATATCAGTAAAAAACTTTGGAAGCTCTGGAAATTTTATGAAGTAACCAACGTATTCTGCGAATGCATAAGCGATTGCAGCTTGACTGCCGGTCTGAATTACAGCAAGTACTGACCAACCATATAAATAAGCAGTGAACTTTCCATACATCTCTTTGAAATAAATAAATTGTCCGCCTGTACTTGGTAAGATACTTGATATCTCTGCATTGATTGCCGCACCAATTAATGTAATCAATCCTGCCCCGACCCAAACTAAAATCATAAGTTCGGGGGACATTAATTGCTCGGCTATCGAAGATGGTTTGCGAAAAATTCCCGAACCAATCATCGATCCTGCCACGAGCATAATCGCGGCAATCAGACCAAGTCCTCTTACCAATTCACTTTTTGAATTGCCCTTTATCATATTTATTTCGTCAAAAAAATTGTTTTGAAGATAAGGAAAAATTAAATTAACTACTCAAATAAAATTTGGTACTATGAAATTAAAAATGCCCAAGCTACATAATCAGATAATTTTTGCATTAATAGCAGGGGCTTTGTTTGGTTCGATAAGCAATTATGGTGTTGAGATTAAATGGCTCGGAGATATTTTTATTCGTCTTCTTAATATGGTTGCCGTGCCTTTGGTTCTTTCTTCTTTAATTGTCGGCTCTGCAAGTCTCGGTGATATCCGTAAATTTACACGCATCGGTGGTAAGACAATATCATTTTATATGGTTACTACCGGTATAGCCGTTACAATCGGTTTAGTACTCGCAAACATAATCCGCCCCGGCGAGATAATGAATTCGGATACGAAGGCTAGCCTCCTCTCTGCTTATCAAGGGGATGCCGCCACGACTCTTCATAATAAAATCGATTATAGTATTACAGACCAGATCGTAAATCTTGTTCCAAAAAATCCTTTTGGAGCAATTGCGCAAAGTGAAATGATTCAGATAGTTTTCTTCGCTGTTTTGCTTGGTATGGTTCTTACAATGATTAATAAAGAGAAATCCGCACCGGTAATTAATTTTTTTGATGGTCTTAGTGAAGCAATGATTAAGCTTGTGGAATTAGTAATGTACACAGCTCCTATTGGTGTATTTGCTCTTATTGCAGCAACAGTTTCTCAATTCGGTTATGAAATACTCCAAACATTGATTTGGTATTCGCTTACTGTTTTAGTCGGATTTATTATACATACATTTTTTGTTTATTCATCAATCATAAAAATATTTACAAAGATAAAACCGATAAAATTTTTCAAAGCAATTCGTGAAGCACATGCTATTGCATTCAGCACAAGCTCATCTGCAGCAACATTACCCGTAAATATGGAATGCTGTCAAGAGAATCTCGGAATCTCAAAAAGTATTACGAGCTTTGTTCTGCCGCTTGGAGCTACGATTAATATGGATGGTACTGCTTTATATCAAGGTGTTGCCGCAGTATTCATTGCCCAGGTTTATGGAATGGACTTAAACTTAGTTCAGCAAGCGACCATAGTTTTTACTGCTATTCTCGCTTCTATCGGAACTGCTCCTGTGCCCGGAGTTGGAATTATTATGCTTGCAGTAATACTTAAATCAGTTGGTATTCCGGAAGAAGGAATTGCATTGATTATCGGAGTAGATAGAATTTTAGATATGTGCAGGACAGTTACAAATATTACCGGCGATGCAGCCGTTGCTGCTGCAATCGCTACATCAGAAAATGAAATTAATTTGAGCAAAATTGAATAATATGGATAAATCGCATTCTCATTCCGGAATCGGATCGATAGTTAAAGCTTTGGGTCTTGTTTTTGGTGATATCGGAACTAGTCCAATATATACTCTTACTGTTATTCTATTGCTTACTGCGCCCACCCAAGATAATATAATGGGAATACTCTCCCTTATATTTTGGACTCTTATTATTCTTGTTACTTTGGAATATGCGATCCTCGCAATGAGTCTAAGTTCCAAAGGAGAAGGGGGAACGATTGTATTAAAAGAGATTCTTACAAGCTCAATTAAGTCGGGACGCAAAATTGCATTCGTTACTTTCCTCGGGTTTATTGGTGTTTCTCTTTTAATGGGTGATGGAGTTATTACTCCTGCAATCTCAATCCTATCGGCAGTCGAAGGTCTCGAATTTATCCCCGGCATCGGTCATATAAGCGAAAATACTATTGTCATTATTACGATATGTATAACAGTAATGCTCTTCATGGTTCAGTCTAAAGGGACTGATAAAGTGGCTTCATCATTTGGACCGATTATGATTCTTTGGTTCTTAGCTCTTTTTATTTCGGGTATCGTTTCTTTATCTTCTTATCCCGGGATTATTTTTGCGGTTAGTCCTCACTATGCAATCGAATTTTTTATTAATAATGGTTGGACAGGATTTTTTGTTTTATCGGAAGTAATTCTATGCGCCACAGGCGGTGAGGCAATCTATGCTGATATGGGTCATCTAGGCAGCGAACCGATTAGAAAAGCATGGTACTTTGTTTTCTTCGCCCTCGTCATTAATTATTTCGGACAAGGTGCATTTGCATTAAAACATAGCGGTTCTAACATTCTTTTTGGTATGGTAAAATCACAAGCGGAATTTTTATATATCCCTTTTCTTATCCTTACTTTAATGGCTACTATTATTGCTTCTCAAGCTATGATTAGCGCAATCTTTTCGCTTGTATATCAAGGCATTAGAACCCATATGATGCCTCTTATGAAGATAAAATATACTTCAGAAGATTTAAAATCGCAGATATATATTAGAGCGGTTAATTGGGGAATGCTAGCCGCTGTAATTTTAATGATATTAGTTTTTAGAAAATCCGGCAATCTTGCTGCTGCTTATGGTTTTGCAGTCACTGCTACTATGGCTATAAGTGGTTTTTTTATGATCTTTATTTTCCATATTCAAAAAAAGATATTAAAATTATATCTTGTCATTCTCGTCTTTATAGTAGATATTGCATTCGTTGCTGCAGTAACTACAAAAATCCCACATGGCGGTTATTGGTCTATTATTATTGCTATGATTCCATTATTTACAATTTGGCTATGGACTTATGGCAATAGTGCAATGAGGAAATCTTTCCGTTCCCTCCCCATTGATACTTTCCTTACTAGTTACGAACAGATTTACGAACTCGGGAATAATATAAAAGGCACTGCAGTATTTTTTGCACGCGACATTGATATGGTGCCACCATATATAGTGCACACAATTATTCGTGGTAATATTATTTATGAACATAATATAATTGTTTCCGTAGTTACAATGGATAAACCGTTCGGCGTTCAAAAACTTTTTATTCCAGATATTTCAGAAGGACTATCGGGTGTTGAGATTCAGATTGGTTATATGCAATTAGCTAATGTTCATAAGATAATTAAAGAATTAGATGTGGATCCGAAAGTGATTTTTTATGGAGTTGATGATATCCATGCTAATCGTTTTTTGATGAAACTTTTCGCCGTTATTAAAAGAGCAACTCCTAATTTTGTTCAATTCTATGAACTGCCTTATAATAAACTTCATGGAGTGGTAACAAGATTAGAGATATAGATTATTTGGGAATGGCGTATCCCAAAGCAACCATTACAAATGCAGGTCCGTTTATCGCTGCATAGATAATAATTCCTACCCATATATTTTTTTGCTTTTGAACTAAAAATGGTAGTATAAAAAAAAGAGGAATTAAAGTAAGTGCATATTCATATCCAAAAGGAATATGAAAAAGCATCCAAAGCAAACCGTTAATAAACCAAGCATATTTTCCGTAAGTTAATTCATGTCGAGGCAAAAAATATCCGCGCCATAAAAATTCTTCCCCAATAATATTGAAGAAAAATAAAATAGCCCATACGCCATAAACATAAGTCTCCCATGGATATAATGCCCTTGCCCTTAAATAATATGGTGAGGTGATTGTTTTACCTGTTACTACACTTGTCAGATAGATTATAATAGCCATCGAGACAAGAATTAGCATCAATCCTAAAAATGTTATTTCCCAATCTTGCTTCGTGAGTTTTTTTAATCGAAATCGTTCGGAGATATTTTTTAATGAAAGTTCAAAACCCTCTTTTTTTATTGCAATTAGTGCACCCGAAAAAATTGGAACATAAATAAAAAATGCAGAAACAATCCAACCATGCAGATAGCCGAGATGAAAAGTTCCTCTTATGAATGGCATTCCGAAATAGACCATAAACCAAAGCCAAACAGCCGCCAAACCATACCAAAATAAGGAGACTCCCGGTTTTATTGCTTTCATTTTTATTTAACCAATTTTTTTAATTTTTCAATTTCATCGCGCAATGCCGCCGCCCTTTCAAATTCTAAATCCTTTGCCGCATTTATCATTTCGTGATTAAGCTGTTCTATTAAATCATTCTTCTGTTCGTTCGTCATATATTTTACAACGGGTTCGGAAACTTTCATAAAAGCCGATACTTCCTTTTCTGTATCTTTCTTTCTTACGTCTGCAATAGAAGTAGATGACATAATCTCTTCGAGACTTTTAAATACTGTCTGCGGAGTAATGCCATGTTTTTTATTATATTCCATTTGAAGAATTCTTCTTCGTTCGGTTTCATCGATTGTTTTTTTCATCGAAGCCGTAATCTTATCAGCATACATAATTACGAGACCATTGGAATTACGCGCTGTTCTCCCTGCCGTCTGCATTAATGATCTCTCACTTCTAAGGAATCCTTCTTTATCCGCATCTATAATAGCAACGAGAGAAACCTCCGGCAAATCTAATCCTTCCCTTAATAAGTTCACTCCAACGAGAACATCAAAATCGCCAAGTCTAAGATCACGAATAATTTCTACTCTCTCAAGCGAATCAATATCGCTATGAATATATCGAACACGAATATTTAATCGCTCAAGATAATCGGTCAAATCCTCAGCCATCTTTTTTGTAAGTGTTGTAACGAGTACACGTTCTTTTAATTCAGCGCGCTTTCTTATCTCACCAATTAGATCATCAATCTGACCTGTTATCGGTCTTACTTCAATCTGAGGATCGAGCAATCCCGTTGGTCTGATAATTTGCTCTACAAATGAACCACCCGACTTAATAAGTTCATAATCTGCGGGAGTAGCACTTACATAAATAGCTTTAGAAACCATCCCTTCAAATTCTTCGAATTTTAAAGGACGATTATCTAATGCTGAAGGAAGACGGAAACCATGTTCTACCAATACTTCTTTACGAGCTTTATCACCATTAAACATTCCTTTAACCTGCGGTAAAGTAACATGCGATTCATCCAGAATCAAAAGAAAATCTTTTGGAAAATAATCAAATAAACAGAATGGACGTGAGCCGGGCGGACGAGCATCCATGTGCCGAGAATAATTTTCTATTCCGGAGCAATATCCGATTTCTCGAATCATCTCAATATCGAACCGTGTCCGCTGTTCTAATCTCTGCGCTTCTACATATTTCTCGTCTTTCCAATAATATTGCAGACGCTCTTTTAATTCCTCTTCGATTGTAACGATTGCTTTATTTACCTGCTCTGTAGTAGTAACAAAATATTTAGCCGGATATATAGGAAGTCCTTCGGAATCTTGGAGTATTTCGCCAGTAATAGAATCAATAATAGAGATGCGTTCAACTTCATCGCCCCAAAATTCGATTCTTACGGCTTCTTCATTTTGATATGCGGGAATTACTTCCACTACATCTCCCCTTGCTCTGAAAGTACCCCTTGTAAATTCTATATCGTTACGCTTATAATAGATATCAATTAGATTACGAAGTAATTTTTTTCTCTCAATCTTTTGCCCTTTGCGAATAAAAAGAATCTGCCGTGCATATTCTTCCGGTGCACCGATACCATAAATACAACTCACACTCGCAATTATTATTACATCATTCCTTCCTTCGATTAATGCGGTCGTTGCTTTAAGTCGAAGACGATCGATTTCTTCATTTATCGAAAAATCTTTTTCGATAAATAAATCTTTACGAACTACATAAGCTTCGGGTTGATAATAATCATAATAACTGATAAAAAACTCTACTGAATTATTCGGGAAGAACGACTTAAATTCCGAATAAAGCTGAGCGGCAAGCGTCTTGTTATGCGATATTATAAGTGTCGGCTTATTAATCTCTTTGATTACATTTGAGATAGTAAAAGTTTTACCGCTGCCCGTAACGCCAAGTAGTACTTGATGTTTATTACCCGCTTCAATCCCTGCAACAAGTTGTTTAATAGCTTCTGGTTGATCGCCCGAAGGTTTATAGTTTGATACTAATTCAAAATCGGGCATCTAATTTCTTATCCTTACTTCTGCGGCATGAAAATAATCACCATGATAATGACCTCTTAAAGTTACTCTTCCCGATACGTCCATCCCCGGAGGGAGGGAAATGGGTCCAACAACTTTCACCTGCAATCCCATTGCATCTTCTACATAAAATATTGTCCCACCGGCTTCCGGATCTCTTTGAAATCCTTTTTCCGTTAATACTTTTACCATTATGTCGCGGTTTGAATTTGAATTTGTGTCGTAATCGGAAAATTTTCCGAGGTCATCAGTCGGACTAAAATAATTAAAGTATAGCAATGCAACTGCCAAAATGACCAACCCGGGTAATACTAATTTCTGTATATTCATTTGAAGCTTCCTCTTTTATTTCAAAAACGATTTATATTGTCTGCAAAAGCATTATTTTAGTAATTCTTATTTCTAAAAATAATACAAATTAATTAAAGGTACGTATGTGAAAAAACCATTCCTAGTTCTGTTTTTAATAACAACCTTAATATATGCCCAAACTCCCGATTCTACAAAAAGTTCCTGGAATCCATCTCTAATTGCTGGAGTTAATATATCTCAAGTAGCATTCTCAAAATGGGCTAAAGGGGGCGAAAACGCTATCGCTTGGAGTTTCTTGGGAGATGGAAAATTAATGAAAGAATTTGATTCCTTAACTTTCAGAAGTAACCTAAAAGTAACTTATGGAAGAACAAAAATCGGCGGCGGTGATTATAGAACAACCGATAATGATCTATATTGGGAAAAAGTCCTTTCACTAAAAGTCGGCTGGGCTCTTGATCCTTATGTTAGTAATTTAATTAGAACTGCTGTAGCTCCGGGATATAATTATAAAGAAACTCCAGCAATACAGATTGCCGATTTCTTTGACCCCGGTTATGTAACACAATCAATTGGTTTTGCTTATGATAAACTATCTTTTTTTAGAACTAGATTAGGTATCGCTTTCCAAGAAACCTTTACAAATAAGTATCGCTCTTATTCGGACGATCCCGATACTAAGGATAAACAAGAGGCATTTAAATTTGAAACTGGTCTCGAATCAATAACAGATGGTGAGATTAAAATTGATGATAATCTTGTGTATAAAACGAAACTGCGTCTTTTTACTCGATTTAACCACCTTGATACTTGGGATGTGCTTTTCGATAACGTAATTTCTGCTAAAGTAAATTCATGGCTTTCAGTCAATTTTACTTATTTGGTCGTTTACGAAAAAGCTCAATCACCTTATACACAAATAAAACAAACACTTCAAATGGGTATTGTATATACAATATTATAATTATGACTTTAAAAGAAAAACAAGATGAGTTAGTAAAAGAATTTGAAAATTTTACAGAATGGGACGATAAATACGCTTTTTTAATAAAATTAGGTAGAGAGTTACCCGAACTGCCCGATGTATTTAAAACCGAAAAATATAAAATCAACGGCTGCCAGTCGCAGGTTTGGATGAATGCAAAGCAAACTGATGGCAAAGTATTTTTAGAAGCAGATAGCGATGCCGCAATAGTCAAAGGTTTAATTGCGGTTTTAATAAAAGTTTATTCCGGCTCTACTCCCGAAGAGATACTTTCTAATCCACCAGATTTTTTAAGCAAAATCGGAATAGATAATCATCTTTCGCCTACTCGTAAAAACGGACTTGGGGCTATGTTAAAACAAATTCAGATGTATGCTTTTGCGCTTAAAGCTATGAAAAAGTAATATTTATTTAATAGATCTATCATTTATATCGATTTTATTAGAGTTATTTTTAGATATCATTAAGGAGCACAAATGTTTTACGATATTATTAAAAAAGAAGAATTTGATAAGGTAAGAGCTTTTACCGGTGATTGGGTATTAAAGATGGAATTATATGCCGAAATGTGCCGTTTTAATACACTCGTTGCAGTTAAAAAAGCAGGCTCAGGGCATCTTGGTTCTTCTTTGTCCGCAATGGATATTGTAACCTATTTATATTTAAACGAACTCAATATTAAGAGCAAAGGTATCGATTCCGAAGACCGCGATATCTATTTCTCATCCAAAGGACATGATGTCCCGGGTCTTTATTCTGTTTTATATTCAATTGGCATCCTTCCCGAAGAAAAATTATTAATGTTAAGACGGCTTCATGGATTGGATGGTCATCCAGAAGTAAGAATACCCGGAATTGAAGCATCCACTGGTTCGCTCGGTATGGGAATCTCTAAAGGTCGAGGTATGGCTTGGGCTAAAACTTATCTCGAAAAAGAAGGGCATGTTTATGTACTTACTGGAGATGGCGAATTTCAGGAAGGACAAATTTGGGAATCGATTCAATCTACTGCTCATCAAGATATCACAAATATGACCGTTATTATGGATCATAATAAATATCAAACCGATATGCTCGTGGAAGATGTAAATAATATCGAAGATTTAGTTGATAAAATTACCGCTTTCGGCTGGCATGTAATTAGAATTGATGGGCATAATTTCGATCTAATGCGCTATACATTTAAAGAACTAAAAATTATTGATGATCGACCAAAATTTGTTATAGCAGATACAATTAAAGGGAAAGGCGTTTCATTCATGGAAACCCCTGCCGAGGAAGTAATCTCTGGCAAAACATATTATAAATGGCATTCCGGCGCACCAGATGATACAAGTTACGAATTAGGTCTCGATGAACTAACCGAAAGTATTAACATTCTATCCTTTGAACTCGGTATGAATAAATTAATTATTCCGACCAACAAAGCCGAAGGAAAAGTTGTTACAAAATCAGACAAGGAATTTGTTACCGATGCTTATGGCGATACCTTGGTAGAGCTAGCGAAAACAAATGATAAACTTATTGTTTTAGATGGCGATTTAGCTGCCGATTGTAAACTAAGAAAATTTGAATATACTTATCCGGATCGATTTATTGAAAATGGAATCGCAGAGCAGGATATGGTTTCAATGGCGGGTGGATTGGCAAGAATGGGGTTGCTTCCGGTAGTCAATACATTCGCGAGTTTTCTTGCCGCACGAGCAAACGAGCAGATTTACAATAATGCCGGTGAGAAAACCAAAATTATCTATACATGCCACTTTGCCGGAATGATACCTGCCGGACCGGGAAAATCACATCAAAGCATTCGAGATATTTCTCTATTTAATGCTTTGCCTAATATGACAATTATTCAACCTTGCAATGGATTAGAGACAAAACTCGCTACCGAATATTGTGTAAACGAGGCACAAGATAATTGTATGCTTCGTTTAGTAATCGGGCCCTCGCCTGAAAAAATTAAACTGCCGAAAAACTATGAGTTCAAAGTTGGATTCGGCACTCCATTAACAAAAGGTAAAGATGCCATTTTATTCGCTTATGGACCAGTTATGCTTCATGAATCTTTAGTTGCAGCGAATCTATTAAAATCTGCCGGATTTAAACTGAAAGTTATTAATATGCCGTGGCTAAATAAAGTTAATGATGAATGGCTCGCATCTGAAGTAAAAGGAATTAAAAAAGTATTCGTACTTGAAGACCATTCGGTTATTGGTGGACTTGGCGAAAGGATACTCGAATCGTTAGTTAAAACTGATTCGATTAAAGGTAAATCCTTTGAAAAAATTGGGCTTACTGATTATCCTGAATGCGGAACGCCATTAGAAGTATTGGAATTTCATGGTTTTGATGGAAAATCTTTAGCAATTAGAGTTTCGGGTATTACTGATTTATCGAGCGGGATGGAAGAATCCACAGCAAAAGAAAAATACACAGCCGCCGCCCCGCAATAATTTATATCATAAAAAAGGCTGCGAGTGGCAGCCTAATTTATAAATTTTTATACAAATAAGATTACGCTATCAATTTCCATCCGTTAAAGTAATCGGAATTGGCGTTAATTTTACCAAGAATTTACCATTTTCAATATCGACCTTAGGGAGATCTTCTGGTGGTGGATATTTATATGATACTTTCTGAACTTCAAATTCAAACTTACCCTCAAACACTAAAGTAGTTGGGTCATATTTCAAAACCACACTTTTGCCATCTATTGCGTTCCATTGTGGTTTTTCTACACCTTCTGGAAGCCAAATAGCTTCTGATTCCGGTGAAATGCCTTTATCATAATCCGGCGCGAGATATTCAAGTGTTGCCGGGAAGTCCTTACCCGTTAGTAATGAAATATTAAAAACGAGGAATAGAACTTTATCACCTTGAGCTGCTTTAATCTGCACGTAGTCAAGATCATTTCTTTTCTGCAGAGCAGCTTCCTCAATTTTTCCCAGAAAAGTGTTCCCATCAATTTCGCACTCAAAAACAGGATTGAAAGTTACTGTTACACTATCTGAAAGAGGCTGCTCCGGTTCTTGTTGTAAAGATGTTTGCGGCATTGCTATACTTATAGTTAATATAATACTATATAGCACCGCTCCGTAGAGTAGTCTTTTCATTGTATCTCCTTTTTATAAGGTTTTATCCTAACGCACATGGTAGGTATTGCAATGTAATAGAAAAAAGACAAATGGTCAATAAAAAAATTTTTATCAATTCATTTTCTTTCACTATTTTAGTCATAGAGATTAAAGGAAACTATGCCGTATAAATTAAAAACAGCAACCAATATTGCATTAGTTGTAAATATATTTCTTTTTATAATTAAGGCAGTCATAGGGATTTTATCTAATTCAATTGCTGTAATCTCGGAAGCAGTAAATTCGCTTACCGATATAATCTCTTCAATCGCAATCCGATATGCAGTTACATTGTCCACCGATAAACCTGATGAAAAACATAATTTCGGACATCGTGCCGCACAACCGATAGCCGCTTTTATTGTTGCCGTTTTTGCTTTTGTAGTCGGCATTAATATAATAGAAGAATCAATCAACCGAATTTTATCTCCTCAATCAATAAATCCAATGCTATCAGTATATATAGTTCTTCTTGTTACAATAATTACAAAAATACTCCTTAGTGCATATCAGCGTAAAATCGGAAGAGTCTATCAAAGCCCCGCCGTTAAAGCCGCTGCTGTTGATTCACTTAATGATATACTCGCTTCATCAATTGCTCTTCTCGGAATTATTGGCGTTTCGCTCGGTTATAATTTTATTGATGGTATTGCCGGTATTCTTGTAGCGCTTTTTATTTTTAAGACCGGCTACGAAGTAGGGAAGCAGAACCTTGACTATCTTATGGGCAAATCTGCTGAAAAAGAATTGATAGACGAAATCTCAATCATTGCGCTCAACGTTGAGGGAGTTATTGGACTTAATGATATTCGTTCTCATTATGTGGGCGATAAATTCCACGTTGAAATCCATATCGAAGTCGATAAAAATCTTTCCACACAATCTTCACACGATATCGGTAATAAAGTCCGATTCCAAATTGAAAATCTTGACCTTGTACAAAAAGTATTTGTACACGTTGACCCCGTATAATATTTTTTAAATAAATATTTTAATTTAGTACAACCTTTCTAAAAGATCGTTAGTCTAACCGAACAGAAGCCGGTGAAGAGAGAAAATGAATTTAAGCGATAAAGAATTAATACTAAAAGCTCAATCAGGAAATATGGAAGCATTCGAAGAACTTATTTATCGATATGATAATCAAGTTCTCAATATTGCTAAGTCTTTCCGTAACGATAGTGATGACGCTAAGGATATCTATCAAGAAGTCTTTATTAGAGTTTATAAGGGATTGAAAAATTTTCAGTTTAAAAGTGAATTCTCGACGTGGCTATTCCGCATTACTACTAATGTTTGTCTGACTTTTGCAGAGAAAAAGAAAAGAAATAATCATGAATCAATTGACGATGTGGTTACTTATGACGGGGAAGAAATTGAAAAAGTATCGGATTCTATTCCGGGGGATTTAACAACTGATTCGCTTATTAATAAAACAGATTTTTATAAACAGATAAATAAAGTAATTGATAAACTTCCGGTGCAGCAGAAATTAGCTTTCACTATGAAATATTTTCAAGAACTAAAGATCCGAGAAATTGCCGAAATTATGAATTGTAATGAAGGAACGGTTAAACGGTATCTCTTCACAGCGGTTACAAAATTGAGAGAACAATTAAAAAATCTCAAACACGAGGTTTAAGATGAAAAATGAATTAAAAGAAAAATTATTCCTTTACTCAATAAATGAACTTTCTGAAAAAGAAAGAAAAGAGATAGAAAATCTATTGAGTGAAGACTTAGAATTGAAAAAAGAATATGATGAATTAATAAATCTCGGCGAAGCAATAGGTTCTAACAAACCTTCACCGGCTAGTGATGACGAGTTAGCTATTGCCCGTCGAGACTTATTGCGCTCAATTAGAACTCAAGAAGCAGAGGTATCTTCATTCTCGAGATTCGTTGCTTCACTAAAGGGCGCTTTATTCAATAGATACGGATTCGCTTTCACCGGAGCAGCCACTTTATTTGTCGGAATTTTTGTCGGATATATATTCTTCAGTCAACAACCAATAAATAAACAAATATTGACTGATTCGACAGCTATCGACATAAATAAATTACAAGAAGAGGGGGATACTAAGATTTCTAATATCCGAGTGAAGGAATCTACAATTAAACCGGATGAAATTGAGATTAGTTTTGATGCCTTTAAACCAATTAGTTATAAAGCAAAAAAGAAAGATCCTTTCGTTAAACAATTACTCTCGGAAGCATTGCTAAATTCTTCTAATCCCGGCGATCGAATTAGGACTGTGAATAAAATATCCAATCAAGTCCAAAGCAAAGGATTTAATGATGACCCAAAGATTAAATCTGCATTATTAAAAGCATTAAAATCTGATGATAATGCCGCCGTTAGAAAAGAAGCTCTCTATTCATTGATGCAGTTCCCTTATGATGAAGAGATTAGAGATGGTCTTCTTAATACTCTTTCAAATGATAAAAATTCAGGTCTTCGTGTAGCCGCTATTAATGCCTTAGCTGATATCAAAACTAAAGGCATCTCGTTAGATGAAGTGATAAGAAAAACTTTAAATAAAAAAGCCGATCAGGACGACAATGATTTTGTTAAGATTCGTTCTGCATCTTTACTAAAGGAGTTATAAAATGAAAAAGTTAATAATTGCAATCCTATTAATACCTATGCTGTTTATATTTGCACAGGATGCGGGTACAACCAAAAATCTTATACCACCCGCTCCGCCAAAACCTGCAAAAGGATTAAATTCCGGTATGGTAAAACCAGTTAAAGCACCAAAAGTACCGGCTCGTCTGGATAAGATTGATAAGGCAGATTTGGATTCAGAAGCAGAATTTGATTCAGACGAAGGAATACTTAATAAAACATTCACGGTTGGCAAAGGGGGGAAGCTAACTGTGAATGTAAGTCCCGGCGAACTAACCATTAAAACTTGGAATCAAAATTCAGTTGAAATTAAAGCGGATGGCTTTGATAAACGAGATATTGATAATATTGAAATTGTTCAAACGGGTAATGACATCAAGATTAAATATGAATCAGAATTTGGTTGGGGCGGCGATGGAGATTTCGTAATAACCGTACCCGAAGAATATAATCTTAATTTAAGAACAACAAGCGGTGATCTTGAAATTAAAGGTAACTTAATCGGATTTGCAAAAGTATCAACTATGGGCGGCGATATATCTGTTAAGGATATTAAGGGAAACGCTGACCTATCTACTCAAGGCGGCGATATTAGAACGGGCGATCTTGATGGCGTAATTATGCTTAATACAATGGGTGGCGATATTCAAACCGGAAAACTTAATGGAAAAGATGCTCAAATTTATACAATGGGTGGTGAAATTAATATAAAAAGTTCTTCCTCGGATGTTAAGACCAAGACCTATGGCGGCGATATACAAATTGGTGATGTAGGTGGTACTGTTGATTTAGTAACTTACGGGGGGAATATTAAAGTTAATACAGTGGGCGGAAGTGCTATATTAGAAACTTATGGCGGCAATCTTTTTCTAAATGGTGCCAAAGGGGAAGTGCTTGCTAAAACTAGCGGAGGTAATATTAATCTAAAAAATATATCTGGATCGGTACAGGCACGTACTATGGCAGGCGATATTTCTGTTCAATTAAATCCATCGGGAAGTAAAAGCTACATATCTACTAATACGGGTGAAATTGAATTAATTCTTCCTGCCGATGCCAAGGCGACTGTCGAGGCAATTATTAAAGTAAATGGCTGGTGGAAAAATATGAAGGATGATTATAAAATCTATTCGGATTTTGATGTAACTACAGTTTTAAAGGTGGGCGACGATGAAGAAGAGGAAAATGAAGATAATAACGAAATTCGTTCAGTCTTCCAGATTAATGGCGGTGGTTCTAAAATTACACTAAAATCGATTAATTCCGATATTTCAATAAGAAAATCAAATAAATAAAATGAGTACGGGAGAAGTAAAAATAACAGATATAACCGGAGATGTTGATGCAAGCAGAATGGGTGGAAAAGTAATTCAATACAATGTGAAAGGAAAAACCGGCAAATCTTCAGGTAAGGAAGTAAATGTCTCTACTATGAGCGGCTCTCTCGAAATCGATGAAGCTTCCAACGATGCTTATCTTAAAACGATGAGTGGCGAAATGGAAATTAATAAAGCAGGAAAATTTGCCGAAGCAGAAACAATGGGCGATGATATTAATATTAAAGAATAACGATTCTATCAAAACTTATATCAGTCTCATATCAAATGGAGAATGAAAATCATTATATTGTTTTAAGTTTAACGCTTTAATTAATTCCTTAACAGTTTTAATCTCAGCTTCAATTATATGGAATCGATGCCGTATCATTGAGAGAGCGGCGAAAGAAACTTTGTTTCTCTCTCTTTCAAAATTTATTAATTGCGCTCTGATTTCGTATTGATTATTATCTAACCGTTCTAATTTCTTTTTTAGTTTATATAAGATTTCAGATTTGCTAAGATTATTCATCAGAAGAATTCCGATATCAAATTCAGAAACAGACGAACTCTCTTCAGCAAGAAAATTTGTAACCGATTCTTCAAGCTCATATTCACCTGCGTTTGTGATATTATATACTGTCCTTTCGGGGAGATTACTGTTTTTCTCTTTTCTCCCTTCAATCAATCCTTTTTTACGCAAACCATTAATCACCGCATAAACGGTGGAATCCGCCATCGGGAGCCATTTTTTAGTTTTGAGATTTTCGAGCATTTTTGTTATTTCGTATGGTCCTCTCTCTTCTTCGGAGAGTATTCCTAATATTAGAGTGGCTAGTTTCGATTGCATATCGCTTACTACTCCTATATAGTAGTCTTATAATACACTAGATTAAGAAAATTTTATTATGAAGTCAATATTCTTTTCATTAATTCTTTGTCACTTACAACTTCTTCAAACGATTTATAAATAAATTCAACATTCTCGGAGATCGATTCATAGCTTAATTCCAGGGCGTCTCTTTGCCTTGTATTTATTACAATCATTTTTTGATCAGGTTTTACGACTTTCTTGAAGAGTGCTTTTATGTGAATATCGGAACTCGACATTGAATAGCCGATAAAAACAATCTTCTTAGCAATCATTATTTCGCGTGATGCTTCGCTGGAAAGTTGACTAACAATAGGATGTTGCAAACTTTTCAAGTGTGATGGTGGAACGATGAGTGTTTCAAACTCCGTTCCATCCAATGGGCATCTGTATTCGTATTCGGTCTTTTCGGGATATGTATAACCGAGCAGTTTCCCTTTGTTTAAATCAATTCTTCTATCCCAAGGTGTAAGCAGCATCTGGTTACAGCAATTACAATATTTCCAGTTTAAACTGCCATGAAGTTTTATAATCTTAAATGCTGAAGGGTCTTCCCCTTCCTTAACTGATATCGGTTTCCTTGGATTAACCCAAAAATTAAACTTTTTTAGCTCCGATAAATCTTCATAATTCATCAAGGGAATGCAATAATCGATATAACCATGTTTTTTAAAAAGAAACTTAAATGATTGCTCTAATAAATCATCGTAATTGAATGTTAGTATTGAAATGTTCTTGTTATATTCAATTATCGAGTTCCAAAAAAGATGGTAATAAGTGCTCGATTCATCAGTTTGAATATTAACTACATAATGAATGAGCTTTATTAAATATTCTTTTAGAGTAGCGATTTTTTCGAGAGGGTATTTTACACTAAGACTTTCATTATGCTGAATAAAATAATCAAAGAAACCAAAAACGGCTTCAAGAGCAGGATATGTGTTAGTAGAAGAATTGTACTTAAAATTTTCTTGAATAAATTCTTTAAATATTTTACCTATTTCGGAGTTATCGATCTCCTCGATACCGCCGGAGAGAATCATCGGTAATAGTTCCCTTTGAAGCGGAACTCCATCGGCGAAGGATGTACCTGCGCCGAGGACAAATAACACATCTCTTTGACTTGGATAATTTAAGTAACGTTCTGAACCATTCAAACTATTTATTTAACTCTATTAAAATAAGCTTCTTATCTTTTTCGTTTCTTGTATTTGTTGGCTTATAAGCTAATTCAAAGATTGTTGATTTTTTAATATAGGGCTTATATTTAAGTTCAGCGATCTTAAATTCATCCGAAAGATCGCCCCCTTTAATCGCTGCTAAGTATGCCTTGTTCTTTATAAGCGGAATTGCATATCGAAATAGAATAACTAAAGGAGCAGTGGCTCTGCTTACAATCAAATCGAATGAATCTGAATATTTTTCTATAAACTCATCACTCTCCACACGATCACTTTCTACGGTAAGATTATTAAGCTTGAGTTTATTAGTGAATTCCTTTACTGCATCAATTTTTTTTGCAGTAGAATCTACTAAAACACCTTTCATCATCGGACGAATTATAGATAACGGAATACCCGGGAAACCACCTCCCGTTCCGATATCCAAAAATCTTGAAATTTTCTCAGGAATAAAATTCGTCATAAAAGCCGAAATGAAAATATGATTTTCAACTATTTTCTGAATATCTTTTCTTGATACTAGATTTACCAGATCATTTTTTTCTGTTACTAATGTAGCAAAATTAGCAAAACGTTCTAATTGATAATCATCGGGACTAATTCCATTGTCCCAAAATAAACTTTTTAGTTCGCGTAAGTATTGTTCTTGAAGATCCAACAAACCCTCAAATTTTTAGTTCTTCAAATATACTAATAAAACAGATATATCAGAAGGAGTAACTCCGGAAATTCTTGATGCTTGTCCAATTGACCTCGGTTTTACTTTATTTAATTTTTCTCTTCCCTCAGTAGATAAAGTTTTTAATTTTACATAATTAAAATTAAGTGGGATTGGCACTTCTTCCAACTTATCCATTTTCAAGACTAATTCTTCCTGTCGCTTAATATATCCTTCATACTTAATTTCAATCTCTATCTGCTCGGCAAGAATTGGATTATTTTGTAAGGTTTCTACTATTTCTGATTCTCCATTTCGAGGAAGATGCATAATTATATTCGATATGGAAATCTCCGGACGTTTTAATAATTTATCTACAGTTTCAGAAAATTGCAGTTTTGAGCTGTCTGCATTTTCAAGTATAGGATTAATTACCGCCGGAGTGAGCTTTGTTTTTGTAAAAAATTCCTTAGCTACAGCTATAGAAGTCTCATTTACTTTCATTTCATCATATAATTCTTTTGAGATTAATCCGAATTCATAACCATATTTATAAAGTCTTCTATCTGCATTATCTTGACGAATTAATAGACGATGTTCGGCACGTGAAGTAAACATTCTATACGGTTCATTTGTCGATTTCCCAACCAAGTCATCAATTAAAACTCCGATATAAGCTTCGCTTCTTTTAAGCACAAACTCTTTTCTTTTTTGAATTTTAAGGGCAGCATTAATTCCTGCCATTATCCCCTGTCCGGCGGCTTCCTCATATCCCGATGTTCCATTAATCTGTCCGGAAAAATAAAGTCCCTCAATTAAC
>JALNXG010000046.1 GCA_023230485.1 Melioribacteraceae bacterium
ATATCTTTTTTGCCTCTGCATTTCTAATGCTTGTGATAAGTCATCTGTTGGAATATCAGAAGGGTTAGTTTCAGAAGATGCAATGAAATTTACCGGCTCACCTTTTTCTATAACTGAACGGTTGGGATTGGGGTTATATGGCAGTGGATTGGTACTTGTAACTGATGATGAATACATGAATATTGTTGCACCATTACCCCAAAATACTCTGTCAGCATTTATTGTACAATAATATACAGCTTCAACTTCATAAGCTGTGTTATCAAATATACTATTTCCTGTAAGCATACATCCGGCAAGATTAGGATTTGAACTATATGAAGCATATATACCCGTTACATTATTTCTAATTACATTCGACCCTGAATAACCCCCATCTCTCAAATTAGGAGAACTATTATTTTGGCATCTGATTCCATTTATTGAATTATATCTTAAATTATTTCCCACCAAAACCGGACTTGAATAATAATTTAAACTTAATCCTGTGCCATTATAATCGAGAGTAGAATGTCTAATTGAAGGCGAAGAATTATAGCAATAAACGCCGGTTGATGCATTTGTTACTGTGCAATAATCTAAACTCCCTATACTACCGTTATTGAATTGTATTCCTCCCCATGTTCCTGAAGTACCACTTCGGTTAAATGTGATACTAGATGTAGAATTTCCAATCGCATTTAGTGTGCCATCAACTATCAAACTCTTCCCAGATGAAAAAGTTAAATTTACATTTGGTGAGACTGTTAATGTTTTTTCGGAGGGTACTGTTATATCATTGCTGAATGTTAAGTTACAATTAATTATCTCTTGGGTTAGATTTATCTGTACTGTATTTGAAAATTCTGAATCTTCACTTATATTAATTGTCTTAACTTTATAATGAATATTCTTCCAATTAGCGAAACATAAATTATTATCTAAATAGGAGGTAATATTTTTCCCAACTTCAGCGATTTCCTCATAATTTGTGGGCGGTTCATTATCGACTGTAATGCATCTATATATTTTATATCCTATCCAATAATCTTCAGCAGGAGAATGATGATCCTAATTTAGAAGTGGTTTACCACTACTTAAATTAATTGAGAGGTTTTCTGGTGCATATGGTTCAAACTTCGCTTTACTGGGCTCACCCATTCCTTTAAGTTCCCAAATATTAATTGTAGTATTCTGTGAAATACCAAGCCAATGACTCTCGTCATTATATGAGTTAATAGAAAGTTCTTCAGAATAATGATCATATTTTATATAAATATCAATAGCGTGCCCAGTTGAGGGTCCAAAATCTCCATAATATCCAATTCTATCATCTCTATAATCTAAATAAAAATACTTTCCTTCTACGGTAAGTTTATATTTTCCATATCCAAAAATATCAATTCCTTCTTCAGGGATCGTAACAAACTGCCAACCCGAGGCTCCACTTTTACCTTGATTATTGATTGCACTGTGCGATAAGTATTCATAGTCAGACGATAGCCAATTATAAGAACCTGAATAGTATGTATTATTTGTCCTTCCTGCCCATACCTGGCTAACAGCGTCCATTATAAATGTGGTATTCTCATTTTGTGGTCCAAAAGCAAATAAAAATATCTCGACTGGTCGATCTAATAAAGCTAAATTTTGTTGTGCATTGCTTTGACAATTGAAAACTATAAGAAGTATAAAAAGTAATTTTTTCATTTTTTAACTTATCGAATTATTAACAAAGTTTTATTGGAATTATCAAAAGTCGGATAGAAAAGAATTCCAACTTCGGATATCGCAGGCGAAACGCCCCATGCACGTTCTTCCGTATCAATTATCTCCCATTTCTTATCTCCATTTTCCTTAAATGCGTATATTTTATTTATATATTTGTAACCATGTTCCGTCCCAACATATATTGTATTTTCATTATCGCATATTATTGGAGATACAACATTCGTACTATCCAAATATTTTTTCCATCTCAAATTTCCGCTATTTGTAATTGAATATAGTGTATCTGATCCAAAATATAGATTTCCATTATAATCAATTGTTGGTTCAGTGTTATCTAACTGCATATTAGATTTATAACTAAACTCCCACCGGATATCTCCTTTTGGTGTGATTGAATATAATGTTCTATTTGCAGTTCCAATATCTCCCGGGTTTATATAAATATTTCCTGCGTTATCGATCACAGGTGATGATAGTTGATTTGTAGTTCCAAAAGTCCATTTGATTTTTCTTTCATTTATATCGATTGCTAATAACGATACACTTTTGCCTTGAAGGTATAATGTATTGCCATCAGGTGAAAAAGATGGACATCCATCTCTATATGGGAGTATTCGATCATCTTTTAGTCTCCATTTTGTTTCACCATTTTTATCTACTACTATTAATGTGCCCCCTAATTCTACATAATATAAATTTCCATTTTTATCAATTGAAAAGCCAACATTCATAATTCTTTCATCATTTTTGCTATTTACTCTATGCCATATTGTATCTCCATTAGATGAAAATGCATAAGAATGATCCACTCCTGGTGAATAGACTATATTATCCTTTCCAATTAGGGGTGTGGTATAGCTTATAAAATAGTCCTTATTCCAACGCTCATTTCCATCATAATCTAATGCAAGTAATTTAGCAGGCATTGTCGAAGTTGTATATAGTTTCTCTCCTTTATCAAGTACAATTCCACTTTCACTATATCCTATAATAGCTTTTTTATAAATAATCCCACTTTGCGGACCGCGGTATTTACTTCGTCCTGTGGATTGAGGATCGTGATGGAACATGGGCCAAGGTGAATCTGCTAATGATTCCCAAACAATATCCTGCTGAGGAACTACATCATTATCAATTATCGGGTCAACCGACTTATCACACCTATAAAATAGAAAGACGGAAGCTACACCTAGTAAAATGAATAACGTAAAATTCTTTTTCATAAATTAAATCCCTTAATTAATAAAGTTAATTATAAAAGACATCATCGTCCTTATTACTTTATATTAATGTTTTTTTAATATGATAATTATAAAACTTAAAAACAATGTAATTATTTATACCTTAAAATAGGATAAAAAAAGTCCGGCATTAAACCGGACTTTAGATTTTCGACTGCTATTTTACTTCTCACCCTCTAACGGATTAAAACCATCTTTTTAATTAAATTAACATTATTACCAGTAAGTCGATAGAAATAAATACCCGAAGAAAGATTACTTGCATCGAATGTGTATTTATGTACTCCTCTATCCAAATTCTTACTAACAATATTAGTTACTTTCTCGCCAAGTGAATTATAAACATCAAGTGAGAAGAAACCCGTTTCTGCAATGGAAACTTCAAGTATGGTAGTAGGATTAAATGGATTAGGGTAATTCTGTTTTAATTCATAAGCCGATGGAATTTCCACAATTTCTTCAGCCGAAGTAACTCCACCCGACTTAAATTCAGCTACTTCTGAATATTGAGAATATTCGCCATTATTGGATTTAGAACGAACTCTCCAGAAATATGTTTCACCTGCATTAAGATTACTTAATGTAGCATTAGCATTCTCAGTTTCAATCTGAATAGGATTACTCATTTCAGAATCTTTTGAATATTGCAATTCATAAGTTACCGGTTCAGATGCCGTTGGCAGAAACCAAGAAAGCATCGGAATATTTTCTATCTCTACACCTCCGGATGGACTTGCAGGGATCGGAACAACTGATGCATTTGATGATGCTGTAACAAATGTGGCAACATCGGAATAAGCCGAATAAACAGAACCGTCATAAGAGCGGACTTTCCAATAATATGTAGTGCCTGAAGTTAATCCGCTTAATTGGAACTGATTAACGGCAGGATTATGAACTGCAGCACCTGTAAATCCACTATTATTCGCTACCAATAGTTGATATGTTAATCCTGCAGAACCGGAATTTAAGAACCATGAAAGATTCGGAGAATTTGAATATACTGTTGCTCCTCCGATGGGCCATGAAGCTATCGGTTTTGCTGCAATTGGTGTAGAATTAACAGTAACAAAGGTTTGTTCGGCTGACCATGCTGAATAAACTCCATTTAGTTTAGAACGAACTTTCCATTTGTAAGTCGCGCCTGCGGTCAAAGGAGTTAAATTATAATTGAGTGCATTAATTCCCGTAACTGTCGGTGTGCCGGTTAAAGCACTTGTGGAATATTCAACGTCAAAAGTGTATCCTGCAGAAGAAGTCATCAGATACCAATTAAGAGATGTAGCTGACGAATAAACTAACTGTCCGCCAATTGGGAAAGATGGATACGGGACGACAGGATTAACTGATGCAGGAGCAATAGTTTTAAAAGTTGCCGCAACTGACCAATTAGAGAAATTTGTTCCATCTGTGGAACGAACTCTCCACTTATATTCAGCACCTGCATTGAGATTACTTAATGCTACCGATAATGCATTGATATTCATTATTGATGGAGTTCCTGTAAACGCAGTCGCAAAACCTTCAACAAATTCCACTTGATAAGTCAAGCCTGTGGAAGCCGCACCAAGATACCAATAGAGTGTTGGTGAATTAGAATATACTATTGCATTTCCAAGGGGCCATGAAGGAGTTGGAACGATTACAGTCGGCAATGCAATTGTTCTAAAGCTTACCGGAGCTGACCAATCGGAATAAACAGAACCAGATTTCGAGCGAACCTGCCATGAATATTGCTTGCCCGGTAAAAGAGTTACTGTAAGATTTTGAGCATTGATATTCGAGTGAGTTGCCACTCCTGTTAACGCAGTTGGTAAGCCTTCTCTAACTTCTACTTCGTAAGTAAGTCCTGTGCTTGCTGTATTTAGATACCAATATAAGGTTGGCACATAAGTATTAAGAACAGGATTTCCAACCGGATAAGAAGCAACCGGTTTAACTGCCTTACCGAATGATTTGAAAGTACCGACTTGCGAATAAGTAACAACTACACCCGTAGTGGTTTTTACTCTCACTTTCCAATAATATAAAGTGCCCGGAACCAAGTTATTAATTACTTGACTTGTGGAACTGATATTTGAAATAATTTGCGGAGCTAGGAAATTTGCAGTTGTAGATAAAAATAGATCGTATTTCCAAGTACCACCCATAGGCATAAACCATGAAAGAGTTGGAGTTAAGTTAAATAACTCAACAGCATTCAATGGATATGATAAAGTAATGGCAACACTATTTACCGTAGTGAAGCTGAAATTTGAGCTAAAACCATTAGTCAAAGAGAGTTCACCAACCGAGCTAACTCGCCAGTAATATGTTGTGGCATTATCTAATGTGCCTAATGAGTAGGTGGTATTTGTTAATCCGGTTTCATTAACTATGAAAGTTGCAAAATTCTGATCGGTGGATACTTGCAAATTATAAGAAATTGCATAAGGTACCGGAGACCAAGATAGAATTGGTTCAATTGATACACCCGCTGAATTATTTAATGGAGATAGGGCCGATGGAATTGCAGGAGTATAAACGGGTTCAACTACTAAATCGCGTAAGTAGTTATTATGATTAAATGAATTAGTAGGGAAAATGCCGGCTGTTCCGGGAGTGCCTGAGAAAACGCCATTATTACCATCGGCAACAGTACTTAAAATCCCGTTTGTAACAGAATTAAGAAGTGAATTAGCACCTTCGGCACCGTATTCAGTATTTGAATTTACAGATGCCATATAAACATTACCAGGATAGATATAAAAATCAACCGGATCAGAAATTTGCCAACCAATTCCTGCTTCGCTGCTGAATTGCGCTGAAGCTAAAAGAGTACCGGTACTATTCCATAGGTTCCCGATATGAGCACCAGATTCCCCTGCTGTTTTGTAATAACTAAGCATCTTTACTTTTGCAACTTGAGAAGTTGTGAACTTAACTCCCATTTCATAAGGACCATCATTAAATGTCCCCTGAGTTGGTAATTGAGTAGTGAAAATAGTGTTTAATGAAGATGCTGAAATATCTACATAATAATTGGAGTTATTATAAGATTGATTCGGAAATGAGCCCGGATTTTCATTAAATACTCCATTATTGCCAACAACCGTATGTAAAAAGGAATTTGATAATTGAGAAGCTAATTCATTTTGAGTAATTGGGTAGATTACATTTGAATTAACAGAAACAGTATAGACTGTATTTGGCTGTATCAGAAGTGAAGAAGGAAGATTCATTGACTGCCAGCCAGAAGCGGTTTCGTTCGTAAACGAAACTGATGCTATAAGGGTGCCTGAATTATCCCATATTTTCCCTATGTGAGAGCCTGTTTCACCCGCTGCCTTATAAAATCGAATAGCATTGACATTCGCGAGTAGATCAGAACTAAATTTAGTTCCCAATTCATAATCACTATCATTACCCGTTGAAGCAGGCACCTGATTTGTGAAGATTGTATTTTGGGAATAAATTATTCCGCTGAAAAGAAAAAAAGTAAAAAATGCCAACAGGATATAACTTATCCGTTGTTCTTTTTTCATTTGAACTCCTATATGATGGTTGAAAATATTTGTTTTAAGTATTCCAGTATTAACTAAAGCAGTTAGCAATAGAAGTGCCAATAAAAGCGGACATAATGTGGGATATTTGAGCTAAAAATGAGGTTTTTCGCTATTTTGTAAGGTAATAGCTGTTTTATAATGATAATGCGTCTTTTTTTGAGACATATTACATACCTAATAGAATGCATAAATATTTATGATTATAGAATGGTATTTCTCAATAAACAAAATGCAAACTGATTCATCCAGTCATCTATTACTTTCTATTTCTTAAGAAATTATTTAAATGCAAATATATTCTGCAATTACCATGCAATATGGATTGCATTATTGCAACATATAAAAGGATAATATCATTAAATTGGCTCTATTTCGCATTTTTCTGTTTGGAACGAAATTAGCGATTGATGTAGTAACGATTACTAAATTATTAATAAATTACAATTCATGTGTATTCTTGCTTGATAGAATTAGAATAGTAATCACATTCATAAAAATAAACCTGTGAGGGAAAAAAGATGGCAGCATTATCTGAAGAAGTAATTCATGAATTTAAGGAACATGTTGGACCACTCGTATTTTCAACTGTTGATGCTAACGGAATTCCTAACTCAATTTATGTAACATGCGCTTCATTATTTAATCCAGAGACAATTATCATTGCCGATAATCGTTTTGATAAGACAAAAAAGAACATATTAAATGGAAGTAAAGGTTCTCTCCTTTTTATTACGGAGGAGAAAATATCTTTCCAAGTAAAAGGTAGAATCGAGTATCATGAAAGTGGTGAATATTTTGATGATATGAAGAAATGGAATCCGACAAAATTACCCGGACATGCTGCGGCTGTAATAAAAATAGAAGAAATTTATTCAGGTGCATCGAAATTATAAGTTAAGGATGAATTGAAAGAATGATAATATTTGGACCTATACCGTCGCGAAGATTAGGAAGATCGCTCGGAATAAACAATATACCTCCAAAGGTTTGTACTTATTCTTGTATATATTGCCAAATTGGTGCTACTGATACAATGACAATTAAAAGAAGAGAATTTTACTCCCCTACTGAGATATTTAATGAAGTTTCCGAGAAAATTAATCAACTCCAAAAAACGGAGGAAAAAATTGATTACTTAACCTTTGTGCCGGATGGAGAACCAACATTAGATATAAATCTTGGGAAATCAATACTCTTGCTAAAGAAGCTTGGGATTAAAATCGCAGTAATTACTAACGCATCTTTATTGTGGGATAGAGATGTTAGGAATGATTTAATGAATGCTGATTGGGTTTCTGTAAAGATTGATTCTATTGATGAAAAAATATGGGGAGCGATAGACAGACCGCATGGACTATTAAAACTTTCGAAAATAATTGAAGGTATAGAAAATTTTTCGCTCTCATTCAAAGGGGAACTTGTAACAGAAACAATGTTAGTAAAAGATTGCAATGATAGTATTGAATCACTCACAAATACGGCAAAAATTATAAAGGCAATTAATCCGGCTCAAGCTTATATTTTGGTGCCTACTCGACCACCGGCTGAACCGAATCTCGAAGTTCCATCGGAAGAAAGTCTGAATAATGCTTATCAAATTTACAGCAGCGTTTTGAAGCATGTTGAAATAATAAGCAACAATGAAGGAACTGATTTTAGCTATTCCTGCGATGCAGAAGAGGAATTATTAAGCATTCTTGCAGTACATCCGATGCGTAAAGATTCAGTGGAGATATTTTTGGATAAAGCAAATACTAAATGGAATTTGATTGATGGCTTAATTGATAAGGGAATTCTGAAAGAGGTGAAATATTTTGACGAGATATTTTTAATAAAGAATATTAAGTCGAAATTGGAGCAGAATCGGAATTAGAGAACGACAAAGGAAAAGGATGTGGGATTAACCATATTATATTATTTCTACAATAAACAAAGGAGGCATTTATGCCAAACTTAGATAGAACAGGTCCACAAGGACAAGGAGCAATGACCGGCGGGAAAAGAGGTCGATGCGGAAATAAACAGACTACCCAAAACACACAAACAACCGAGAACGAGAATCAATCGGCAGAGAATAGAGAGATTGTAACCGGACTTGGACTAGGCTTAGGACGAGGCGGCAGCGCACGCGGTGGACGTGGGTTTGGACAAGGATTGGTTCAAGCGTCAGAAGAATCTACAAACTCTGAAATCAATCAAGGAAAGGGAAAATCTATTGGCTCGGGAAACGGTCAAGGTTTAGGGAACGGTAATGGACGAGGAAAAGGTCGTCGTGGTGGTTTCGGAAGACAGCAATAGCTCAACGAAATCAAAATAATATTTACCGTTTCAATTTCAAAGCCGGAAAGGTTATCCCTCCTTTCCGGCTTTTTTAAATAAATATCCAATATTTTCATTTATTATAATGAACATCGTCAAAATCATCTCTTTGCTTTTCGGTGATTTTAAGTTTATAAATACACTTGTCTTCCCGCCTAAACTAAAAAAACACTCTCATCCACAGCTCAACTTTTTCTTTTATTTGTCTACTCCCATATTCAGAATCATCCTTTCCGATTAATGTCGAAGGCCAAAGAATAAACTCAATATTAGTTGACGGTTTATAATTCAATGTTAGTGCAACTAAGAAACTCTTATCTGATAAATTGTAAATTGTATATACCGAAGGAGTGAAATATAACCAGTCAAAAGGCTCGGGTTGTGTTACTTTTACATAAAGGTAATCCCGCATCAACGAGCTGCTTTTAAAATAAGATTGATTAATGCCAAGTGCTTGTTTTATAATTGCAGGGTCATTACTCTCTGCGCTTCTAATTAAAAACGAATTGTAATTTTCAAATTCATTATTTGTTAGTCCAGCATCGCTATGATAATATTCAGCAATAATGGTAGTATTAGTTTCTCCGAGATACCGGAATCCTATTAGATAAGAAGATGCATCTACTTTTTCACCAACTTCCCTATTATCTCTTAAACTGTAACGAGTGACAGATCGATTATAACTGAATTCTCCATGAATTTCGATATTTTCTTTTATGTTTGTAGAAAAATCAATTCCGTATCGTTTCGGATTCTCCTTACTGTAATAAGCCATCAGGTCGATATCTGTATCCCAAAGGAGAAAAGAAGATTTAAATGCAAAATCAATATTTTTTAACTCACCATATCTGCCGTTAATCAAATTATCAGGTGTAATAACAATTAGCTGAAGTGCCAATGATTGAAGTGCCCCTGAAGGGAAGCTTTTGATATACTCAGCGCTTGCCGAAAGGATTCCGGCTTGTGCTAATTCGGGATTTTCCGGGTCCTTAACCGGATTAACGAATCCAACCGGATTAAATGCATAACCTTTTCCCCAGCTGTAAACGCGTTTACCGGCTTGCAGGGTCGTGGCGAATGATGGGTTAAAACTAGCGTATGCTTCGAACAGATCAAACCTTGCATCAGTATCGCTATAATATGATGCGTGAGTTTTTAGAACAAACCCTAAATCACTTGTCCGATATTCTGCGTTTAGATATGGTTCTAATTTATATTGTGAAAGTAGTGAAGACGATGGAAGATTTTTGTAAAATTGAAGTCTATATTGTGCTGATTTTTGATCCATATTGAACATATAATATTTCACATCGAGGTTGCCGTTCAATTCCAGCTTCTTTTCTTGTTCTGCCGGAAAATCATACTCATTTCCTTCTTGTGCAACAGTGACTATCGATAATGCAAACAATAAAACGATTATAAACCAGCCGATAAATTTCATTTCCTTATATCCCCTAAACGTCCCATATAACTTTGGGTAAATATTTCATCTGCAAATTGACGTTTTTTAATAGCTTGATAAATCATTAAGGAGCGGTAACCTTTATATAGCGGACTATAAGTTTCGATGGTTGCCGGGCGAGTAAGCCCTCCGCCGAAATTTTTATCATCCTTAAATTCTAAAGTTTTGATAAGCATTCCGCTAGCGGAGTATGCTTCTACTTTCCGTAATATTTTATCTGCTTTAGATACCCACATTTTTAATTTATCATATGTTACTGTTTTATTCTTTGCTTTGAGATTAAGAATATACTCTTTCTCGGTTTCATCTCCGTATAAGGCATCGTATTCAACAGAATATTCCAGTTGCATTATATCGGCATTATTAAAAACCCCGCCAATAACCGATTGTAAGCTTGTAATACGAATTGGTCTATTTACGCTGGGGATATAAAGCCACATATTATCACCTAGACGCAACGTAGAACGTCCTTTTTCACTTGCAGGAGTAAGATAAAGCATAGCAATTTTATCATTTCCTTTTTTCACGGTATAAAAAGTAAATTCTTTCTTTGAACCGTCCGGCTCCTCATTGATAAGCTTACGGTATGATTCATAAGATGAGGGCATCAAATTATCATCAACTTCTTTTAATAATTTATTTGCATCCTGTGCAAATAGTGAAATTGTAAAAAGGAATATCAAATAAAGCCCACTAAATATTTTCGTTTTCATAAAAAATCCTTTCATGATTTATAAGTACGTTAAATTGGATCAATAGCATTTACCTCAAGTATGCCCGAGAGCATCAACCGGTTCCATATTAGATGCTTTATAAGCAGGTTGGAAGCTTGCAAGAATTGAAATAAACAAAACAATAAGCACAGTGGTAATCACTTCACCAGTTGGGATACTAGGATTGAGAGTAACATTCATTTGCCCAAACTTAAAATTGAGATTAGTCAAACTCATCAACAGAAGAGATCCCACTGAGAGTATAACGCCAACAGCAGTGCTTAGCAATCCCATTGCGAATCCCTCTATAATAAAGAGAGATAAAATTTTGCTTGGCGGTGTACCGATTGCAGCAATAGTTCCAATCTCACCAATTCTCTCATAAACAGACATCGTCATTATATTTAGAATACTTACAAGAACAATCGATATTAAAATAATTTTTACAACAAGAATAAGAAGATCAACTATGCGTGCTATACTTGCAAAAGGAGAAAGTTGTTCCCAAGTATGAACTTCATACGGCATGTTGGAAGAAGAGACATAACCATTAATCTGTTTATAGACATTATCAAGCTGATTAAAATTTTTTAAGCGGATTGCTATCTCGACAAACTCCGGGTTTTCCATACGCAAAAGCATTGTAGCATCATCTACATGAATGTATCCGTCTTTGCCGGAAGGACCGAATACATTTTCCATCATCGCTGCTATATTCAAAGTAATTGCATTTACGGAGCCATCCTTATTCGTTGCCACAATAACAACTTCATCACCCACCTTCAAAGAAAGTCCTTTCATCAGTGTTTCCGGTACAAGTATTTCGCCCGGTTTAATAAAATGTACTGGGTCCGACACGTTTCGCTTAATTCTCTTAATAAGATCGGGAACAGTCTTACTTTCCATTTCAGGATAAACCGCATTCAAACGAATATTCGAGGTATTCGCATAATTACTAATCATAGCACCAAATTTAATACGCAGGCTATATGCTTCAATCTCAGGCATCTTTTTCATTTTTTGTTCGATAGATGTCAACTCTTGTACCGTTAAAGAAATATTTAAGGGTAGATTATCGATTGATTCTACATAACCTTTTTTGTGAATCTGCATATCTCCGAGAGAGGTATTTGTAATGATTCCGATCATCTGGCTTTTAAATGAAATAGCTAAGCCGCCAAATACAATAACCAGGATAACGCCGAAGGCAATTAGAGATGAAGTAAGAAGTGTGCGGCGTTTATACCTAAATAAATTTCGTACTGCAATTTTTATAAGATTTTTCACGGCTTTCCTTATTTATTTACTTTAATTTCTTGATTAACAATAGCCCCATCTTCCAGAGTATAAATTATTTCTGCTTCATCCACAATTTTTGTATCGTGTGTTGAAAAGATAAAAGTTGTTCCGAATTCTTTTTGCATTTCGTGCATAATACTAATGACTTTGAAAGCAGTTTTGTGATCAAGATTTGCGGTAGGTTCATCAGCAAGAACAATTTTAGGATTGGTTACTAAAGCCCGCGCAACAGCTACGCGCTGCTTCTGACCTCCGGAAATCTGATTTGGATATTTATCTTTTTGATCAAGCATTCCAACTTTGTCAAGTAGAGTAAATATACGTTCACGATGATCATCTAAGGCATTATGTTTTAGCATTAAGAGTGGATACTCAACATTTTCATAAACTGTGAGCACTGGTATCATATTAAAATTTTGAAATATAAAACCGATTGTGCTTCCTCGGAATGCTGCAGATTGCGTTCGGTTGAGCGTTGCAATATCAACATCGTTAACAATTACTCTCCCTTTAGTGGGTTTATCGAGTGATCCGATTAAATTCAGAAGTGTCGATTTACCACTGCCGGATGGACCAACAAAAGAGATAAAAGCCGTTTGACCTATTGTTACCGATAAGCCATTAAGTGCGGTTACAGATACTTCGCCTGTCTGATAAATTTTAGAAACATTCTTTACTTGAATAAGACTCATAAATATTCCTTTTCATTTTCCTGAAAATATAATGCTTTTATCTCAATAAATTATTTAATTAATTCTTTTTTGCTTAATGAATTCAATTTTGGCTTCTCTATTTGACTGAAGAGAATCTTTTGTTTCTCATTTAATTTGTCTTCTATCTCTTCAAGGAGATCTTCAATTTTATCGATTCTTTTATCACGTCCTCTCTTAACTCCAATTTTTTCAAAGAAGCCGGGTTTATCATCATTTTTAAAGCGTTCTCTCAGATTGGATAAAATCTTTTTATCCTCTTCTAAGATCGATTTGATTTTATCAACATCTATTTCAATTATCTTAAACTGATCGGTAGATAATTCTAAAAGTTGATTAACTTTATCAATTTCAAAAAGTGATACTTTATCCTGTGCTGCTACTATAAATGAAGAAAGAACTAAAAAACTAATTATTACATAGAATTTAATTTTCACTTATTTCCTCGTCAATATTAATATTTTCATTTTTTGATTTAAGATCACTTTTAGGCATATTCCTCCACACTAGAACGAGAACAACCAACCATATAGCTACGCGTATAATCATTGCTACAACGCTATGCTCGGCAACTGAACCACGGAAATAAAAGATAAATTCAACAGTGAATAGAACAATGAAATGGAGAAATGTTATTATAGTTGTAAGCAAAAGTGCACGTTTACAATTTATCCAAATCACAACACCTGCGATAATTCCCACAATTCCCATTAGGACATTATAAATGAGCAATGGTTTAAGAACAAAATGATCCGGTTGAACCGTCCCAAATAATACTTGTGAACCTTCCACTATCGTTAAGAGACTAAATATTAGAGCAATCGCAGCCCCTATTCTTCTATATATTACTTTTTTCATTCTACACCTTTTCTTTGTTGAAGTTATTATTTTTACTAATGATTGATTAAAAACAATGCTTATAATAAATTCTTACTGCCGAGTTTGCATCTTGAGTATTAGGATAATCTACATATTCCCCAAATCGTTCATATAATAGGAGGTCTAAACAAACTGAATTATCAGCAAATAGGTTATAATTAATTCCGATATTCAATAAGCCAACAAACTCTTCACCATCAGCACCACTCAGTGTATGAATCCAGTATCGTTTATAGTTAAGATATAGTTCACCAAAATATTTTATAATAAGATGAGCTCCTACTTTACCGCTAGCCCCGGGACCTATATTATAATCTTTCCCTAATACGGAGGCATATTGCGAATTTGTAGCACCCATAAGAATTGCCGATAGACCTAAATAATTATGCAAAGTTAGTGAGGCGGATAATGGGACAGTATTAATTAATTGACTGCTTAAACTTGTAGCCGAAAGTTTATATATCGTATTAATATGTATATCAACTTCTTTATAAATTCCGACAATATTTTTTGAATTTACAAAGAGCTTTAATTTACCATCCCAGATTACTCCGCTAGCAAAGATACCGGCAATATTATCATCAGGGGCAATATTAAGTTCAACATGAAGTGTAAAATAATCAAATGGATTCTTGTGCGAATCAACAGCGAATAGATCGCCATAATTTAAGTCGGCTCTAATCGCTGCGTACAATTTACTATCATTCAATTTGCTGCTAAGGAACAGGTTATGTATTCCGGAAGAAACAATTAAATGAAAATCAGCAGGTTCATTGGCTTCTCCGGCTTTCCACATATCGCCGCGGAGTATTCTATTAAATCCGCGCATTGGATCAACGAGGGTAGAGAAAAATTCTCGGAATACTCTTTCGCTACCAGTGGTACTTTCATCAATTATTAAATCAGAAATTCGGTAACTTATTTCACCGAGAATAATGCCGGTGATAGGTGTATTAACGATATCATTATAAGAAGGTGGTTCGTTTTCCATAAAGTATTCCCATATCAAACTACCACCTAATGCATAAGGGGCAGATTCCCAAAATGTAAGACCATTAGACCGGGCAATGTTGTAATAATTGGAACCATGATATGGATGCCAAAACTGATTCATCAAATATCCATCAACATCCCATTTGAACCCGGATTCAAAATTACTCTTTATTGATTTCCAACTAATATTTGACCATCCTTCTGAACTCAAATATCGATGATATGCCCAAAGACTCAAATTTAAACCGACTACTTCTACGGCAGGCAACCAATAATATTTTTCACTATCATTATTCGCCTTAAGAGTTTCCGAATAATTTGCATCGGAATAATTCGAATGTGAATATTTTGATAATCCAGAGGGTAAATGTTCATCGTTATACATTTGACCAAAAGAGCATTCAAAAAGACCGGAGACTAAGAATGTCGATAATAGAAGGACAATTCCTTTATTTGAAAAATGATATTTAATAATTATATCCATTTTCTACTAATCTATTTTCTTACTGAATCTTAATGAACTAAAGATTAATAGACTTATTCCCATACCAAAAAGAACTAATGTCTCCATCCAAAGAGCTGAGAACCCAATTCCCTTAAGTACAATTCCACGGAGTATAGTAATAAAATATCGGAGAGGGATTATATAAGTTATATACTGTACCACTTGTGGCATATTCTCGATAGGGAAAGCGAAACCTGAGAGATAAATCATAGGCATCATAACTGCAAAAACTGATGCCATCATAGCCTGCTGCTGCGTTTTAGAGACAGTGGAAATAAATAAACCGATACCCAAATTTGACAGAACAAATAGCAGTGCAGTAAATAGGAGGAAGAGTTTATTCCCTCTTACTACTATACCGAACCATTGCGTCATAATTATCATAACAATTATTAAAACAACAAAACCGATGAGTGTAAATGGAATTAATTTTCCTAGAATGAGTTGGTAATTTTTTATCGGAGTTACAATTAATTGTTCGAGTGTTCCAATTTCTCTCTCTCTTACAACGGCCATTGACATCAATGAAATAGTAGAGATCATTAAGATAAGTCCAAGTATTCCGGGTACCATATAGTTCCGAGTTTTCATTTCGGGATTATACCATACACGGACTTCGGGCACTAGAGAGCCGCTTAAGGCTATCTTCATACCAACTTTATCCTTTGTTTCCGTAACAATATCTCTCGAAAACTTTGTAACAATGCCTTGAATATAGCCAAGTGCAACGGATGCTTTATTGCCGTCCGATCCTTCAAATAGAGTTTGAAGTGGTGTTGTTTTTCTTATATTAATATTTTTTTCAAAGTCTTTCGGAATAATTATTGCGACAAGTGTTTTCCCTTGATTCAATAACTCCGTTACTTCGTTATAATCATCAACATATTGATCAATTTGGAAATATCCGGATTGTTCAAACCGTTCAATAAATTCTCTGCTCGTGGATGTTTGGTCCTGATCATAAATAGTTGTATGAATTATATTTACGTCCATATTGGCGGCATAGCCGAGGAAAATGAGTTGTAAGATCGGCGCCATAAAAATTACAGCGAGCATTTTTCTATCACGTTTGACCTGTAATAATTCTTTAATAATAAACTGAAATATTGTTTTCATATTGTTCACTTATTTTTTGATTTTTTATCAGCTAAAGTTGCAAGGAGAATAAACACCAATCCGAATATTCCGAGATATAATAATTGATCCCAGAAAGCAGATATTCCTGCACCTCTTAAAAGGATAGACCTAAGAATTACTATATAAAATTTTGCAGGAGTAATATTCGTAAGTATTTGAATTGCAACCGGCATACTTTCTATCGGGAAGATAAATCCGGATAGAATTAAAGATGGGAGCAATGAAGTAACATTTGCAGCTTGGAATGCCACTTGCTGCGAATCGGAGATTGTAGAAATAAACACACCCAAACTCAATGCTGCAAATAAGAAGGCGAAAGTCCCCAATAGAAGTAAAAATATATTTCCTTTAATAACAATACCAAAGAGAAGATAACCCGCAAGGAGAACGATTGAAGCGTTTATTAAAGAAATAGCAATATATGGAATCGTTTTGCCAATAATAAATTCAATTGACGAAAGAGGCGATACATTAATTTGCTCAATTGTACCCCTTTCCTTCTCACGGACAATTGAAAGTGATATTGATATAACCGCAGTAATAATTAATATCATCCCCATTAATCCTGGAATCAGGAAACGAGTGGATTGAAGATCGGGATTAAACCAAAACCGGGGCTGCAGATCGATTGGTACATAAAGACTTTTTCCCGTTACAGCTAAATACTCTTTAGTCAATTGAATTGAATAACTATAAGTTGCGGCATTAACATAATTCTGAATAACGCTCGCCGAAGTGCCATCGACACCATCGACTAGAAATTGAATTTTTACTTCCCGCTTTGAAAGTAATCTTCTTGACATATCTTTAGGGAATACTACAATAGCTTGTACAGATTTTTCATCTAATAATTTTTTAATATCCCCTTCATCATCGATATAAGTAACGATATCAAAATATTCAGAACTTGTTAATCCATTTAAAAATTCTCTTGAATACTCTGAGTGGTCTTGATCATAAACTCCAAGTTTTATATGATGGACATCGAAATTAATTGCATAGCCAAAGATGGCCAGTAAAACAACGGGAAAGAAAAAGACAATAAAGAGCATTCGAGTATCGCGTTTAAGCTGACGAGTTTCTTTTTTCGCAATTGCATGAATTCTATTAAACATTTTTCTTACTCTCCCTTTCAATTAAATGAATAAATACATCTTCGAGAGTAGGGGTAATTTTTTCTACACGATGGATTTTAATTCCATTTTGCTCTTGTAGCAATTTATAGATATGCTTTTCATTAATAGTATTATCATTAAGGATAACATGAATATAGTTTCCGAAAATCGAAGTTTCGCCTACCCATTTTTCTTTTTCCAATATTTCCAAACTATCAACCACCCTTTCACCTTCAATTTCGAGTATAGGATTTTTTATATAATTTGTTTTTAGTTCTTGAGAAGTTCCCTGTGCAATAAGCTTGCCTGCGTTTATTAAGATAATATCATTGCAGTATTCCGCTTCATCTAAATAGTGAGTCGTAACAAGAACTGTAGTTCCGTTTTCCGAAAGTTCATTTATCAGATCCCAGAAATTTCTCCGAGAGATTGGATCAACTCCACTTGTCGGTTCATCGAGGAATACAATTTTGGGTTCGTGGATTACAGCAGTTCCAAGAGCTAAACGTTGTTTGATTCCACCCGGCAATGAACCGGTGATTGTATTTTCCATATTCTCCAAATTTGCTACTTTCAAAACCCATTTTTTTCTCTCCTCATATTTTTTCCCATCTAATCCATATATCCCTGCAAAAAATCGAATATTTTCAACTACCGTTAAATCATTATAAAGCGAAAATTTTTGTGACATATAACCGATATTCTTTTTAACAAGATCAGATTGGTTTTTAATACTAAATCCGCTTACGAGAGCATCACCGGATGAAGGTTCTAAAATCCCGATTAGCATCCGTATGGTAGTGGATTTACCCGCACCATTAGCTCCAAGGAATCCAAATATTTCTCCCTGCTTGACATTAAAATTGATACTATCGACAGCAGTGAAGTTTCCGAATATTTTTGTCAGATTTTTAACTTCAATTGCATTCATTAATAAATTGTTCTCCCTAAGGATTTTTCTAATTTTACTCTTGCAATTCGAAAATCCACTTCAGCAGTTTTCAGATTAGTTTCGGCTTGGAGTTTTAAGGTTTCCGCATCTATTAGGTCGGAACTTGTCGCCAATTGAGTATTATATTTTTCGGATGTAATTCGATAGTTTTCTAATGCTTGAGCTAATGCTTCGTTATTAACGTTTACTTTTTCTTCAATCTTAATAAGGTTCAAGTAATTAGAATAAACATCCACTTGAACATTATCTTTTATTATACTAAGATTTGTTTCAAGTTGGATTTTAGTTTCTTCGGCTTGAGAAACTTGAGAAGAGGTTAAGCCCCAATTCCATACATCCCAACTTAAGGTAACGCCTAAATCCCAATTTGAATTAAATTCATCTTTTGCCGGTTGGAATCTTGGGTTAGGATTACTGTAATAATAATTACCGGTTAAAAATATGGATGGATACCAAGCCGATTTAGCAGCACTTACTCCTTGAGAGCTTGCAGCAACTCGATATTCTAATGATTTTAATTCATTTCTATTTTTTAATGCTTCTTCTATTAAGTCTGAAATTTGGTATTTCTCGTTATATAATGATTCCTCATCGGCTGCAATTTTGGTTTGTTCATAAAGTTTAAGACCAATTGCTTTATTAAATGCGATTCGGGCGAGTTCCGAATTATTCTCTGCATCTATAAGCATAAGTTTTGTATTAGAATATTGCACTTCTAACTTCAGCATATCGTTCCTTGGTATTAATCCATTATCAAAGAAACTTCTTGTATCCTTTAGGTGTAATTCCATTTGTTGAAGTGTTTGTTCAATTACCTTTTTAATTTCATCTGCTTTGTAATAATTCCAATAAGCTATATATATATTAAAAGCAGCCTCATTTTTTTCTTTCGAATAATCCTCTTCTGAGGCATTTAGATTTAATTCTGCTAAATTTCTCGAGGATGATAATTTGAATCCCGTAAATAGAGGTTGGCTAAATCCGAATTTGAATGTATAATTATTATAAAGCGGTTCTGAAATTCTAATTGGATTAGGGGCAAATGGCATCGAAACCTCAAAAGCGGGAATATTATCGCTCAATCGTGTATAATTACCGAATAATTTAAAATTTGGTAAGAATTGGCTATTGATTTCGCTGAGTTTAGAATCTGCATAATTTAATTTTGATCTCGATACTTTGAGGTCATTGCTATTTTGAAGCCCTAATTCTAAACTTTCTTTTAACGTTAGGACTTTTTCTTGAGCAAATATGCTGCTTGCAATAAGAATTAATATTAATAGTTTTTTCATCTTTGTTTCCTTTTCAAATTTTTCACTAAACTTTATTTACTCATATAATGGATAAAGACATTTTCTAATGATGGAGTAATAGTTCGTTTATCTATCTCTTCAATTGAGTTTTCTTCAAATAATTTTTTAATCACTTCGTAATCATTTTCATAATCAATTAATGCAATATTCAATCTATCGCCATACATTTGGACTTCATAGTCGGAATTTGATCTTATCAGGTTATATGCTTTTCTTACAGGATTACAAACAATTTCCAATACTTGCATATGAATGGAGTCTTTAACGTTCTTCGGAGTATCGCAGCTAATTATTTTACCTTTATCCATCAAAGCCACTCTATTGCATCTTTCTGCTTCATCAAGGTAAGGTGTTGACATAAATATTGTAATACCTTCCTTTAATAGATTGGAAAGTATTTTCCAAAAATCTCTTCTCGAAACAGGATCAACACCGGTTGTCGGTTCATCAAGAAAAATAATTTTCGGTTTATGGATTAGGGTGCAAGCTAGTGCAAGTTTCTGCTTCATTCCGCCGGAAAGTTTATCGGCAAGCCGATCTCTAAAAGGTGTAAGCCTAGTAAATTCGAGCAATTCATCTCTTCTTTCTTCAAAGTGCTTTACTCCATGAATATCTGCAAAAAATTCAATATTCTCATCAATCGTAAGATCGCCATAGAGTGAAAATTTTTGAGATAGGTAACCGATTTCATCTTTTATTATTTTTTTTTGAGATTGGAGATCATGCCCTAGGACTTCGGCGGAACCGCTATCGGGATTAATTAGACCGACTAACATTCTGATTGTAGTAGTTTTTCCTGCCCCATCGGGTCCTACTAATCCAAACATTTCGCCACGATTTACGTAATAACTAATATCATCCACTGCCAAAACTGAATCGTATCTTCTTTTAAGATTATTTATTTTTATTACTGCTTCCATCATTAACTCGTTAGTTTATAATAAAATAATAGCGTCAGCGGGCATACCGGGTTTAAGATCAAATGATTTATTTGGTATTTCAATTTTAACTGCAAAAACCAATTTTGTACGTTCATCTTTTGTTTGAATATTTTTAGGAGTAAATTCAGCCTCAGGTGAGATATATGTTACTTCACCATGATATTTTTTATCGGGATAGGTATCTACGGTAATTTCTGCTTTTTGACCAAGTTTAACTTTACCTAATTCGAGTTCGGAGATATAAATTATCAGATTAACACTTGAGAGATTAGAAACCTTTACAAGCGATGACATCGGGGCAACTGTCTCCCCAACCTCAACAAATTTTTTAACAACGAAACCATCTAAAGGAGCAATAATATAGCTATCACTTATATTCTTTTTTAGGAGTCCAACCGAGGCCTTTGCTTTTTGAGTATTACCCCTAGCTTGTTCAATCTCTTCGGGTCTGAATATTTTTTTTACTTTTTGAAAATTCTCTTTTGAGGCAGAATATTGTGCAAGAGTAATCTGGTAACGAGCGGTAATATCTTCATATTGCTTTTGAGTTATCGATTTACTATCCCAAAGTTTGGAGTATCTATCGAAATCATTCTTGGCTAATTTATAATTAGTTTCGCTCTGTTTCATCATCTCTTCAGCTTGATTGATATCTTCTGAACGGGCACCTTTTAGCATTAGATTGAGTTGTGCCTCGGCAATTTGTTCCCCCGCTTCCGCTTGCAGAAGTTGGTAACCTAATGTTTCATGATCAATAACAAGTATTGTATCTCCGGCATTTACTCTCGTTCCTTCATCTGCAATAATTGATTTAATTTCGCCAACATTTTTGGAACTGATTGTAACGTTTGTTGATTCAATTGTGCCGGTAGCTTCAATTTGCGAGGCATCTTCATTCCCGCCGCAAGCAGAGATGGATAGAAGGAGAATAAGTGCACTGATTATTTTAGTTGTTTTCATTTTTCATCCTTTTATTTATTGCTAATAGTTTTTTGCCTTTTTTTGTAAATATTCCATTTAAGAGAATTTCGAAGATTGAATTAAAAACTACTTTATAATCATAGCTGTTCTGTAATAAATAATTTCTTTCTGTAGATATAGTTAAGGCAGAGCTAAATAATCTTATTATTAGTTCATTAGAGTAATCTTTAATTATATCATGTTTTTTCGAATGATTTAATAAATTATTTATTAATGGTAAAACACGTTCTTTTCTGAAGAGAATTATCTCTTTCCAAATCTGAGGATATTCTCTTTTTAAATTATTAAGTGACAGTTCATTGAATATGCGAATGTAATTTTCGATTAGATTTGAAAGTTTTTCAACTTTTTCAATCATCGTACTCTTTTCTTGGATTAAATGAATAATTCCATTATAAGCGTTATTTAATTCATTTAGGAATATTGAAGCAATAAGCTCTCTTTTTGAGGAAAAGACTTTATATATGCTCTTTTTACTTATTGAGAGATTTGAAGCTATAAGTTCAATCGTGATTTTTTTATATCCTTCTGACATAATCAAATCTCTCGAATAGTCGGTTATTAATTTTTTATATTCTAAAATGTTCATATTACTCACAATTATAAAGTTAGGTAACGTTCACTAACAATGATATTAAAAAAATATTACTTTTTAACTAATAATTTTTCAATTGTATTTACGACTTTTTTACCGCGCTTTGAAAGTGAGAAAGAAAAGTTACTCATTCTCCACTCAAGAATAACTAAACGTATAAATCCTAAGATTATAGTAATTAGCTCTTGTGAATCAATTTCGACTACTTCATCATTAAAATGAGCTTCATCAATTATATTTTTTATTAAATATTTTCTTTTTCCGATAATTGATATTAATTTATCACGTAATAGATCGCTTTGATTGAATATCTCCTCTGCAAATACAATTGAAGTCATTCCTGGATTCTTCTCAAGGAAATCAAAGTGAAATTGGATAAAGCATTGTATTTGGTCGATCGGCTTTTTATATTTTTTTACTTCTTGAAAAAGACTTTGATCAAATTCATTGAATCTTCCCAAAATACCTAAGACGATATCTTCTTTATTTAAGAAATGTCTATAAATTGCAGGTTCGCTTATACCTACCCTTTTAGAAAGTTCGCGAATAGAAAAAGCTTGATAACCCAATTCATGAATTATTTTTATTGCTTCATCAATGATTAAAATCTGTCGTTCTTCAGTACTTAACCGGGCCATTTTCTATTGCCTACATTATGTTAGTTATCATTCACTAACAAATATATACTATTGGATATCATTTGTCAAGTACTATTTTAAAACAAAAAACCCAAGAAAATGAAAAACGAATATCACTTCTTGAGTTTTCTGCGAGGGAGGCTCACATTAATACTTCATATTATTTAAGAATCTTAGGGGATAACTGTTTTTGAATCAAGTAATTCTGTCCATTCATAATTAGGCGTATAAACCGGTACTCCACTTATACTTCCACCGAAACCCATAAATCGTATGGTCATCGAACTTATATTTGTCAAATCCATTTTACTTAAAACGTTATAATTGATAATAACTTTTGAACGTACTGCAAAATCCGCTGTCTTTTTTGTTATCCTGTATTTAATTTTTTCCATAGCCAATTGGGTTTTTACTTTTGAATGAACATTTTCATAGGAGGAATCTTCGAGGCAAGTAGAATCGGTTTTACCAAAAGTATTCTTGTTCATTTCTTTATAAATTTTACTATAAGCATTTCTAATTTCATCTTCAGTAATTTTTACGGTATCGATCATCCCCCCTCTAATTGTTTCAAATGTGTAATATTCCGACCATATTTTCAAATACTTTTTAACTTCATCTGAATATTGAAGACCATTATTTACTCCATTTCGGTATAAGAGTTCCATTTCAATATAACTTCTAATGTAGGTATCGAAAGTTCCTTTTATAACTTCAGGATTGCTCGAAGGCATTCTAAGACCGTTGAAGTACAATGCTCGTAAGCATTTATCAAAGCTTATAGTGCCCCAAGAAAAAGTTATAAAAATATCATTAAGTTCTTCCTCAGTAAATTGCTTCTTTAGTTTTATAAACTCATCGATAGATAAAGTTATGAAAGAACTCTTCTCTTCGCCGACAGTCTTTCCAGCAAAAGCATCTATTAATCCGGTTTCAAGTTTCTTGAACATATTACGATTTACATCTGCCTTAATTCCGTTTAATGTATTTTTCATAAAGCTATCATATAATATATTTTCTTTTCTTTTCTTAATTACATCTTCAGCTTTTTGTTTTTCTTTTTCCTGCTCATCATAACCAGCCCATATCTTTTTATTAACATTTTTCAAATAGAAAATGTAATACCCGTCTCTGAATTGAATTGGTTGAGAAAATAGTCCCGGCAATAATGAAAATAATTCTTCTTCTATCGGTTCAGGATAATCTCCAAATTTAATATTTAATGGCTCGGATTGATTTTTATACTCATCCCTTTCTCTCAGAAGAGAATCAAACGGAATGCCTGAAATGAGTAGTGTGTATAAATTTTTGATTTCTTCTTCTTTAGGTGCCAATAAATAATTTACAACAAGAGTTTTGCCCTGCTTCTTCAAGGCAGAATTCAATTCTTCATTTGTAATAGTAATTTTGTCTAATATCTCTTTTTTATATAACGCATCGCGGACATACATTTTTTTTATTTCTTCAATAGCAGTGGAAAACGCCACTGACGTATCAACTCTGTAATCTGCTGAATTTCGGTACCAAAGCTTATATGCAATAATTGTATTTAAGAAATTGATTTTTTCAGAAAGTGAATAATTTTTAACTCTGGTATTAAGGTGTGGACTCATCTCCCACAATTCTTGAAAAAGCGAAGTGGTTATTTTTTCTCCTTCAATATCAGCGATAGTTTCATCAATAAAACTATTTTGTGAATGAAGTTTTATTGAAAAACCGAAGATTAGAAAAATAATAAGAGATATTTTTATTTTATTGATTAACATAATTACACAATTAATTTGTCTTTATCGTTAAGATTCTTTTTTCTTTTGAAGCATTCAATTTCACATACAGCATATTACTTTCATTTGCAAAATAATATCCACCCGAAGTACTTAAAAAATCATCCCAATCAGCTGATGCATTTAATATTTTTTCTGTTAATTCAATTTCTTGAATAGATGGGATATTAATTATCAAAGATAGATTCGTTTTACAGTCCGGTAATTCTAAAACTAGATTACCATTCTCAAAAGAAGTCTTAATCGTTTTAACTTTACCCTCTACATAATCATGAAAATCATATTCAATTGATTTATCCGGCATAATTATAAAAGTAAGATTGTTGTATGCTTTCAATTCGTTAGTCATTCCGGATGCAAGCTTATAATCTTTATCTAAGTTAAGAGGAGTAATAGTTCCATTCTTAATAAAGACCGGCAGATGATCATCTCTGACCTCAAATTGATAAGATTTTTTACCTTCGTATTTTTTGAATGACCAAAGATCAAACCAAATACCTTCCGGCAGATAGAGTTCTTTCTTTGTACCTGGTTCTATTATTGGGCATACAAATAGATTTCTTCCCAGCATATAGTCAGTCTCGACCTCAAGGACTTTTTCATCATTTGGATAATCCAACAGTAATGGACGCATCAAAGGGCTTCCGGTTTCTGAAGTAAAAACTGTTTCCGAATACAAATATGGCATTAAATTGAACCGTGCATTCGCATATTTTTTATAAACATCAATACATGAAATATCGTTATACATACGAGCTATATTCCAAGGTGTTCTTTCTAATCCGGGATCACCGGAATAACCTGAATGAAGCTGCATCACTGGCGAAAACGCTGCTTGAGCCAGACTACGTTTATATAGTTCAGGAGAAAGATTTGTTTCATCATGATATCCTGCAATATCATAGGCTATGAAAGATATTCCAGATATTGCTGAATTCAAGCATGATAATATTGCTTCTTTAAATTCTCGAAATGAAGAACCTTGATCTCCGTTCCAAGCAAGTGGATGTTTTTGAGCTCCAAAAGTTCCGGCTCTATGGAAAACGATTGCCTCCGGATTAATAGATTTAATATATTTATAATATGCATCCAGATAAAGGTTAGGATAAAGATTTCTCATCTCTTCTCCATTTCTTCCATCCGAAAATTTCAAATCTCTGCCCCAAATAAATTCTCCTCCATCACATTTGAATCCATCGACTTTCATCTCTTCAATCAAGTATTTACGTTTTTTCATCCACCAATCGGAAGCTTCTTTGCTTGTGAAATCATGATTTAAGCTTTTACCAAACCAGGTTGGTGGAATTCGAAAAGGAGTGCCATCCGGATTCTTTACAACAAAATTATTTTCAATTGCATATTTTTCATCGATATCTCTTTGTTCATTCTGCACCGTACTAGATTTAAGCACAGGAATATTCCACAGCACCAACCTCATATTATCTTTATGAAGATTATCTATCATTCCAACTGGATCAGGCCATCGACCTGAAAATTTAAAATCATTTAATGAGAAATATTCAGAACCATTTCTTAATGAGTACTTTGCATCATTAAAAATGTAAAAAGTTTCTTCATCACTCCAAGCTTCTATCACAACTACTGTATTAGGAACATCATATTTCTTTAGCGAATCTATCTGTGCTTCAATTTCTGATTGTTTATCCCACTCATTGGCAGATATCCAGGGTCCTAAAGTCCATACCGGTATCCGATCACTTTTACCTGTTATAGCTGCAAAGTTAGTTATAATGTTTTTTGACTCTTTATCTGCAAATAAATAGTATTGAAATTCACCACTGAATTTACGTCCATAATTTGCAATAATTTCGCATTTATTTGTTTTATCTGTGTCAAGATTAAAACGGGAATAATAGGTTGAGTTAAGAAAAAATCCATAATTATTATTTGTGAAATAAAATGGCACCGGTATGTATGTCCTCAAACCTTGATCTTTCCAAGTATTAACAACATAATTATCAATGCTATTCCCTCTTTGATTTATTGAGTTATAACGCTCACCAAAGCCATAAAACATTTCATTATTCGGAGTATATAAACTCTCGCTAACCTTTAATATTCCCATATTGTTATTTAGGAATCCAATCGATGAATGTCCGGGATATGAATATTGTTGTACAATCTCATTCATACCTTCTTTAGAAACAAGTTTTAATCGGAACGGTTTATAATTTATTTCAAGATTCAATTTTGAATTTGATAAAACCGCTTTATCTTCCAATTCTAGGAAATAACATTCTTCACCATTACTTATATTATTTATACCAGTATCTTCAAAACAGAAGGCAAGGTTAAGTGTTGTCTCGTTATTGAATGATATTTTTACAATTGGGTTAATTCCTGCATCGGTTGAACTACAAGATAAGATTAATTTATTATTAGAAAATTTAGCAGTTTTTATGTCAGTCAAATAATCCCATCCATATGTAAGAAAATTGTACTCCTTTGACCTAGCATTTTCATCATCATTATAATTTAGGCGAATAGTGTATCTCACAGAATCGCCTTTATTAAACTTCCCTATATTCGCTTTCCAGTAACTTTCCCCAGAAAGATTATATTGAAATTCAGCTATATATGTATTTATCGGCTGACTATTTATAATAACATCAACAAAGCATTCTTGTTTATTAAAAATAGAAGATGTTTTAAAATTGATAATTACATTCTCATTTTCAATTGGATCCTGCGGTTCTCTTTCACATGCGTCAAGTGTTATATCCAATTCTCTTTCTGAATAAATATTTTCATAACCTAATGGAGTATGATAAATAACAGCTTGTGCTGATAATCTATTTATTGGATAAATACAAACGATTAACAATACAAAAATGTTTTTTATTGATACAGAAAGATTAAACCTGTGAATCATAAATTAGCCTCAATATGAAATATTATTTATTAGGTATTATTTAGTTTTTCTTATTTCACAAGCGAAACCACCACCCGGAGCAAGATGAATTTTATACTCTGTTTTTTCGGATATAATTTCTTCTTTAATATTAATTGGATAAGGATTAGTAATATAGTGAGCATTATTACCATCTGAAAATGATTTCATCAAGTAATTACCATTTTCTAAGAAATCCAATTTAATTATTATATCTCTTTCATTCTCATCAGTTACAGCACCAATATACCACACATCATTCTTTTCTCTTGCAATTATTACATAATCTCCAATTACCGCCTTGAGTGCTAAAGTAGTATCCCAATCAGTCGGAACATTTTTGATAAATTCAAAAGCAGGTTGATCCTTATAATTTTCAATTAAATCTGCTGCCATCTGAAAAGGGCTATAAAGTACAACATAATGTGCGAGCTGGTTAGCTAAAGTCGATTTTACAAATTCATCTTTTTTATATTGATCGTATTTCAAATCAAATATTCCAGGTGTATAATCCATCGGACCGGATAAACCGCGTGTAAAAGGAAGTACAGTTATATGTTCAGGTGGATTACCTTTACTCCATGCATTCCACTCCATACCTCTAAATCCTTCTCCTGTCATCAAGTTTGGATATGTTCGACACATACCTGTTGGTTTAATTGGCTCATGAACATCTAACATAATTTTATATTCTAACGCTTTTTCCATAACTAGGTTATAGTGATTAACCATTTCTTGTCCGTAATGATATCCATTAGGGCGGATTCTTCCTGCATAACCGGTTTTAACAATATTTACATTGTTCTCTTTATAAAAATTGAAAGCGGCATCTAATTGTTTTTCATAACTTAGATAATCGCCACCTGTTTCGTGATGACCAATTAATGCAATGTTTTTTGATTTAGCATATTTAGATAATTCATTAATATCAAAATCGGAAAAAGATTCGGTATATGAAAAAGCTCCGTTTCCTTTCCCCCACATTTCCCATCCTTTATTCCACCCTTCGGCAAGTACTGCATCAAATTTATTCTCCGCTGCAAAATCGATATAACGTTTAACGTTTTCTGTTGTAGCACCATGATTCGGTCCGGTAACCCATGATTCTTTATTGAGATGCATTGCCCACCAAACCCCTACATATTTACCGGGCTTTATCCAATCATAATTTTTGTCAGCCGGAGGTGGGTTGAGATTCAAAATAATATTTGATGAAATTAATTTTTCAGCGTTCGGTGTAATGATTATCACCCGCCACGGAGTATTAAATGGAGCAGTTTGTTTTACTCTTATTCCATCTGGGTAAGGTACTAGTACAGACTTATATGAATTTTGGGGATAACTATTTTTTTCTAAAGTCATACCGGCATAATTTTTAAGTTCCGCTTCGTGAATTACAATACAAGTTCCCTTTTTTGATTGAAGAGTAACAGGAGTATGAGCAGCTATCATTTGGTCGAGAGGAGTATTCCGATATAAATACTCTTCGCTATCATAGTCGTTTGGAATCCACCAGGCAGAAAAATTGTCTGCGAAATTGAAGTAAGTTTGCTCATCAGTAATTTCAAAATAGTTATTCTCTTTTTGTTCATCGAAATGATATCTAAAAGCAATACCATCGTTATAGGCTCTAACAATTATTTTAATTTTACGAGCGTTTGGATTTTTTTCTTCAAGGGAAAGAATTATCTCATTGTACTCATTTAATATTTTTTTGTTTTGTCCCCAGACGGTTGTCCAAACTTCTCTAAAATTATTTGTCTTATAATCAATACACGATAAATTTGAGAGTTCGGGTTGGTTTTTGAATTTAAAACTCATAGCAGATGAGTTAATTATTGACTCATCCCCATAGACAACTTCATAATTAGGGATGCCATCACGAAGAAAAAATGAAAACACAATTTGTCCGTCCGGTGAAGATATTTTATGCTCGCCTGATCCAAACGAAATTGAAGAAACGAATAATAGCGAAAGTAATATCTTTATAAAATTAAGTTTCATCATGACCTTTATACTTTAATTTATCGGAATTATTCTAAGATGATCGATCAAAGCTTCATTTATCTCAATGTTCATGTTAGTGTTTACCGGAAGATACTTAAGATTGAACTGAGCGATTCCTTTTTTGAAATAATATTTTACTGAATTTGAATAACCCCAATTATTCCAAACATTATCTCCCCGCTGTGGTAATACAATTGTCGATACCAATTCATTATTTATATAAAGTGTTCGGATTCCACAAGCATTAAATGTATTTATTGGTCCATTTCCATTTGAGTATTTGAAGTCAACCCAATAATAACCATCGTGATCAATTCCCTTTTCGAATAAGATATCAGTATTGATTGTAGTTGTAGTTCTAACGTAACCTTTTCGATCATATCCTTCAATATTTGTTTCAAACGGGCTATTAGAAGCTTCCACTTCAACTGAATTGTTATTAGCACTCATAACCGGTTCGGACATAAATGATTCATAACCATCTTTGTCAACGGCAACTACCGAATATTCATCAACCATATTTTTTGAAATAATCTTAAATGCTTCATTTTTTGTATCTGCAATCATCAAACCATTTTGAAATATTTTATAATATTCAGCATTTTCAACTTTAACCCAGCTTAATTGATTATCGATGATATAAACTTCAGGAGTTGTTGGTGCAAATTGATTCTCAACAATATTGATTTTACCACCTAAGCTTTTATTATCAAGAAATATTTCAATTGTATGATTACCAGAAATATTTTTAGGCAACCAAACAATATCAACTTTTTTGTTATCTAATAATGCATTTGTAATCTTTCCTCCAAAGCCATGAATCGTAATATCAAGAGAAGCATTTCTGTATTTGAAATTAGATAGTTTTATATTACCACCGAATTTTTCAGGAACTAATGGATTTAAGTTCAACCCATTCTCATTAATATTAATACCAAACATTACTCGGTAAATTGTAGCAAGATTTCCTGCAATACTCCATAGCATTCTATCTGAATTTATTTCTGTACCATTGAAATGACCGTTATCGGCAACCATATTTTCTTTATTAGTAAGAAATAATGAAGCTTGGCGATAAATTGCATCCATACCAAATTGTACTGCTTTTTCATTCTTTACTTTAGATGCGGCCCAAGTCCAATAGCTTACAACAAAGGGCCATATTGCATTATTATGATAAGGTGGAATATTTTTTATCTGCGGGAAGATACAAGTCGGTCCATATTCTACAATCGGCATTTTTTCAAATATGCTTTTAGATTTGTTTTCATCTGCTATATTAAATAAGACTGATAATGCTTCGCCAAGCGTTTCGGACTTTGGAGAAACGTAATCGTAATTTCTACCATATAAAAACTGTCCATAATATCCTTTATCATCCATCC
>JALNXG010000047.1 GCA_023230485.1 Melioribacteraceae bacterium
CTATTGCCCATAAACTCTAATACACGAGAATCGGAAACAACCATGAACAAAACGAAAAGACCGCCTACAAGGATAATAAACCAAGGCGCAAGATTTCTCATCTTAGCCATCATACCCATAATATTCAGACCTCCATTTGTAATAATTTTAAAAAATACAGACGTTTAATTTAGATACAAGGGCTTTCAAATGCAATTTTGGGAGAAGAAAAAGGAGAACAATATTTAACCCTTGCTTTAAATTTAATTTATCTTTTACTCATCGGAATCATCAAAATCATGACTTCGATGTTTAATAGATTGTGCTTTTACAATGAAATATACTTCTTCACTAATATTAGTAGCATGATCTCCTAGGCGTTCCATCTCTTGCAAAATCGAATATATTTTTAGTCCCTGATCTATAAAATCCTTGCTAAGTTTCATTCTTTGGACTATAATATCCGAAGCAGACTGAACTAATTCGTCAAGTTTATCATCAGTTGATAGAACTTGACGCGCCAACTCTGCATCACCTCTAATAAATGAATCGATTGCGTTCTTAATCATAAATTTAGTTAAATAAGATATTTCTCTAAAATTAATCTGTTGGTAAATTTCTAGAGGATCATAAATTTCGATAGATAAATGAGCAATATTAACTGCGAGATCGCCCACTCTTTCGAGATTACTATTAATTTTTAGTGCAGACATAACATATCGTAAATCCATAGCAACAGGCTGATTAAGAGCGAATAATTTCTGGCAGACCCGCTCAATCTTATCATCATACTTATCTACTTTAGAATCTCGCTCCAAAACAATCTTTGCAAGTTCGGGATTCATATCTTCTAATGATTTAATGGCATATTCTACTTGTTCATCTACAAGTGAGCACATTTTATATAATTTTGTTTTCAGTTTTTCAAGCTGAATATCAAAAGGTCGTTCCATAAATTACCCAAATCTGCCGGTTAGAAAGTCTTCCGTCTGTTTATTAGCCGGATTTGTAAAAATTTTAGTCGTTTTATCGTATTCTACAAGCTGACCGAGATAAAGGTAGGCAGTATAATCGCTTACTCTGGCAGCTTGCTGCATGTTATGCGTAACAATTAATATAGTATAGTTCCGTTTTAAATCAAAAAGAAGATCTTCAATTTTTGAAGTAGAAACCGGGTCTAAAGAACTTGATGGCTCATCCATTAATAAAATATCAGGATTAACGGTTAACGCTCTTGCGATGCAAAGACGCTGTTGCTGACCGGCAGATAAATTAAGCGCACTTTCATTTAGACGGTCTTTCACTTCATCCCAGATCGATGTTTGTGTACATACTTTTTCAGCAATTTCTTCTAATTCAGATTTGTCTTTTACTCCAAGAATCTTTGGAGCAAAAATTAAATTATCATAAATACTTTTAGGGAAAAGATTCGATTGCTGAAAAACCATCCCCACTAAACGGCGCAAATTAACTACATCTATATCTTTATCGTAAATATCAATATCATCTATTAATACTTCTCCCTTCATTCTAAAACCATAAATCATATCGTTCATTCTATTAAGAGAACGCAAAAGACTTGTCTTACCGCATCCCGAAGGACCAATTAGGCAGGTAACTTTATTTTCAAAAATCTCAAGCGAAACATCATTCAATGCTTGTATATAATTAAAATATACACTTAGATTTTTTATTTTAATTTTTACTTCTTTCATTGATTTCTATTTACCACTTCAATTATTTTCCTGAATCTAAATCTAAAAATTATAGCTGTTAAATTAAGCAATAGTGTAATAAGAACTAATACTAAAGTTGTTCCATATTGAAATGGAGCGGTTAATGTAGGATTCGATGATTGGGTAGCTAGAATAAATATATGATAAGCCAAGTGCATAAATTGATCAGCGGGATTAATAATTGGGATTTGTACAAAAGATAGATCTAGATATGCGAGCGGTAAATTAGGAAGAAAGAAAGCGCATCCGAGAAACATTATAGGAGCAGTTTCGCCGATGCTTCTGCTTAAAGCCAAAATAACACCGGTTAAAATACCGGGACGAGCTTGTGGCAAAATTATATATCTAATTGTCTGCCATTTAGAAGCACCGAGTCCCAAGGATGCCTGTCTGAAAGTAAGAGGTATAGAATTTAATGCTTCTGTTGTAGTTACAATTATTGTAGGAAGAACTAAAACTGCGAGAGTAGCGGATGCCCAAATAATTGCAGGTTGACCAAATAACATTCCAGTTTGTAAAATATTATCGATTGATTTGCCTATAAATAATACAAAAAAACCAAATCCGAATAAACCAATTACAATAGATGGAACGCCGGCAAGACTATTTACTGAAGCCCTGATTAATCTAAGCCAAAAAGTATCTTTAGCAAATTCACTAATATAAATTGCTGAAAATATTCCTACCGGTACAGCAAGAATAAGCATAATTATAGAGACAGCCATTGTACCAAATATTGCAGGACCGATTCCACCTTTTGATATATCTGATTTAGGAATGCCGGTAAGGAAATTCCAATTAATTACTCCAATACCTTCATAAAATATTTTACCTAAAATTAGTATGAATATTATTATCACCGAAAAAGAGATAATTCGAATTCCTCCAATCAATAAATTATCGATTATAGAATTAGATGAATTTTCCTTTTTAATATTTCCTTTAAATCTATTTTCCATTTTTTTAATTCATCTTTTTTAATTTTTTTCTCATTCGTTCTATTATCAATTCAGAGATCAAATTAATTATGAAAGTAATAATCAAAAGAAAAGTACCAATAAAGAAGAGTGAATAATAATGAGGTGAGCCGATAGCGACTTCACCTAATTCGCCTGCAATAGTTGCAGTAATTGTCCTAACACTATGTAGAAGATTAAGAGTTAGTTCTGCTGCATTACCTGAAGCCATAAGAACAATCATAGTTTCGCCGATAGCTCTGCCAAATCCAAGAATAATTCCTGCAGATACTCCGCTAATAGCCGCAGGTATAACAACGTTTTTAATCATTGCAAATTTACTTATTCCAAGCGCATAAGATGCCATTCTAAGATTATTGGGAACCGCTCTTAATGCATCTTCTGTAAGTGATGATATTGTAGGAATTAAAATTATCGAAAGTCCGAATGCTGCAAGAAGTGCATTTAATCTTGTACCAGCATTAAAAAGTTCTTGAAAGAATGTAGAGCCGACTGCAAGTATTAAAAACCCAATTACTACCGTGGGTAGCCCTGCGAATATTTCAATAAATGGTTTTATTATTTCTCTTGTTCTTCCGGATGCAATTTCTGATAAATAAATACCAAGAATAATTCCGAGAAACGATGATATTATTGTTGCAGGGATAGCTGTCAATAATGTTCCCAATATTAATGGAATAATGGAATAGCGCGAGTCTTCGGAAGTGGGATACCACTCAACATTTTTAAAAAATTCATTAATTCCAATATTACTTATTGCACTAAATGCCTCTCTAAATAAAAAGAGAAAGATAAGAACCAGAAACAAAACTGAAATCATACCATTCAAAAAGAAAAAATATTTTACTGCTTTTTCAACTAGTGTTGATTTAAATGTTCGTTTCTTAGCATAAAATGAATGGTATTTCTTTGTCATAATTAATTTTTTTTAAGTGGAATATATTCCATCGATTCAACAATTTGCTGTCCCTTTGGGGATAGAATAAAATCAATATAATATTTTTCATTTCCTTGCGGAATGCCATTAGTATAAGAATATAAATAGCGGGATAATGGATAAGAACCATTTCTTATTGCGTCATAATTAATTGCATTATTTACAACAGGAGAAATTGCATTAGCTTCATTACTTATTTTTATTGAAACAACTTTAATGTCATTACGCAATGCGAAATAACCGACACCGCCGAAACCAATACCATTCTTATCTTTAGAGACTGCTTCAGCTAATGAAGCCGTGCCTTGCAAACTCTGCATATTTGCAGGGAAATCAATTTGTCTGCCTGATTCATCTCTATTGAGAATACTTTGACGAAAATATTCATAAGTACCGCTACTATTTTCTCTTCCATACAATACGATATTAGCATCATTTCCGTTGATCGATTTCCAATTTTTAATTTTGCCCGAATAAATGTCCTTAAGAAGTGAGAAAGAAATAGTATCTATATTATTATTAGGATTAACGATTACAGCAATACCATCAAGAGCAACAATATGCTGAATCGGATTAACACCATTTTGTTTTGCGTAATCTATTTCGTTTGGTTTTAGTTCCCTGCTAATATTGGCAATACTCGAAGTACCATTAATAAGTGAAGCAATGCCAGTACCTGAACCACCGCCAGTTACTTGAACAGAAATTTCGGGATGCTCTTCCATGAAACCTTCCGCCCATCGAAGTGTAAGATTAACCATAGTATCAGACCCTTTGACAGAAAGCGATTTTTTCCTGTTCGAGATACATGATACCAATACAATTGTTAATAGGAAGAATGTTACTATTTTTGATAGTCTATTTATTTCAGATACCTAATTATTATCATCAAAGATAATAAATCTTAATGAAATAATAATTTGCGAATATAAGTTGACGTGATTAAATTTAGCAAAATTTTAAAGGAAAGATATGCCTTCATTCAGCCATTCGTGGCTTCCATTCATTTACCTCTATGGTGTCGGTGGAATTTTTTTTATCGGGGGAATGATTTTAATTAAAAAAGCTAAAATTCTTAATCCCGCAAAAAAATTAGATAGAAGATGGAAATGGTTGCTTTACTTCGGATTTTTCTATTATATGGCAATTCACTTAATTATGATTTTAGCGGCTCTTTACTGGTAAAATATGGAATCATTACATGGATTAGGAACTACCACTGATTGGGTAGTTATGGTTATTTACTTTGTAGGGATAATGCTTTTTGGAAGTTACTTTGCAAAGTATAATAGAAGCACGAATGATTTCTTTTTCGGAGGAAGAAGATTCGCTTGGTGGCTTATATCTGTTTCAATTGTGGCAACAGGTGTTGGAAGCCATAGTTTTATAAAATATTCCGCAAAAGGTTTGGAACACGGAATATCCTCAACGATGACCTATATGAATGATTGGTTTTTTATGCCGATCTTTTTATTCGGTTGGCTGCCAATAGTAATTTATACACGACTTAAATCTATACCTGAATATTTCGAGAAAAGATTCAGTCCCACAGTCCGCTTCATAGCTACTATATTTCAGTTGCTTTATATGATTGGTTATCTTGGTATCGGCTTATTGACATTAGGAAAAACGATCACACCACTACTTCCACAAAGTTTTGCTATTCTTGGAATGACAATACCCGTAACAATGATGGGAGTGATAATCGGAATAGCTGTAATTACCGGTATCTATATAACGTTCGGCGGTCAGACTGCTGTAATATTCACTGATCTTATACAAGGGCTAATACTTCTACTTGCCGGTATTTTAGTATTTATATTAGGAATAAATTATCTCGGCGGATTCGATAAGTTTTGGCATTTACTCCCACCTGATTGGCGATTGCCATTAGCGGATTTCAATAAACCGCCTGATTTTAATTTCGTTGGAATTTTTTGGCAGGATGGAGTGGCAGGCTCGGTCGGTTTTCTTTTTATGAATATGGGTCTAATTATGCGCTTCATGTCCGCAAAGAATTTAGATGAAGGAAGAAAAGCCGCAATATTCAATGTACTATTTTTGCTTCCAATATCTGCAATTGTAGTAAGTAATGCCGGATGGATTGGAAAAGCAATGTTAGGTTTAGTTCCCGGACCATTGAATCCTGGAGTAAATCCTGATGAAGTATTTGTTGCTGTTACTCATATAATTGCAAGCAAAGGTGTATTCGGATTTGTTATAGCCGCATTGACGGCTGCACTGCTTTCCACAGTCGATTCATTAATTAATGCTATAGCGGCGGTTTATATGAATGATGTTCATGCACCTTTGAAAGAAAAATTTAAGAAGAAGCTCCAGAGCAAAGATATCGAATCGAAAAAGGAATTAAACGCTGCGCGTATTGCATCTGCCGTATTTACAGGAATTGGTATTTTGGCTACAATCCCATTTAGCAGTTATCCCACAGTATATGAAGCACATGGATATTTCCATTCGATCTTTACTCCACCCTTAGTAGCGGCAATATTTCTCGGTGCGTTCTGGAATCGATTTACTACTGCTGGAGTAGTAGTAACCTTTCTGGGTGGAAGTTCCTTAATGATAATAGGTGCACGCTATCCGGGAGTATTAATTACACCAATTGCGCATGGGATTCCTATGGACCCGGTGCATCCTTACACCTATATCAGTGCGCTATATAATACAATCGTATGTTTCGGGGTTGGAATTATTGTAACGTTTTTACAAAATCCTCTAACAATAATTGCAACTAGTATTAAAAAAATTCCTAATCATAAAACCTATATGAGCGGTACGGTTGTAATTTCAGCATTGTTAATATTAATGATTTGGTTTAATATCGGTGGACTTCCGCTGTTATTATTGGCTTCGTTCGTATTATCATTTTTTGTTGCTTTAACATCAGTGTATTTCCTAAAGTTTAATCCCGATGCACATTTAGAAGGTTTAACAATCTGGTCTATCGCAAGGGCAAAGGAAATATTTAAAGGGGGCAAAATTAATGAGAGAGATGGAGAAATTGTTAAAGTAAATTGGAAACTTCGCAGTGATGCGGAAGAGATTATTTATGTTTCGCAGAAAGATATGGAAAGAATGTCGGCTGAGGTTGGTGATTTAGTTTATATATCTGATGCAAGAAAATATCTCGGTGGACTTAAATCAGTTCATACACGTCTCGGTGAACCGCATAACGAAGAAGGTGTTGTATATGTGGGAACGGAAGATAAAGAAAATGCTCAGTTTGTTGCCGGACGAATTCTTACAATTGAAAAAGAATTATGATGCTTATTAATATATAGTAATAGTATATTTTTCGTAAATTAGAGTTATTAGAAAAGAAATTGCTAAATAATCAGGACAAAAAATGAAAATACACGAATATCAAGCAAAAGAGATATTGAAGAAGTTTAACGTAGCAATTCCGCAAGGCAAAATTGCCTTTAGTGTAGATGAAGCCGTAAAAGCTGCCGAAGAATTGGGCGGATCGGTTTGGGTAGTTAAAGCTCAGATTCATGCCGGTGGAAGAGGTAAAGGAGGCGGTGTAAAAGTAGCTAAGTCTTTAGATGAAGTAAAAGATTATGCAGAAAAAATACTCGGAATGACATTAATTACACATCAGACCGGTCCGGAAGGAAGATTAGTAAAAAGAGTTTTTATTGAGCAGGGTATAAATATTGATAAAGAGCTTTATCTCGGAATTACATTAGATAGAGCAAAATCTAAAAATGTAATTATGGCATCGACTGAAGGTGGAGTAGAGATAGAAAAAGTAGCAGAAGAAACTCCTGAAAAAATTATTAAAGAAGCAATCGATCCCGAAGTTGGAATGCAGGCATATCAAGCTCGCAAAATTGCATTCGGATTAGGTTTAAGCGGCGATCAGCATAAAAACGCTGTTAAATTCCTTCTTTCTCTTTATAATGCTTATGATGCTACCGATGCTTCCTTGGCAGAGATTAACCCTCTAGTTGTAACAAAAGAGGGTCAGGTAATGGCATTGGATGCTAAGATGAATTTTGATGATAATGCACTCTATCGTCATCCAGATATTCTAGCTTATCGTGATTTGGATGAAGAAGAGCCATTGGAAATCGAAGCATCAAAGTATAACCTAAATTATATTAAACTCGATGGCAACGTTGGCTGTATGGTTAATGGTGCCGGACTTGCAATGGGTACGATGGATATAATTAAATTAGCAGGTGGCGAACCGGCAAATTTTCTTGACGTGGGTGGCGGAGCTAATAAAGAAACTGTAGCTAATGGTTTCAAGATTATCCTTAGTGATCCAAACGTTAAGGCACTTTTAATCAATATCTTCGGTGGTATCGTAAGATGCGACCGTGTGGCTCAAGGTGTTATCGATGCAGTAAAAGAGATTAAAGTTAATGTTCCGATAGTCGTCCGCCTTGAAGGTACAAATGCAATTGAAGGTAAAGAATTATTAGAAAAATCAGGACTCGATTTTGAAGTGGCAACTACACTTCAAGAAGCAGCAGAAAAAGTTACATCTGTTCTTTCACGTTAATTATTTGTAGTATATGAAACAAAATGAGTAATTCGTTTGTTTAGATAATTAGAATAGGAGGGAATATGATTGAGATAAGAATTACATTAGACGAAGCCGTGAAATTACTTAAAGAGAGAATGAATCACGAATTAATCTTTAGGAAAAAAGATGGTTTCATTAACAAAAGTTATGAGTTTGAGAATCTTACTTTCGCTGAACTATTAAGCATCACGGAGGTTGCCGTATTTGACACTATTGCTCTGCTGCCATTAGATGTTTTAACGAGTGAAACGAATCTTAAATTAGTAATTACTAAAACTGTCCAGGCGTTATCTCATAATTTCAATAGGGAAGAATATTTACTTTATTCATCTCTCAGAACTGATAAACTTTTAAAGCGATTCATAAAAGAATCGCTTTATGCAATGAATAAAAAGACATTTGTAAATAATTAATTAGTAGTTTTGTCTCGTCCTAGAATAAGTTGACGGTATTAATGATGTTAAAAAAAGCAGTAAGGATATCCTTACTGCTTTTTTTGTGTATAAAATTAGGGGTTTTTTGCGAATATTTTACGAATAATTAGAACATATTCTCTTGATCGCCACCTTCATTTTGGCGCGGCTTATTATTTCGATCTTGCTGGGAAGGATTTAAGCGGTATGAAACACCAAGATAAAGATTCCTTGAATCCATTCTTCGTGTAGAATTGGATAAGAAACCAAGTCCGGTAGTTTCGCTATCGAATTTACGTGAATTAAATAAATCAGTTAAACGAAGTGTTACCGATAAATTACCATTCATAAAATCTTTCCTTAAAGCCATATCTGCAAAATAGGTTTCTTTCATTCTGCTTTGAGCCGTAACAATTCCTCCGCCCCAACCCATTGACATAATGTAGCTTGGTGAATTATAATTAAAAATTAATTGCAGAATAAATCCTGCAGGAAGATTCATATTAGAATTTAATTTTGCCGTCCATGAATTGCTATTTACATTAATATTGGCAACGCCTTTATCATCTAATATAGTTTTGAATACGGAGACATTCGCATTTACTTTCCAAAAATCCCACACTGATGTAGTTGCAACAAATTCAGCTCCGTAGCTTTGGCTATGTGAGATATTTTTGAATGTACTGTATGTTACTCCATTCGGCATTAAGGTCGAAATAGTAGAGATTACATCATTAGTCTCTTTGAAAAATAATGTTGAAGAAAGTGATGTCTTACCGATAAATTTTGAAAGTCCGACTTCGAGTGAATTAATATATTGCGGATTTAATTTCGGATTTCCTTGGAAAATATTCAATGAATCAGAATAATCTGTATATGGATTTATCTGTCGATTATTCGGTCTATCTACTCTTCTGCTGTAACTGAACATACCTTCATAATCACTGCCGAAATCATAGCTGAGATGAGCTGAAGGATAAACACTGAAATAATCATTATCGAATGAATCGTTTTTATTAACCAACGATGCATCGATTAGCACCTGCTCTAAACGGATACCGGCTTGATATTTCAAACCTCCCCAGATATTAGAATAGATTCCCCAGCCTGCAATATTTTGTTCATTATAATCAAAATAATTTTGAAGAGAAATATCCTCAAACCAATTAGATGATTTCGAATCTAAATTAAAATATTCATTTCTCGTGTTCAAATTTTTGTTTACGTATTTAGCACCTGTCTCTATTCTTCCGAAATCCTGAATCGGATCAATATAATTTAATTCTGCTGAATACGATCTAAATTTATTATCTGTATTTGATCTTGATATTGAGGTAATTACAGGTTGAAAAAAACTCTGACTAATATTCTGAGCGGAATTCATTTTATTATCATCAAAATCTGCTTCAAGCGTGAGTTCTTTCCCTTTTGTATCATAAATTTTTTTGTAAAATAAGCTATAAGAAAATGAATGATGATTACGATCAGAAATATTATTACGGTTAAATGACTGTACGGGATTAGATAAGCCACTTAGATTTTGATTTTGCAATAAGCTGCTATTACCGAAATCCATAGTTCGGTACTTAAAATTCAGGCCAAGAGTATTCTGCCCATCAATAAACCAATCAGTACCAAGCGAAACATTTTGCATACCCATATCATTTTTGAAAAACTGTGATTGATTAAGCTGTGAGACTCCTGAAGAGAAGAAATTGGAACGGAGAGTATTATTAGAACCATCGAATTTATTAAATCGCGTGTCATAACTGCCATAGACATTCATATCGGTGCCGCGAAGATTTAGATTCATCGAAGTATTATATTTATCACCCGTACCGGCGTTGAGAGAAAAAACACCATTAACTCCAACATTAGATTTTTTCTTTGTGATGATATTTATTATACCGGCAGTTCCTTCGGGATCGTATCGTGCCGAGGGATTTGTAACTAGTTCAATCGATTCAATTGTGGAAGCCGGTAATTGTTGAAGAATATCGGAAGCCGAAAGTCCTTCAGTACCGCCCGGGCGACCGTCAATCAATATTTTGAGATTAGAATTGTTTCTAAATTTTACACCACCATCCGCATCTACCGTAACCGAAGGAACGTTTTGCATTACATCGAGAGCGTTACCGCCTGAACTTGCAATATTTTTATCCACATTAATTACTTTCTTATCGAGATTATGCTGAATCATCTCTTGCTCACCTGTTACAACAACTGATTGCACTTGAAAAGCTGCGGGCTTTATATAAATATCGCCAAGATTCGCCTCTTTACTGCGTGGATTTATAAAAATGCTGTCTATGAAGATTGTTTCAAATCCGATGAAAGAAATTTTTGCGTAGAACTTTCCGGGAGCTAATTTATCTAATGAAAATTGCCCTTTTTTATCTGTAACAGTACCTGTTACCATAGTGGAATCACGATAGCGGAAAAGAACGATATTACTATATTCAATTGCACCTTTATCTTGAGAATCTAAAACACGACCGAAAACTTTGCCGTCCGACATTAACATCGCACCTGTGGGACGCTGTCCACCCATTTGCTGTTGAGCACTAACGGTTACTGACAAAAATAGAAGAGAAAAGAGGAAAATCCTGAAATTTTGCATTATTTATTACCTTTCTTAGAATTTGACTAAAGATTAAACAAATGTAGATGTAAAAAAGTTTAATTCGGGGAGATATAATGTAAAAACTTTTATATAAACCGAAGATTAGATGCTCAAGATGGGTGATTGGTTCCATGAAAATCGGCTAATATTTACAAATATTTAGTAATTGTGTATGTAATAGATATTTTGAACTCGAAAGCGGCGGCAGGTGGAAAGGACTGGAGCGCATACAGGTGGGGCGGCATATAGAATAACTAATTTATATTAAAATATAGCAGGTTCATTTCGAGCTAAGCCGCTGAGAAGAATACTCCTATTAACCGAAGTTACTCTATATTAATAAAATGTAATAATAAAGGAAGTGCCCTTCCCTTTTTCACTTTCTACACGAATTTCTGCGTCATTAATGTTACAATAGTTTTTAACTAGTGCAAGCCCAAGCCCTGTTCCCTCAAACTTTCTTGTGTAACCTTCTTCTTCCTGCGAAAATGGAGTAAATAATCGAGATTTATATTCATCGGACATTCCAATGCCCGTATCTGAAATTGTCATTTCTAATTTATTAAGCAGATTTTTTTTAAGAGAAACGGTAATTGATCCACTTTCAGTATATTTTATTGCATTATCGATTAAGTTAGCGGCGATCTGCCCTAGGCTATATTCATCTGCGTACATGGAAAAATCAATATCTTGAGCGATGTCAAGAAATAATTCCAACCCTTTGATTCGCAGAGCTTCTCTATATTCGTTAACCACTTTATTAATAATATCATATTCTAAATCAATTTTGCGATAAGTTGGTATATAACTCCCTAATTGCATTTCGGACATATTTAAAATAAGATCGATTGTTCTGATAAGACGTTTCGATGCAGAAGAGATACTATTAAATCCTTCCAAAAATTCTTTATCAATTTTTTCGCTTACCTCTTCTTTTATCAATCCAAGGAAACTAAGAATTACATTAATAGGTGAGCGAATTTCGTGTGACATTTGGGCAAGAAATTCGGTTTTAACTTTATCGGCATTTTCGGCTAGTTCGCGAGCCAGAAGAAGTTCGTCTTCATAATTTTTTAAATCGTTGATATCGGTAATAAAACCTTCAATAAAAATTACATCCCCAAATTCATCAAAGATTGTTTTTCCTTTTTCCCATACCCACCTTACCTCGCCATCGGCACGTTTAATTTTATAGATGAAATTATGCTGAGATTTGCTATCTCTTGCTTTGTCAGTTTCTTCAATAATCATTTGGTGAAATTCAGGAAGAATTAATTTGGTATAGGAGATAAGGTTATTATAGAGAAGGGCTTCACGGGAATACCCTGTTAATTGCTGAACACCCTCACTCATGAAAAGCATCGTCCAATCATCATCATACCTGCATCGATAAGCCATACCGGGTAGATTAGAGAAAAGAGTTTCGAGTATTCTCTGGTTTTCAGTAAGTTGATATTCAGCCGCCATTCTTTTATCTTCTTCAAGCATAAACTCAAGCGCATAGCCCAAATCCATTGCTAATTCCTTTAGAATCTCGATCTCCTTTGTTTCGAAGAAATTATCCGTATCTGAAAAAAATGAAATAAAAGAATCCATTTTTCCATTAACCGAGATAGCAAAAATGCCAAACGATTTTATATCATGCTTCATTATTTCTTTTACCCATTCAGAACTCGGATCATAACCATCTAAATTCTGACTTACGAAAAAATCTTTTTTTATACAATCATTATCATCAATTCCAAAAAGACTTATAATATCATTAAACGCAACAAGACTTCTCCCCGGAATGATTTCAGAACCAGATTTGGCAATTAAATTGATTTTTTTATTTTCATAATCGATTTCACTAATCCAAGCAGCAATATATTTCCCATCAGCAACTGCTATATTGCACGCTTCTTCAAATAAGCTATGTTTTTCTTTAACCCGTACAATAGATTGATTAATATTACTTAAAACCGTTAAAGTGCGGTTTAGTTTAACTATCTTTTTATTATAGTTTCTAGTCAGCTCTGCTTTTTCGGATTCAGATTTTACTTGTTCCTGCAAAATTTTTTTTTCATTATCTCTGAAAAGAAAAAAGATAAATAACGCTACGCCTGTAATTAGGAAAGCAATAATAGCAAAAAGAAGATATGCTCTTATATAAAGATCGGCATAGATTTCATCGTTGTCCTGCTTGGTAATAAGGAACCAATCGGTATTTTTAATAGGTCTAAAATCAGCCGTTACATCTTTATTTCGATAATCAACTCCATCAATTATACCATGTTTACCAGAAATACCTTGTGAAGCTGGGAGATTTTTTAGTGAAAGCGGTAATTTGAGTTTTAGTGCACTTTCTTTTCTATGCCTTAATTCGTTTAGATAAATGACATCATTATTTGATCTTTTTACTATTACAAATTCCATAGATTCAGTTTCATACGGAGCTTTGTTAATCAATGGGTAGAGATATGCGAAAGGATCTACGTCAAGGACAATAAGGCAAGATTGGTTCTTTGCTGATATAGGGATAAAAATATCTAAATGGATTCTATCTGTATTATGAGCAACATGAATATCATTTATTATTATTTGGGATTGATTTATCCTAAGTTTAATAATGCTCTTATTATAAGTTGGGAGAAGTAATGATGATGAAGCAGATGTAATTCTTCTTTCCCCCGTTGAATCTAACAAATATACACCTGCATAGTCATTAGAATAGCGGATATTATCGAAGAACTTACTAATCTCGGTTATTAAGTGAATATCTCTATTATTACAATATTTTTCTAACGCAGAAATTAGAAAAGGATTACTTTGAATAGTCCGGGCATCAGCAAGACGTTCGGAAATCCAATCTGAGATTTGGCTCTCTTTAAGTTGACCGATAGATTGCAATTCATTGTACTTAACTTTTTTTAAGTTCTCTTTCAGCGCAAAATAAATAATAACCCCGGCGGAAACTATTGCAAAAACGGCTATTAAATAAATCACTACTAATCTATTTCTATTCTGTCGAAGGTCCTTACCGGTCATTAATTAGTTGTATTTGATAATCGTGGACGAAATAGTCCGAGCAAATCCTATAAACTATTATCGAAGATTGATAAAAATAATGAAGTGGATATAAAAAAAGAAGCAAATAATAAGAGAGTTAAAATAATTATCAATAGAAAAATTTAAGCTCATTTAGAATCTTTGCATGGTTTCGTGTGATTACATAGGCAGAAAAAGCGATTAAACTTTGAGGAAAATTGAGTGAGTGAATAGCTGATATAAAACACCCCACCAGAGCGGGGTGTTTAGGGCATTTTTTTAACTCCCATTGCAGGAGCTAAAAAATTTTATTTAAGCAGAATCATCTTCTTTTGATTTACGTAATTGCCTGCTTTGATTTGATAAATATAAACTCCGCTTGCCAGTTGTACGTTATGGTCATTGCGGCTATTCCATTTTATTACGTGATAACCTGCGGGACTGTTTTCCTTATTAAATAATTTTACTCTCTGACCCAAAATGTTATATATCGCTATCTCTACATTTGCTTTTTCAGGCAGAGCGAATCTTATTGTAGTCTCGGGGTTAAATGGATTCGGGTAATTTTGATATAATATAAAATCTGTCGGAAGGACTATATCATCATTGCTGTATTCCACTTCCACTTGATTACCGAATCTATCGGCTGCTTTTAAGTCAACAAGCTTTATGATTTTGCCTTTTAAGAGTTTGAATAATAATCCGTCCTCGCTCGAAATGGTCTCGTTCTTAAAACTATATGCAATTACTTTTAATGTATCATTTTCAATCTTGTAAGAAAATTCCATTCCTTTGAGTAAGTCGCCTGCAATGAGGTCGCCTTCTGCGGCTCCGTTAAGTGCTATTTTTAGTTCTATACCTGCTATACCGATTCCCTTTTTAAGATACACTCCTGTATCTGTAAAACGGAATTTCGGAGTATCACCTGCAAGCATCTTAGCTCCACCGTTTGGGTTGAGGACTTTATTAATGATTGCTACTATATCAAGAATATTTACCTGTCCATCATCATTAAAATCCGCAGCAGCGAGAATGAAGGGTTGTGGATTTTGACTGAGTATATAATTTACTACTGTAGTTATATCGAGAATATTAACCGCGAGGTCTCCATTAGCATCTCCTGCGGTTGCTGTAAGAACGGTTGTATTTACAACTTTCGAGAAATCAGATTCTGTAAAATCTGTTTTTACGACTTTATACTGATAGTAATATTTTGATAATGGCTGAACACTGAAATCGGTATAAAGAGTATCAGTGATAAGAGAGGTATTAATCTGTTGAGGTGCAGTAAGAGTAGTATCATCAATATGATTAAAGCGATAGAGGTTATAACCGAGAAGAGTTTCAAGATCGGAGGGAGTAGTCCATTCGAGATCGACTTTTCCAATACCGGCGGATGCAGTAAATTCAGTAGAAGCAGAACCCGCAGCATCGATTAGGAATTCAAAACGCATATCTTCTAATGGAATTTCCCACCCTTCTAAATCTTTTGCTTGTGATACTCGGATACGATTAATCCCATCACCGGAATATAATTTTACTGTTTTATAAACTGTCCATATTTTTCCATCTTCTGACCAATGACCATCTTCATTTACGCTATTTGAAGAGAATGGGTAACGAACACCGAAGCCCACTTCGGGGATGAAATTTTTATTCATTTCCCGATTGAAATAGACATCAAACTTCTGCTTTCCTATTCCAACAGGATCAACCTTCTCATCCTGAGCATCTTTGCCATTAACAAGTACTTTCCAAACAACTCCGTGACAGGAATCAGGAGGAGCAGATAAGTAAGGTGAAAAGATTGCTCTTGGAGTAGTGGGATTTTCCATAAAATCAGTGATAAAGTTTTCAATTTTTAATGAGTCACTTGTTCCCCAATATTGATACTGAATTCTTTGAAAATCGGCAGAACTATTGTAATAGGTATAAAATTTTGTCAAATAAATTTTTGTATCTTTATAAAAAGTTCCATTCCATTCACGATAATATTTATAATATTCTGATATCCAACTATTATAATTCCCACTCAAATCGATATCATATGTATAAGGAGGCATTCTATAATTTATAAAATTATTATAAAATAAATTATTAGAAAGAGAATATATTGCAGAATTCAAATAATTATTAATATAATAAGATGAACTAGTGGAAGGTCCAATAAAATTATTAAATTTCGCCATACGAAATGAATAAAAAATTTCTCCTGAAGCAATTACTAAATTATTTACAACAGAATCTACAAAACCAATAGCATATCCAGAAGCATATCCTTGAGAACTCGTAAAAATTGAATTAAAAACACTGGCAGGGTTCACATAACTAGCGCTACCTAAAGGCCAATTCAAATTTTCAAATGAACAGTAAGAAAACCTATTTTTTATACTATAATCATTTCTAAAAGTAAAAATTGTACCTGCACCTCCTCCCCATGGAGAATATCCAACAAATGAAATTAGACTATCAGGTTTTCCTTCGGCAATAAGGCGTCCACTTATAGGTACTGTTTTATCCGGGTAAAATAGAATCTTTGTTCCCGGTTTTATGATTAGCGTTCCGTCAACGCCTACTTTAAAGCTCTTATTCACGAGATATAATCTATCAGCGTAAAGAGTCTTGGTACTATCTAATACCCCGAATAATTCCTCTCCATTTTCGGCAGTAAAAACGAAATTCCGGGAAAGTGTATCTTCGCATCCCTTATACCAATATGATAATACAAATGTAATATCACGTCCGTGAGCAACGTTTGGACTAATCTTAAATTTCATCGGGTCTTTTTCACTCGTGCGTGTAGCATAGGGACTAATGCTGCCTATATAAGAGGTAGGTTTGATTATCTCAACCGTAGTTGGGTCTTCAAACTCAGCGAGTTTTATTTTCCAATAAACACTATCCACCTGTCCGCCTGTATTACGAGCACTGAACCAAAGCTGGATAGTTTCCCCCGCATCCACATTCCCATCCCTATCATCATTATCAAGAGTATCCACCATTGTATTATTAAGAAACCATACTTCAGGTTTTGGAATAAAATCTAATGCTTTATTTAGTTTAATAATACCGGTAGTCGATTGTATTAATTTTACCCACATAAATTCAGGTGTTTCTTCATCAATCGGAATCAATTTTCTATAAAGAGCTAATCCACCACTTGCTAATGGTGCGGACATAGATGTGCCGTTATAAACACGATAACCACCTTTAGGTATTGTACTAATAATTTCAGAACCGGGTGCTGTTAATTCATAATTCAATAAATCATTATATAAACTAAAAGTTGGTCCATCTTGATCATAATTAGAAAATCCGGCATTTGCTTCTATTCCAAGTACGAATGAAAAAGCTGCCGGGAAGAATGGAGCACATCCCGTACCGGGTCCAATACATCTGCTATCATTTCCTGCTGCTGCAACAAGTAAAGTAGTAGAATAAGCATTGGCAAGTGCTGCTTCCATTGTAGCTGAGCGAGAATAACTCCCGAAACTCATATTTATAACAGTAGCACCCTTATTACTCGCATATATTATTGCTTGAGTTATCGTGGATGCATCGCCTCTTCCGCTGCTTTGAAATACTTTCAGAGGCATTATTTTAGCACCCCAATTAGCTCCCGCAATACCGATTCCATTATTTGCTTCTGCCGCTGCAATTCCTGCAACGTGAGTGCCATGGCTATTATCATCAGTTGGATTATTATCCCAATTAATCCAATCCCACCCCCTTACGTCATCCACGAATCCATTATGATCATCATCATATCCGTTATCGGGAATTTCATTTGGATTGCTCCATATCTTATTAATTAAATCGGGATGAAGCCAATCCACACCCGTATCGAGAATAGCAATTACTTGCGAAGTATCGCCTGTTGTTTTTGACCAGACTTGATCAATTTCGGTAGCAGGAATCCCCCACTGCTGACTATAAAGAGGATCATTAGGTGTAACCGCATCAGTGGCATCTTTTGGAGCAGAATTAAAATTGGTTTTTATATTAGGATGATTCTTGAGCCACTCGATCATTTCGCTTTCGCTTAATTCGGGAGATAACGCCTCGCTCTCCACCGCACTATAAATATAATTCGGTTCGGCATAATCAATATTATCAGTATCTTCCTTCAGCTCATTAATTATTTGAAGAATATTTTGAGTGGAATCGAATTCGAGCTTATAAATATTATGCAGATTAGGAACGGTAATTATATTCCCCGAATAAGTTTTTACTTTTGGGAGAATGAGTTTCCTTTTCTCTCCGGCAAAAAGTTTTTTCGCTTCCTGCAAATTATATTTTGATAATATTTCGTCAACTTTAGAGATGCCGAGAACTGTCTTGCCTGCGGAAGTTTTACTAAGATGAACAACCGACTCATCTTTGAATTTTACTAATACTTGATTGGGAATAAATTCCGATTGGCTCGCCCGGGAATCTAACTTTATTACATCATATTCCTTTGTATCGGTTACATTTTTATTTGGCGGACAAGTAGGACAGTCATCTTGCGAATAGATATTCGTAAAAAGAATTATACAAAACAGCAAAAAATATTTTTTCATTACGCCCTCAAAGAAGTTTTCACTTCTGTATTTATTATAATTTTATTTCATTAAGATCATTTTCTTGATACTATGGAATTCGCCTGCTTGAAGAGAATAGATATATACGCCGCTTCCGAGAGATGAAGCATTCCAATTGATCTCGTGATAACCGGCATCCATTTGCGAATTAATAATTTCCGCCATCCTCTCGCCGAGTACATTATATATGGATAGCACAACTCTCCCATTTTCAGGTAAAGCAAATTTTATTGTGGTAGTGGGATTAAACGGGTTGGGATAATTTTGCATCAGCGCGAATTCAGCCGGAATCTCGAATGAAGCTATTTCTATTTTATTGATTGCAGGATTCGTAATAACAAAACTTTCACCTTCGCACAGAATTCTCTCCCCGCCTAAACCATCTCTTATTTTAAGAATAATATCCGAGAGAGAAACCGTAACAGGATAATCGAGTGAAGAGATTAAAACCTGCTGCCATTGCCCCGAAGATAAAACCTCCGCAAATCGATTAGAGGAAAAACGAACATCAAATATTCCCGATGGTGGGAGCGGAGGAAGTTCATATTTTTCCAATGCATCACTACTATTATTTAATATTGTTAGCTCCGCACTTTTCCCTTTTGCATTCCTAAATACTATTGAAGGCAATTGTTCAGCGGATTCCATTTCTCTTATTGATGCAAGAGAAGTTTTCGGAGGTAAACGCTGACTTAAATCAAGAGTCCCATTCTGAAAGACTTTTATCCAGTATCCTTTCCCGGGTTCTAATAAAATAGATTTAACATATCCATCACCAAAAGAATAAAAATTCGTAGCAATAATATCAGCCGGGTCAGTATAAATTTCCGAAATATTAATATCGCTTTCAAAGCAGCCGATCATATTCCATCCCTGCACTACATTTATTATTTTTTCCTCATCGATAGTCCCGATAAAATTTTTAGGATTCGGAGCAGGGAATTTTAGCCAGTAACCGATACCATTCGAAAGATTTGCAGCAACCGTATATCCATTATTAAAGGCAAATGCATTATTCGCAATAGAAGGGAATAATTTTTCTTTTGACATATCAGCTTCAATAATAGGAATGGAGATCATATTCCAACCGGTGGAATAGTTAACAGGTTTCGATAGTACTCCTTTCTTAAAAATGATTTTTCCATCTATTTCAGATTGGATAATATTTTGGGAGGAGGAATTTGACATAACGGAATTTTTAATATCGATTTGATAAGAGCCAAGTGCATTACCGGCTTTACCTCTAATTTCCACAATTGCCCCTGTATTGGCAAGGAACGGTTTCATACTTAATGAATATGCAATAATTCGATATGTATTGGCATTGAGAATTGAAGATGCAATGGCGTGGTCCTGCTTTCTATCGGTCAAAATAAATGTTGGGTTCTTAAATGAATCGGGCAATTGAATATCGAATTGAAGAGCGTAGATCGCCTCATAGTTATCAGCATCTATAAAGATTGAGCCATTCGCACCAAGCAATATTTCTGCATCCCTTACTTTTAGGAAATTCGGGACAAAGGAAGATGCCGAGAGATTAATTATAAATGGTTCTTCATCGGGATCGTTATTACGTACTGTTATAATGGATGATTTATTCCCTTTAGTTAAGGAGCGGAATTTAATTTTTAGCAGATGATTTTGGCTTGGAAGAATATAAAATGGTGAACTGTTTTCGAACCAAAATTCGGGGTTACTGCTCTGTAAAGAATTTATTTTAAGTGTGTCGCTCCCCCAATTAGAGATATAATAGTTATAGACGAGCGTATCGGTAATAGGATTAGAACCGATATTTACGGATTGCTCGCCCGAAATATCTGGAGCATCAATTATAATATATTCTCCCGTTGTGGCAGAGATAATATTTTCGCTTTTATTATTCGTTATAAAAGCACTTTCGATATTTGTGGAATACCATCCTCCCGAGCCATCGAGCAGGAATTTTATTGAGCAGATTTCGCCAACGCTATCGGCAAAGGATTTATTTGTAGGAGAATATGCAATAACTCTTAATTTATTTCCCTGTACAATATTAGCAGAGATGATATGATCATTTTTTCGCTCCGAGAGTGTAGCACCTCCTGCTTCATATTTTGATACCGAAGGAAGATTAATATCAAACTGGAAGCCGGTGAAGTCCTCCATATTATTGAGTGTAAGTTTCACGTCAATTATAGTCCCCGCTCTGCCCGAACTGCGCTGCAAATGAATTTCATTAACCGCAAAGGCGATGGCTTTAAGAGCAATTATAGAGCGTGGAGTTCCGGCATCGTTAGAAAGGATAAATAGATTGCTATTATATTCCCCCTTTTTGATTGAATTGAATCGCACCGAAACCATTCTGCTATTTCCGGCGGGTACTGTAAATGCGGTATCCCCTTCGATAACATAATAATTGTTATCAGTATATAAGCGGCTAATTACGAGATCGGAAGTGCCCTGATTTACAATATAAATTTGCATCGTGCTCGAAGAACGAAGAGGCAATCTGCCATAGTTTAATTCGCTCTGATCGATATAAATATCGGGAGCAATAATCGCAATCGAGCCATTTTCGCTTCCCGTAAAAATATTCTGCGAACTGGCATTTGCTATAACGGTATTTAATAGTTCTAAATTATAATTTCCGGGATCGGTTTTAAGTGTAACTCTAAATGAAAAGAGATCGCCCGAAGTGCCCGTTACATTCGTTTGATTAACGGAAAAAATAATTACTCTCAGAGTATTATTCTCTTGCAGAGATGCAGAGATATTATGAGCCGAAGCCCTCGAAGATAACTCAATTGAATTATCGACATATTTCACCTGCGAGGGAAGTTTAATATCTGTTTGAAGTGCCGTAAACGGATCCGCATTAGTTACATTGACTGCAATAGTAATCGTTTCCGCCGGAGCACCGCTATAATTACCAGTGCCGATTAAATTCTGTGCGGTAATTATTGTTGATATAAAGAATAAAATAGTTATAAATTTTTTCATAGTGATCACTTAAGTAAAATCATTTTTTTCTGTGATATAAATTTTCCTGCCTTTACTTGGTAGATATAAACACCACTTGCTAATTGAACGTTATGGTCGTTGCGGCTATTCCATTTGATTTCGTGGTAACCTGCAGGACTGTTTTCCTTATTGAATAATTTTACCCTCTGACCCAAAATGTTATATATCGCTATCTCTACATTTGCCTTCTCTGGAAGTGCGAATCTGATCGTAGTCTCTGGGTTAAACGGATTCGGATAATTTTGATATAATATAAAATCTTTGGGGAGTACTATATCGTCGTTACTGTATTCCACTTCCACTTGATTACCAAATCTATCTGCTGCTTTTAAGTCAACGAGCTTTATAATTTTGCCTTTTAATAATTTGAAAAGAAGTCCATCCTCGCTCGAAATGGTCTCGTTCTTAAAACTATATGCTATTACTTTTAATGTATCGTTTTCTATCTTGTAAGAAAATTCCATACCTTTGAGTAAGTCGCCTGCAATGAGGTCGCCTTCTGCGGCTCCGTTTAGAGCAATCTTTAGTTCTATACCTGCAATGCCGATTCCTCTTTTTAGATATACACCTGAATCTGTAAAACGGAATTTCGGAGTATCACCTGCAAGCATCTTAGCTCCACCGTTTGGGTTGAGGACTTTATTAATGATTGCTACTATATCAAGAATATTTATCCAATGGTCGTTGTTATAATCCGCCGCCGCAAGTATAAATGGCTGTGGGTTTTGATTGAGTATATAATTAACTACTGTTGTTATATCAAGAATATTTACGGTGAGGTCTCCATTAGCATCACCCTTTACTGCAGTGAGTACGGTAGAATTAACTACTTTAGAGAAATCAGATTCTGTAAAATCTGTTTTTACTACTTTATATTGGTAAAAATATTTTTTTAATGGTTCAACATCGTAGTCTGTATAGATTGTATCACTAACAAAAATACTATTCACTTTTTGTGGATCGGTATAAATGGTATCATTGCTTTGAATGAATCTGTAAATATTATAACCGAAAAGGGTTTCTATATCGGAAGGTCTAGTCCATTTAAGCTCAACTTTTCCTATACCGGCTGTAGCAGTAAATTTTGATGAAGCAGAACCCGCAGCATCAATTAAGAACTTGAAACGGAAATCCTCCACGGGAATTTCAAAATCCTCCAGGTCTCTTGCCCCGGCTACACGGATAGTATTAATACCATCACCTGTATAAAGTTCTACTTTCTTATATGCAGTATAAATCTTACCATCATCAGACCACGTGCCATTTAAATCGATTTTTCTTTGAGTAAAAGGTTCTCTTAATCCGAACGTAAATTGAGGCGGATAATTTTTATTCATTTCTCTATTGAAATAAACATCAAAACGATGAACACCGATTTCAATCGGTTCAATATACTCATCCTGCGCATCTTTGCTGTTGACAAGCACTTTCCATACAATTCCATGTGCAGAATCACTCGGGGCAGCAGCAAAAGGAACAAATTGCACTTCAGCCAAATTCGGGTCTTCATAGAAATCATAAATTAAATTATTAATTTTTGCTGTATCTTGAGTTCCCCAGTATAAATTTTGAAGTTGATATGTGTAGCCTTTAGGAGCTGATATTATAGCTTCATTAGGTGGATTAATAAAATTGCAATTAGAAAAAACATAATTACCACCATTAAAATCCATATATATATTTTTAAAATTAGTATTTTTTATATCATTTGAACCATTCCAATAATAATAACAAAATTTTAATATATGATTATTTATTGAGTTATAAAAAGTACTATTGAGGATTACATTATCTCCATTTATATAAAATATTAATGAATTTATATTTAATTTATAAAAAATACTTTCTACAATTTTAAAATTTCCATACCAAGAAAAAACATCGGCATTAATATTACTAAATGAACTATTATTAATTTTGATATATGAATAATCATTTGAAAATATATTGCGAGAATACAATTTATCAAATATACAGTAAGAAAATTGTTGGTTGCCGTATTGAAAAAGTGCAGAATTATAAGACTCTCCGATACCCGAAATGTCATGAAATTTTGTAAACCTAAATTCTAAATTCCCATTAACTGTAAATTTACCCGTAATGTCAACCAAACTATCTGCTGTTCCTTCACCTGAGAATAAGCCGTCATTTACAAAACTTGTAAATAATTCGAGCTTTGTTCCGGGCAGCATTTTGAGATGACCATTTGGAGAAATTTTGAAGCTGGAATCTATAATCCATAATTTATCCGGCGTAAGTACTTTTAAGGTATCTAATATACCTTTTAATTTGGAGCCGTTTTTTGCAGAGAATTTGAAATCCTGAATAGATGTATCTTTACTTCCTTTATACCATGATAATATTTTTAAACTAACATCCCTTCCATTAGCAATATTGGGACTGATTTTAAACTTCATTGGATCATTTTGACTTGTACTAATTTCATAAGGATTAATAGTTCCGAAATATGATAAAGGTTTTAGAATTTTGCACATTGAAGTATCTTCAAGTTCAGCAAGTTTTATTTTCCAATAAACACTATCAACTTGACTACCAGTATTTCGAGCGGAGAACCACATTTCAATTGTCTCACCTGCATCAATAGTTCCATCCTTATCATCTATTCCTAAGGTATCGACTATTGTATGATTTAAAAAGTAAACTTGAGGTTCTGGTAGAACATCAAGTACTTTATTAATTTTTATAATATCTTCTGCAGCATCGATTAATTTAACATACATAAACTCATTTGATTCTTTTTCGACTGGAACTAAATTTCTATACAGCGAAATGGCACCGGATACTAATGAAGCTGACATTGAAGTTCCGCTATAAACTCGATATCCGCCTTCAGGAACTGTGCTAATAATTGCGGAACCGGGTGCTTTTAATTCATAATTCAATAAGTCTTCATATAAACTGAAAGTAGGCCCATCCTGATCATAATTAGAATAGTCAGCATTTGCTCTTATTCCGAGTACAAATGAATATGCGGCTGGATAGAAAGGAGCACTTTCAGAACCGGGGCCTATACTTGAACCATCATTTCCTGCTGCTGCTACCAAAATACTACTTGTGGATGCATTTACTAATACATCTTCTATTATCTGAGATCGCGAATAACTTCCGAAACTCATATTTATAATAGTTGCTTTTTTATTTGAAGCATAATTTATTGCTTGTACTACTGAACCAACATCTCCATATCCTTTATGATTCAGCACCTTCAAAGCCATTATCTTTGCTTTCCAATTAACACCTGTAATACCAATACCATTATCCCCTTCTGCGGCGGCAATTCCAGCAACGTGTGTTCCGTGGCTATTATCATCTCTCGGATTATTATCTTTGTTAACAAAATCCCAACCCCTTACATCATCATAATATCCATTATGATCATCATCAAATCCATTATCGGGGATCTCATCGAGATTGCTCCATATATTATTAATCAAATCTGGATGAAGCCAATCAACACCCGTATCGAGTATAGCGATCACCTGTGTGGTATCGCCCGTAGTCAATGCCCAAACCTTATCAATACCTGCTGCAGGAATTGCCCATTGCTGCCCATAAAGAGGATCATTAGGAACAACTGCATCTGTGGCATCTTTTGGAGCTGAATTAAAATTAGCATTAATACCGGGATGCTCTTTGAGCCATTCAATCATTTCACTTTCGTTTAGTTCAGGCGATAGAGCTTCGCTATTGACTGCACTAAAAATATAGTTCGGCTCGACATATTCAATATTATCAGTATCCTCTTTGAGTTCATCTATAATTTGTAAAATATTTTGAGTGGAATCGAATTCGAGCTTATAAATATTATGGAGATTAGGGACGGTGATTTCCTTGCCTGAAAATGTTTTTACTTTTGGGAGAGTGAGTTTTCTTTTTTCTCCGGCAAAAAGTTTACCAGCTTCCTGAAGATTATATTTTGAAAGAATTTCATCAACTTTAGAAATGCCGAGAACGGTCTTGCCTGCGGAAGTTTTTGAGAGATGAACGACCGCATCATCTTTGAACTTTACTAATACTTGATTCGGAACAAAATTGAATTGGCTGAATTTTGGATCTATTTTAATTACATCATTATCGCCCGACCCATTAATATTCCCGTTTTGCGAATAAAGATTCGTAATAAGGATAATGGAAAACAGCAAAAAATATTTATTCATTTCGCCCTCGATGAAGTTTTCACTTCTATATTTATTGTAATTTTTATTTCATTAAGATCATTTTCTTGATGCTATGGAATTCACCCAACTTTAGTGAATAGATATATACGCCGCTTGAGAGATGAGAGGCATTCCAATTAACCTCGTGATAGCCCGCTTCCAAATCCTTGTTTATGAGTTCCACTACCCTCTCACCGAGTACATTATATATAGATAGAACAACTCTCCCTTTTTCAGGTAGTGTAAATTTTATTGTCGTTGCCGGGTTAAACGGATTAGGGTAATTTTGCATAAGTTCAAAATCTGTTGGTATCTCGATTGATGTAATTTCAATACGCTCGATAGCAGGATTAGTGATAACAAACGTTTCACCTTTTTTGATTGTCCTCTCAGCTCCGAATGAATCCCGAACACGGAGAGCTATATTATCAATATAAATAGTAATAGGATAATCAGCATTAGAAATTAATATTTGCTGCCACTGCCCGGGAAAAATCTGCTCGGCAAACTGATTGGAAGAAAAACGTACATCGAAAATTCCGACTGGCGGCATCGGTGGGAGTTCTGACATTTCTAAATTTTTACCGGAACTCACGACAGAAAGAGAGACATTTTTACCTTTTGAATCAGAAACAATTATTCTTCCGGCATTTTCATCCCAATCAAATTCTTCTGCATAAATTGAATTTTTCGGCGCACCAGTAGGAAGAACCAAATTACCATCAGCATTTACTTTTATCCAATATCCTTTACCCGGATCGAGTGTTGTAGCTTTTATATATCCTTCAGTGAAACTATAAAAATAAGTTGCAATAGAATTAGCGGGCTCGGTAGTAATTTGTGCCACTGTAATTGGTGTATCATAAACACCAATCATATTCCAACCACTTTTAACAGCTACTTTATTAGTAGGCGATGAAGAGCCAATAAAATTAATGGTCTTCTCGATATTATACTTTACCCAATAACCGATTCCAATTGAAAGTGTAGTTTCATTTAAGTAACCGTCACTAAATTTATAAACATTCGATACTTTATCAGGATAGATAGAAATTGCCGTCATATTAGCTAATGTTACCGGCACTGAAACCATATTCCATCCGGCGGCAATCGTTACATTTTTACTAAATAGCGTTCTGAAATTAAACGGATCGGAATAAACACTATTGCCTGAGCTATTAACTGCTCTTACTTTCCAATAGATAGTCTTGCTATAACTCATAGCCGGAGCTGTATATGTAGTATCTGTGATTGCAGTTTTGGTATGAACAGAAGTCGCGAAATCTGATGCTTCGGACATGAGTAATTCATAAGTGGCTGCATACTTAGTCTTCCGCCATTTTAATTGTACCGAAGCAGATTGATTAATAGAATTATTTGCAGGCGAGACGAGAACCGGTTTTGCAGGAGCGATTAATTTTGTAGTAATATTTGCCGATGTTCCCGTTAGCCCAGGGGCGGAATTATCAGTTGCAATAACTGTATGAACTGTAGCCACAACATCACTAACTGTGAAATTAATTACTGCTTTACCTGCGGCATCCGTATTAGAAGTGGATGAAGAAAAAGTGCCTCCTCCCGTACTTGTCCATGAAATCACCTTCCCGGCAGTCGATATACTATTATTATAAGCATCGGAGAGTTGAGCCGAAACTGCAATAACGGAACTGACATCAGGATTGTAATTTAGTGTAGTAACAAGATATTCAGAAGCTGCGGCGGCGAGCGTAGTTATATTATCGCTTTCGCCGACTAATGGAGTCGCGGCATCAGTCGTTCCTTTTACTTTTGTTACTGTCCCCGCGGTAATCGAAGGAGTAAAAGTAACTGTTGCTTTGCCTGTATTATCTGTGGTGGTAGTAGATGGATTAAAAGAACCTCCATTAGTAGTACTCCAAGTAACTACTACTCCGGCAGTTTCGGAATTATTATTCCAAGCATCTTTGAGCTGCGCTGAAACGGAGGTATTTGAACCTGCGGATATAGAAATACTTGAGGGGAGTACAGCTATACTCGCAGGGGTACCTGATTTGGTTGTAAAGTTCCAAATAGGTGAATATTGAGTAATCGGGAATTTTGCATCCGTATTTTTTGCGCGAACTTTCCAAAAATATTGTTTCTTCCCTTGCAAGCCGGTTACTGTTTTGGAGGTAGTGGCGATAGTGGAATCTTGGAAAACGATATTTGTAAAAGCATTATCTGTGGCAACAATTAATTTATATAAAGTAGCAAAAGGAACCGGATTCCAAGAGAGAGTAGGAGAAATAAGTTGACTCGTGGAATTATTTACGGGAGCATCTAAGACCGGTGCGGATAGATTATCGAGAAGATACGTAATAGTAATTTTGAGTTTATCAAAAGTCGAGGGGTCGGAGATTGTAAAATTTCCGGTTCCCTTCATATCTTGGTTAATTAAATTGCCTGTTACTCTATCCTGCAATGTACCTATAACACCTAAAGGGAGATTCCAGGCAATATTAATAGTAGTTCCGGTGCCGGGTTGATATTTAAGGTAATAAATTATTTCGCCAAGAAATGTATTAGTTCCATTACGAAGATCGATTAATGAACCGCCTTGCAAAACCATCGAAGAATTATAAACATTAATTCGTGCATCAAATATATCTTCCGGAGGAGAAGGGGGAAGTTCATCCTCACCCAATGAGAGGTCGAATAAATCAGTGGCAATAGGGTCTAAACCGATATTTAATATTTTTGATTTACCGAGATTGTTACTAACTGTTATAGGAAGCGATATAGACTGAGAAAATAGATGGGAAGAAAAAAATAAAATACACGAAACAACAAATAACTTTTTCATTTTGCGCCCTGCATGAATAAGATTTTGAAATTACATAGTCAATTATATTTTTTATAAAAGAACAAAAAAAATAGGCTGCCCGCCGCGCCAACGAGCTCACCCTTAATTTTTAATGAGGAGCGGATTTCAATAAACATTAAGCGGTGGACGGAATTAATTATAAGACAGAATTAGCTTATTTAATTGTAGAAGTTTTTAATTTTTGCAGCCCTCATCGATTGCGAATGAAAAATAAATAAAATTTTAGTAATAGTAAATAACTTTTTTATAAATATTTAAAGTAAAAGCCGATATGAAGTCGGCTTTTACTGTTTAACCGCATCAGAAAAGAGCAAGAATTTTACTTTATGTAGATCATTTTTTTTACACTAATAAAATTATTAGTAATTATTTTATAGATAAAAATCCCGCTTGCTAAATGAGATGCATCCCAATTAATTTCGTGATAGCCCGCTTCCAATACTTTATTTATTGGCTCTGCTATTCGTTCACCAATCAAAGAAAAAATTTCGAGTTGAACATTTGTCTTTTCAGGAATACCAAATTTGATTGTTGTAGTAGGGTTAAAAGGATTGGGATAATTTTGCATTAGAGTATATTCAACCGGAATTTCAATATCCTTAATTTGCAATCTCTCGATATTGGGATTTGTTATTTTGAATTGCTCCCCTGCTATTAATTTTATTTCAACTCCGGTATAATCTCTAATTAATATATTTTTTTCGGAATTTATCGTTAGAGGATATTGAGCTGAATTAATCAAAATAGTTTTCCAACTTCCGGAGATATTCTCGGCGGATTTATTTGATGAAAATCGAACATCAAAAATACCGGAAGGTGGAATCGGAGGGAGTTCATATTGTTCGCCTGTCTCTGAATCAGCAAGATATAATTTCGCAACGGAATTTTTAGAATCTATTATTGAGATTCCTGCAAAATTTCTTATATCATAAGACTCCATAATTGAATTACTTTTTGGAAGAAATGGAACTGGCAATAAACTTATATCGCAATAACTATTGGCTTTTACCCAATATCCTTTACCCGGTTGTAAAGTAGTAGCTACTTGGTAGCCATTATTGAATTGATAGAACGGAGTAGCAATTACATTATGTGGAAAAGTTTCTAACTTAGTTACATCCAATGCCCATTTAGATGTACCAATAAGATTCCAGCCGTTATTTAACCATGTAGTAATGCCAAACAAATTACCTTTGAAAGGAATGGTCTCAGGAATTTGATTTCGGATAAAAAATCCGGAAGCTGGCCATAAATTAACAGAATTTGAAAATCCGCCTCTAAAATTATATGCCGGAGAAGTGTTATTTGTAAATATATTTGATACTATATTCATATTCTTATCTTGGAAAGGAAGCGATAGTAAGTTCCAGCCTGCCAAAACATTTAAATCCATTGTGCATTCGTTCGGCGTTACTACATATGAATCGTTATCTGTGAGAGGTATATTCGGAATAAATTGGATTCTATCTTGCCCTGAAAAATCCGGTGAGAAACCCACTTCTCCTCTTCTATTCCATATAGCAGTGTACATTATCCGCATATCTGAAGCAATTAACTGTGTTTCATATCTTGAATCATACTGCTCGGAATAATCCTCATCAAAAATAAAGAGCCATTCGCGTGGACTTGTTGCATCTACATTGCTGTTAGTATTTATATAATTTTTAGGCCAGTATTTTCCATCGACTAATCCACCAACAACATTATTTTCCAAGAAACCTACTGCTAATCTTCTCTGATTAGAAGGATCA
>JALNXG010000048.1 GCA_023230485.1 Melioribacteraceae bacterium
AATTTGATTAGAATTATGAACTTAAATATTTAGTACAAACCTTTTAAAAAGCCGCTTGGCAATGCCTTATATACATTGTTGGGCGCAGTTAATATTATGACAGCAAAAGAAAAACAAAACTACAATCGTATGCGGGAGGCATTGATTAGAATTACAAAGTATCAAACACCCGATAGAATGCGCAGGGATTCAGAAAAAGATTGGGGAGTATCATTTGAGGAAGCTATCGAAATGGCTTATGAGAATATACAACAAGAAGCTAAGTTTGGAGTAAAAGGTGTGCGTGCGCTTTCTTAATTGCGCCCAACGGTTTGGGTATGACCAGTAAAGAATTTGAAAAACTTAACTATCATAATATGAAAAACTTAATTAAAAGAATTGTCGCTAAAATACGCATGAAGCCTTTATTGGTTATACCTGTTGTTAGCGGTAGTAAATTATGCCCTGATTGTGAGGGGGAAATGGTACAATATGACTGTCCAATAGAAACTATAATCTTTAAAATACCATTTACGGACATAGAAATACTTGCCCGTAATTGGGTGGGAAAAGAATATTATTGTGCAGATTGCGTGAGGGATAAAGAGCAAGAAAGGCAACACGAGGCTTACGATTATGGAGCACAAGAAGGGTTTAATAAAGGTTATGCTGCTGCTGTGCAAGAACATGGGGTTTATTACCGCTAACTATAGTATAAATTTAATTGTTATAATTACTTATTAATTAATTAAATAACCCATGATTTTTACAAAGTACATAAATCAGTTTGAAAGAGAATTGATAATTAAAAATTACTCTCAAAGGAGTATTGAATGTTATAAAAGTTGTGTCAATAAATATCTTAATAATTTTAACCAATACCCTGAGAGAATAAGTAAAGATGAAATCAAAAATTATTTACTGCAGCAATTTAAACATAATTCTCCCGAGCATATAGTACAGGTGATATCATCACTTAAAAAGTTTTATGTATTGGTTATTAATCAGCCTAAAAAACTCGATGGTATTGATAACCCAAAACGGCATATAAAACTTATTGAACCGTTATCAAAAGAAGAAATTCTAAGGCTTTTTTCTGTAATCAAAAATGTAAAGCACCTGGCTATCGTTAAAACAATTTATTACGGTGGCCTGCGCATATCTGAATTACTAAATCTCAAATGGTCAGATCTTAAACGCGATCGTAAACTAATGTTAATTCGAATGGCCAAAGGAAATAAAGACAGGTATGTAAAACTATTTCCTGAAGTAATTGAAATTTTAGAAATTTACTGGCGACAGTACAGAACAAAAGAATATATATTTTCCGGACAAGGATCCGATCAATATTCCGATTCCAGTATTCGCCAGTTTCTGGCCTTATATAGTCAACATGCGAGGTTAAGCAAGAAGTGTAACCCTCACTTACTTCGTCATTCTCTGGCAACCCATTTTCTCGAGTCGGGTGTAGATATAAGGTATATTCAAACCTACCTGGGCCACAAATCTTCAAAAACTACTGAACGATATACATTTGTATCAAACAGGAACATAGCAGGGTTATTGTCTCCTTTAAATGCATGATTTCGTCAAAATATTTTTAAACATTAAAATAAAATTACTATATTTATAAGTTACTAAAAGAAAGGGAATTAATTATGAGAATTACAATCAAATCTATGATTCTTTTGAACTTCAAGGGAATTATATCTTATTCTTTAGCATTCGGAAATGAAACAAACATTTTAGGAGACAATGCTACAGGGAAAACAACATTATTTGATGCCTTTACCTGGTGCCTTTTTGGAAAAGATTCTTTAGGTAGGGAAACGTTTGAAATCAAAACACTGGAAGGTGGAAAGGTAAAACAGAAAATTGATCATTCAGTTGAAGCCTTAATTGAAGTCGATGGAATTGAGATTAAATTAAAAAGATTACTGCGTGAAAAATGGGTAAAAAAACGCGGTGAACCGGAACCAGAAATGGTTGGGCACGAAACTTTTTATTATATCAATGATGTCCCAAAACTTCAATCTGAATTCAAAACATGGATCGGCCAGCTCGTTAATGAGGAACTTTTCAAAATCATTACTTCAACGAGTTACTTCAATCAATTAATTACCTGGCAGAGTAGGAGAAATTTACTTTTCAAAATTGCCGGTGACATATCGAACTCAGAACTCGCCGAAGGAAATCAGGAATTTGAAAACCTACTAAAAGAAATATCAGGCAAATCGCTTATTGACTTTAAGAAGGAAATATCGATGAGAAAGAAAAAACTCAAAGATGATCTTGAACAGATCCCGACAAGGATCGATGAAGTCACCAGGTCGATTCCTGAATCTGTTAATGTTGATGAACTCAACAATATGATAAATATTCTCAGCGAAGAATTACATGTTATTGATGAGGGCATTCAGGATAAGTCAAAGGCATATTCAAATGAGGTATCTGAAAATCGGAAAAGGTATGAAGAAATTAACCGATTAAACGGTGAGTTAAATAAAATTCTGAATGATAAACGAGATTCTCATGATAAATTGAATCGAGAATATCATAATTCAATTTCATCAATCAATAACAAAATTGAATTCAATACAAAAGAAATTGAAAAAATAAAGTCCGGGATAGAAGCCAACAGAGACACGGTTGATAAAGATTCTATAAAACTTGAAAAATTCAAAAAAGACTGGAATGAAATAAATGCAAAAAATATTGAATTCAAAGAAAATCAATTTGACTGCCCGACTTGTAAAAGGCCGCTTGATAATATTGAAGAAATAAAATCCGATTTAATTGCAAATTTCAACCGGGATAAATCAGAAAAATTATCGGAAATAAATAAAACAGGGAAGGCATTATCAGAAAAAATCCTTGAAATGAATAAGGAAATTGAAAATCTTACGAATTCAATTCACCCGATTGAAATTATAATTGAGGATTTGAAAAAAGAATTAACCACGATCGTACCTGTAAAAGAATCGAATATTGAAGAATCCGACCAAGAAAAATCAATAAAGAGAAGGATTACTGAAATACAGGGACAGATAACGGAAATACCGGAGGTCGATAATAAAACTCTCACAGATAGAAAAACTGTGATAAATTCTGAACTCGACAACTTTAAAAAGAAACTCAATACGAATGAAAATATTGAGAAAGGGGAAAAGAGGATTCAGGAAATTAATGAAGAGGGAAAAAATTTATCTCAGCAAATTGCAAATCTTGAAAAAAGAGAATTTATTATTGATAAATTCAATCGGGCCAGGATCGATTTCACGGAAAGAAAAATCAGTGGTCTATTTAAATATGTGAAATGGAAATTATTCGACATTCAAATTAATGGCGCTGAGGTTGAATGCTGTGAATGTATGGTTGATGGTGTTCCTTTTTCAAACCTGAATACAGCTTCTCAGATCAATGCAGGAATAGATTGCATCAATACGATATCAGAACATTTTGACGTATTTGCCCCGGTTTGGATTGATCATGCAGAATCGATTAATCATTTTATTGAAACAAAAACCCAGATCATTAAATTGATTGTTTCAGAGGACAAATCACTGAAAAAATTTGATAAATAACTTATTATCATTATATTTAATAATTAATCAAATCGATATGTCAACAGAAAAAAAAGACGAAAAAAAGGTACAGCAACCAAAACAGAAAAATTCTGAGATTGCTCAAAAAATGGACGAGAAGGGTATAACTGATGCCGTCCTGACAAAAATCAAACAGTTTGAGGAATTGGGTGAGTTATCAATTCCGAAGGATTACAACGTACAAAATGCGCTTAAATCGGCATTTTTAATTTTATCTGAAACAGAGGATAAAGATAAAAAACCAGTACTTGAAGTTTGTACGAAATCGAGTATTGCCAATTCTCTGTTAAAAATGATAACGATGGGGCTTTCACCAATGAAGAGGCAATGTGCTTTCATTGTTTATGGGAGTCAGTTAACCTGTCAGATTGAATATGACGGAACAATAGCTCTGGCAAAAAGATTCGGGGATGTGAAGGAAGTTAATACAAATGTTATATATGACGGGGATGAATTCAAATTTAAAATCAATCCGGATGGGCGCAGGGAATTTGTAAGTCATAATCAACCATTTGAAAACATTAACCTAAATAAGATTTTAGGCGCTTATGCTATTGTTGTTTTTAATGATGGCTCGACCCAATTGACGATGATGAATATTTTACAAATCCGTAAAGCCTGGGACATGGGGCAAATGAAAGGAAATTCAAAGGCACATCAGAATTTTCCCGATAAGATGGCTGAAAAGACAGTCGCTACAAGGGCGTGTCAGCCGTACATCAGAAGAACAGATGATGAGGGAATTTACAACGAAACTCCGGCAATGGACCCAGCGAGTGAAGCATCAAGAAAAGAAATTTCAGAAAAAGCAAATGTGAAAATGCTTGAACTGGAAGATGATGGAGTCCAAAATGCTGAGGTAATTAATCAACCTGAAAAGAAAGAAGGGTATTTACAGGATGCCGGGCAAGATGAAACAGTAACCCGTCAATTTTAATTATGAAGTTAAAAGTTCTTGGAAGTAGCAGTTCAGGTAATTGTTACATTCTGGAAGCAAAAAACTCCGCGCTCATTATTGAGTGCGGAGTTAAATTTATTGAGGTAAAAAAAGCATTGGATTTCAATACTTCAGTAATTTCAGGGGCAATTGTTTCACACCTTCACGGGGATCATTCCAAATATATTTATGAATATGCAAACGCCGGAATTGATGTTTATATTCAAGGAAAAACATTTCCATCTCTCGAAAATAATGGCATACATAGAAGAATATATCCATTCATAAATGATATAAAATTTCAATTGTTTGGCTTTAATATATATCCATTTGAATTGAAACATGATGTTCCTTGCAGCGGGTTCATCATTTATAATTTTGAATGCGGGAACACACTATTTTTAACTGATACTCATTATTGTCCCTATCGTTTTAAAAACCTGAACAATATCATTATTGAGGCAAATTACGACAATGATATGCTTGAAGAAAATATATTTGAAGGAAGGATCCCGGAAATCGTAAGGAATCGGGTAATAAATTCTCATATGTCGATTGAAACCTGTAAGAATTTACTCAAAGCAAATGATTTGAGCAGAGTAAATAATATTGTTCTTATCCACCTGAGTGGTGGAAATAGTAACGCAATTCGTTTTAAAAAAGAGGTTGAGGACTTAACCGGTAAGCAGGTATATATTGCAGAGAAGAATTTAATAATAGATTTTAACACCCATTTTTAATGAAAGGCCATTTCGAGAAAAAAGAAAAGAAGGAAATTAAACCGAAAAAAATAATCGGAATAATTACAGTGAAAGAAATCAGGGCGAAAATTCAGACTGATAAATCTGAAGAGAAAGCTTTAAAAAAGTATAGGGATAGATATCCGGATTATGATGTAACGTTTAAGCCTGTTTAAATGATTAAAATCTTCGGCCTGGCCGATATCGACAAAGGAAAACTTTCACTTTTAAAGGAGAAAGAATTCAAAGAAGCAATCGGTAACGTTCCTAAAGGCAGGTATTTTATTACCCTTGAAAAAGTATACAGGAAAAGATCACTCAAACAGAATAATTCTCTTTGGGCCATTCCCTATAAAATATTAATAAATTGTTTTATTGATGCATTCGGACATAATGTTACTGAGGCATGGGTTCATAATTTCTGCAAAGAAAATTTATTACCTGAAGAATACCTTGAACGAATAAAAAAAGAGTGGGACAATGACCCAAAAAACCAGCTTATAAACAAACTTTCCGGTGAAATAATCGTATTACAATTTGAACCCACAACACGGAAAATGACAACGGTTGAATGCATGGAATACTATGAAAACTTACAGAATTTCGGATGCGAATATTTCGGGGCTGAGATCCCGGAACCGGATAAGGACTGGAAAAAGAAATTGAAGGAATATGAATTGAATAACCAAGAAAAATGAACACAATTAATCAGGACGTGACAAAAATTAAATCTTTACTAAGTCAGAAAAATAACGCGGAGGTAAAGAAACTTTCGGACTTATTCATCCCGGAATATAACATGAAAATATTATCAAAACTTAACCCGATTGAGAGGGTTGAATGGTTAAAAATTAATAATTACTGAAATGAAAATAACAATCGAAAACACAACAAAAATTGTCGAATTAAATGGCGTACCGGCCAGAGTTTGGGAAGGAAAAACCGAAAGCGGGATAAAAGTTCATTGCTATATTACACGGATAGCAATAGACAAAAATGAAAAGAGAGTTGATGAATTTCAAAAGGAATTGCAAGAACAGAAAGCTCCTTCAGAAGAAATTCAGGCAATTCCGCTAAAGTTAATTTTATGAGTAAAAATGATTTTTACTGCTCGGAAGGGATAAAACTTGGGAGGGCATTTATAATCCAAATTTTAACGTGGTCGAATTTGACCACTTATATCGGTAAAAATTAATGATTATAATCATCTGCAATATTGAATCACAGGTACAAGATTTAATCAATCAGATTGAAGAAATTCCTTTTATCATTCCGGAAGAAATCAATAGTTTAAGTTTATTGATAAATAATACTCTGGAAGAAATTGATTGTATTGTTACCGATCTAATGAACGGGGACCCGGTAATTCCCATTTATGCAGCTTCAATAAATGGCAGGGAGTTAATTCCGTTCGTATGGCAAACAGACTACGGTTAGCTTCAATAATACTCAACTCAATTTTTTATAGAGAACAAAAAACGAGAGCACAGGAAAAATAAACATTACAGTTAATACAGGGCCTGTGCTTTCTTAACTTAAAAACAAAAATGATATGGGATTAATAATTTATCAACCATCAGGAAAAGCAAAAGAATATTCACCCTGGGCCGCAAATTTTTATAATGGATGTCCTGGGTGCACTTATTGCTATAATAAAAAAGGGAGGTTTTCAAAAGTTCTTGGGGGCGAAACTCCGACAATTAAAAAATCCTTAAGTTCGGAAGCGAATGCATTCAAGATATTCAAAAAGGAATTAAACGATTACTTGCCATTGCTCAGGCAAGAAGAATTATTTTTCAATTTTGTTTCAGATCCATGCCTAAAAGAAACTTTTGATTTAAACTGGAAATGTATAAATGAATGTTTAATTAATCAGATTTCAGTTAAAATATTGACAAAACAAACCTGGTGGATTGAAGAGTTCATTAGGAATGAATTTTATTATGATCTGGGAGACAAGTTGAAAATTGGATTTTCGATTACCGGGTTTGACGATCAGGAACCCGGTTGCTCACCAACAATGGATAGAATTTACTGGATGCAACAATTATACTATTCAAGGTATTATGTATGGACTTCATTTGAACCGATAATTGATCCGTTCAGGTCAACTAAATTTATTTATGCAGTAAAGGATTTCTGTGATCACTTTAAAATAGGATTACTTTCCGGCCAGAAATACGACAGGCAATCACTGTTATACATGAAAACTGCTGTTGAAAGTTACGTAAAGCCGGAAAAAATCTATTGGAAAGAATCATTTTTAAACCAAATAAAATGAACTCAAAAACCTATTTGAAAAATCTTGCCCGCGAATGGGGAGGGATGAAACAGGAAAGATTAATTGAAAAATTAACCAGGTTGGTTGACCTTGCTAAATCTGAGGTTGATATTCATAAACCTATACTATTACCAGAAGCAAAGCCTGAACCAATCAAAAGCAATGATGAATCAATGACCAGGTATTTAAAGGAAACCATTGAAAAAAGCATTGCAGACATTAATAAAAGCAATACCAGTAATTACGATAAAGCCCTATTATTGAAAAAAGTATTCGGAAATTACCCTGAATGGCATCACATTACGATGATACCGATAGATTATTTCAATGAATTCTGGAACCTTTGCGAAAAGAAAAATTCGGGTATAATTTTTGACAACGAACGGGATTTACAGTATTTCAAAGTCATAAGATAGTAAGTGTAGGGACGAATGGCATTCGCCACAAACAAGATATTAACAACTAAATTAACAATTATTGTTAAGAATTATTTTGTAAAATGTTAAGGAAAGTTTGTATGTTTGTTCTTTAAAGCCAAAATATGACTAAAATTAATAAGACATACGTTTTTAATAATATACCGGTCTCCGGTAAAATTGCTCAAAGCGGGTTTAGTCACCCTCGGCCTTTGGGCTTTTTTATTGGGGCCGGTTTTTTATTTTAATATGAGCAGTCAATCATATAGGATTAATGGATTTGAACAAATAAAATCTTTTTATTCATGGGTTTTTAATAATCAGGATAAAGATGTTAATGCAACTCATGTTAGTTTATATCTTTTTTTAATAAACCAGAATAACAGAGCCAATTGGGTTGAATGGTTCAAATGTCCTTATGATCTTGGTATGGCTGGCAGTTGTATTGGTAGTCGAAATACTTATTATAAAGTTTTAGAAGAATTAAAAAATTGGGGATTAATAGATTATCAAAAAGGAATTAATAACTATAAAGCTCCAAAAGTTAAATTATGCCTGTTTAAAAATGAGCAAGTAACTGAGCAAGTACCAGTACCGCTATGTGAGCCACTGAGTGAGCCGCTATATGAGCAAGTAGTGATACCGCTATGTGAGCCACTGAGTGAGCATATATATAAACTATTAACTAATAACTTAAAACTAATAACAGATAACATAGAAGATATTCTGATTTTTTTAAATGATAAACCAAAATCTTTAATAAAGGAAAAAGAATTATTCGAAATTTTTCGTTTAAAATATCCCGGAACAAAAAGAGGATTAGATTCCGAATTCAATGATTTAGTCAAAAAGCATAAAAACTATAAAGAAATTTGCTTAATTTTATTAAAAGAACTCGAAAGGCAAATAAATGAAAGATCAAGAATTACTGGATTTATCCCTGAATGGCCTCATCTCAAAACATATCTACATAACAACGGATGGGAAACAGAATATAAATCAGTTGAAAAGAGTAAATTTAAAAAAATACAAGATTTAACTTATAATCCAAGCGCATGAAATCAATAGATATAACCGAAAGAATCAAGGATATAAATCCTTACCAGTTATTTGAAGAAAACATATACAGGTTGATGAAATCTTTATTAGAGGATTTCGACCAGGTTATGGATAAGGAAACATTTGAAAACTCATATCGGCAGGTAACGAAATTATTACTTGAAAAACATCGAAATTTGATATTCGGAGAAGTGAATCATGTTTTCAAAGAAATAACGCTGGCTAATTACGAAATGAAAAAGGTATCAGTTGTTAATATAATGGCATGCTTTGCTGATTACCAGAGAAAAAAAATAGAGCACAACCGCTTTGAAATCGAAAAACGCGAAAACGAAATAATAAAAAATGCCGTTGATTGTACAAGGTTACCTTTGGGCCAGGCAATTCTTTTCAGGATTGATATGCATGAAAAAGGAAAAAATGAATGGTGGGACGTTCCGCTGAAAGAAATAGCACAGAAAGGTGAAATAAAATTCGATTACAAAAAAGAAAAAATAAGAACAATATTATCAAATCATTTTACTAAATAAATAAATTCAAAATTATGTCAAACTTAAGAGAATCATGTGACAAGGTGATCAGTCACCAGTACCTAAAAAGATTCACGCCTGAACAGATCGCGGAATTCAAAACCGATTTGTCGACAGTGATGATTGAATCAAATGCGATCGAAGAGGAATTCGATTCGATAAAGCAGGAATACAAAGCGAAACTTAAACCTTTGAAAATCCAGGTAAAGGAAAAACTGACATTCATCCGGGATAAAGCGCGCCTTGTAAAAGAAGAATGTTACGTCATGTACGACGGTGAATATGCTGTTATTTATGATAATGAAAGAGTTGAAATTGAAAGGCGCCCGCGTACAATCGAAGAGCGCCAGACAACTATTTTCATGAATCAAAGAAACGGAACAGAATAATAACAATTTAACTTTTTAAAACAATGGAAGAACAAAAATTGAACATCAATCTTGCAGAAGGAACGCAGGAAGTAATTATCAGGAATGGTGACGCTTCAAATCCGATTGAATTGAAAGGATTCGATTACAACGGAATAATTACCGGACCGGTAGATTTCTTGAAATCCAAATTACCCACTTTGAATATTCCGACTTGTACAATTCTCATCGACCGGGAAAAAAGAGGAATTATGCTGGTCATAAACGAAAATTCAAACCTGAGAAGTTCGGTAACAGGAAGATTGGAATTCACTGAAGAATTCATGAAATTTAAAATCAATACAGGTAGCTCGTGGATAAGCAGGGAACTTGGTGAATTTGTGAAAATGAACCGGGTTTATTTTGAAACTCTCGATTCAGCAAATGAATTGTCCGCAAAACTTTTGCATTTTAAGGCAAAGGTTGAAAAATCGAAAGAGCAAAAGGATGATAAGAAAGGCAATATGCTTGACCATGTTGAGCAGATTATTCATGAAATAAACATCCCGGATAAATTCAATCTTGAAATTCCGATTTTCAAAGGTTCTAAAAAAACAAAAATCGGGATTGAGGTTTACATCAATGCAAATGATCTGAGTATAACATTGATTTCTCCAGATGCCGCTGAAATCATTCGGAAAACAAGGGATGAGATCATTGACGAACAGAAAGATCAGATCAGGGAAATTTGTAAGGAGATTGCGATAATTGAGTGTTAAATGTATCTTATAAAAAATAAAGCTCGGTTTATTTGGCCGGGTTTTTTTTATTTCAAATATTATTCGTAATTTTGAATCATGACTTTTCAAAAAGGAAATAACCTCTGGGAATTCCGTAATAAACACGGAAGAGATTTTAAATTTACACCTGAAAAATTGTGGGAAGAAGCTATTTTATATTTTGAATGGATAAAAGAAAACCCACTTGTCGAGGATTCAGTTAACTTTTATCAAGGTAAGGCTACTCATGAGCCAATTTATAAAATGCATGCAATGACTATTATAGGGTTTTGCTTATTCGCTGATTTAGATACAGTTACATTTTATGAATATCGGAAAAATCCTGATTTTATGAATATCACAAGGCGTATCGAAGAATGCATCCGAAACCAAAAATTCACAGGAGCCGCCGCTGAACTTCTGAATTCCAATATAATAGCTCGTGATTTAGGACTTGTCGACAAAAAGGATTTAACTACCGATGGCGAAAAAATTGAAGGAATAGTTTACGTGTTACCAAATGATCCCAAATTAGATGAAGATAATTCTAAGGCCGGAACCGAAGCAACATAAGGCTTACGAAGCATTAAATAATGATTTGATAGATGTAGTGTACTTCGGCGGAGGCGCAGGAGGCGGGAAAACGTGGTGGATATGTGAAAGTAAAATGATAAATTGCGTTCGTTATCCTGGTTATAAAACTTTTTTAGGAAGAGAAGAATTGAAAAGACTTTCCGAATCTACCCTCTTAACATTTTTCAAAGTTTGCCAGCATCATAAATTAATCAACGGGGTTCACTACAAGTTTAACGGCCAAAAGAATTACATTGAATTCAGGAATAGTTCCCGTATTGATTTAATCGAACTCAAATATTATCCTTCAGACCCTCTTTATGAAAGATTCGGTTCACTTGAATTTACAGACGGTGCAATTGATGAGGCCGGAGAGGTAAACTATATGGCCTTTGATGTATTGAAAAGCCGTATCGGAAGACACATGAATAAGGAACTTAAAGTCAGGGGTACCATTTCAATAACCGGGAATCCAAAAAAGAATTGGACCTATAAATATTTTTACAAGCCTTTTAAAGCCGGGACACTACCTTCGAATATTGCATTTATTCAATCTCTATACATGGATAATCAATATACCGGCAAAGATTACGAAAGGCAATTATCGCAGATCACCGATAAATCAACAAAAGAACGATTGATGTACGGGAATTGGGAATATGATGACGATCCGGCGAAGTTGATCGAGTATGATTCTATCCTGGATATGTTTACGAATTCATTTGTTCCTAACGGTCGTAAATGTATTACCGCCGATATCGCCAGGCAGGGAAAAGATTTTACAAGGATTGTTACATGGGACGGGTTCCAGTTAATAGAAACGGTTTCACTTGAAAAAAATCTTGTTACTCAGGCGGCTTCTGAAATAAAAATACTTGCAAATACTTATTCTATCCCAATGTCTCAAGTATTAGTTGATGAGGATGGCGTCGGCGGCGGGGTAAAAGATATACTTCATTGCAAGGGATTTATCAACAATTCAAGGGCACTGAACAATGAAAATTACGATAACCTGAAAAGTCAATGTTATTTTAAATTTGCGAAAAGGGTAAATGATTCAGGTGTATGGATCAGGGATGAGTTATCGGAACAGGATAAGGATTATATCATTGAAGAATGCGAACAGATCAAGAAGAAAGATATTGACAGCGATGGAAGGCAGGGAATTATCCCGAAGGCTAAAGTAAAAGAACTGATAGGCAGGTCCCCTGATTGGTCTGATGTTTTATCCATGAGGGAATGGTTTGAATTGCAGCCGGAGGCTCCGAAAGGAAATCGAGTATTATAAATAAAAATATGAAACCAATAAGAATTCAAAGATTAAGAAAAAAAGGATTTAATTTACAAAAAGCAAGTCCGAATGGACTTCCTGTTGTTTATGTTGGTAGACCTACAAAATGGGGAAATCCTATAAAATTAGATAATGGCATGATTTACATAGATGCCGGTTATAGAAGGAAAATATTAGACCCGTGGGTTTATTACAACTTAGGGAATATTGATGATGTATTACATCTTTACTGGCATATTTTGAAAGGAACGCAATTTCAAATTGCTGATTTACAATATTGGTCTGATAAATTTAAAGAAAATAATATTGAAGAACTCAGAGGTAAAAATTTAGCCTGTTGGTGTTCGATTTCTTCTAAATGTCATGCCGATGTTATTTTAGATTTACTTTACAATTAATGGTACTCCCAAACATCACAGTAAAAGAATTTCTTGAGCTTCATGACCCGGAGTTAATTCACCAATATGAATTCTTTTTCAAGTATTCTATTGTTATGAATGAGGCTGTTGATCACTTCCATATTGGTGACATGACGGCTAAATCATTCGGGTTGATCAAAGATTTACAGTTTGATATTTCATCCGGGGAAACAGGGTGGATTAAGTTAATCGAATATGTTGAAAAACTTATCAACAAAAAGTGTATTGATTTGGATTTGACAACTTTTGTCCAAACATGGAAATATATACTGTCCGAAATCGAACGCATTACAGAAATAGAATCTATTGTTTTGAAGTACGAAGCAACGGATGAAGAAATACAGGCCGGTATCGATAAGCTTGGAATCCTGGGAATCTATATGCAAATTAGATCACTTACCAAAGGGGATATTACAAAGAATGATGAGGTAAGGTCCATGAGATATGACGAGGCATTTACCGAACTTGTGGCACAAAAAATGTTGAGTGATTACGAAAAAGAACTTATAAAAATTATGAGTAAGCGAAATTTTTAGTATATTTACATCTTGCGTGGTAGTGTAATTGGTAGCACAATGGTCTCATACGCCATAGGCCCGGTCCGAATCCGGCGAACGCAACGGAGATTATTCAAGTTATGTGAAACATTCGTTCGATTCGATTTAATTTAATTCTACCCCTATAATTTTTTATAGGGGTTTTTTATTTTCCCGTCACAATATTTTTTATATTTGTCAAACTAATTTTCAAATGGATAACTTCACCATTTTATCAGTTATTAAAGATTACGCCACAACTCAAGGATGGCATTTCCTAAGCGGAAACAATTTTAATCAAAACTACGAAGCATCTCAAAATACATACAATCCAGGTGACCTTGTGTTAACGGCTGATTTTGATGCAATACCTATATTTGGTGAAGGGAATTCAATCAGTGAAATCCGATACACTGGCATAATAGCACTTGGCCGAAAGGTTGAAGATGACGACCTGACCCGTTCAAACCTTGATGAAACATTTTGGCAAAAATATGAATTACGCCTTGAAGCACTAATGACACTTTTATCAACAGCAATTATTTCAATAGGATGTGAAAACAATATGACCGTTCAGGATGTTCGTTTCAGAATGGAATTGAATAAGTTTGATACTAATATAGATTTTGTGGTAACCCCGGTAACGTTTCTGCAATGACACTTCGTGACCATATAGATAACTGGCTAACAGAAGCAAAGACAGACCTTGCGGCTAACTATAATAAATTAGGTCTACGGGCATCCGGGCAGTGGGAGCGTGATCTTGAAACAAATATTGAAGAAAGGCCAACAGGTTACACGGCAGAGATATTAGGCAGCGCCTATACTGGCGTGCTTGAATCCGGAAGAAAGCCAAATACAAACAAAAATCCCGAATCTATCCGGGCGTGGGTTGGTTGGGCCGGATCAACATTTTTAAAAGAATGGGTACAAAGGAAAGGCATTCAGGCTAATCCTTTCGCTGTTGCCTGGAAGATAGCAAGAAAAGGAATTACAGTTCCTAACCGGTTCAATGCAGGAGGCCTGGTGTCTGATGTTATAACAGAAGAAAGAATTCAGAAATTGCTCGAAGGAATATCGCTTGTAATGATTACAGAAGTCAGGTCGGATGTTTTGAAAACTCTAAAAGAAAAATAAAATGCCTGTAACAAATATTACAGTTTCACAAACGAACATAGTCGGAGATTGTAACTTGCTTGCTATTCATTCCCCGTTAGTTTTTTTGATAGATGTTACCTACACAGGGTCGGCGCCTATTTTGAAATGCGATGTAAACGATTCTTCAAGCGTGCTTGTTGCCGATGATGCAATATTTCAATGTATCTATTACCGCGATTTAGCTGTTAATATCAGGCAATTTATGTTTGTTGCCGATGAAATTCTCCGGGGATATATGCCTGACTTTGATGACTTTGTTCAAACGGCAGAATCGGTCTCCCAGGTAACGAATATTCCTTTAGCATTTGAGTTGAGGTTTTATGATAGCTTGGAAGCTCAGGAAACTACTGTTGACATAATCGCTTTTGCAGCATCGAGGCAATTCGGACAGACGCCGGCATTAACTGAAATGTTCCTAAATGAAGTTGATACTTTTATTTGTGGATATGAAAAACCTGTTTATATTTATTTCTTCAACCCGACTGATGGGGCAGACATTGTAATACAGCAAGTTGAATACCAAATCGGGGTAAAATTTGCACTTGATTTTAACGCATGGACAGGAGTTGCCCCGGAAACATATCCCTCTGATTGCATTATTGCAGGAACTTCCACGAATCCGCGAACTACCAATTTCAGAGTGTATGAAATAAGCCCCGGTGTCGCAAGATTTATTATCAATGAAGCAAGTCCCCGAACATTACTCATCGAATACCCTGGTTACAATTTAAATTTAGGCGGCTCAATAGGACAATCTTTTAACAGGATTATACGGGTAAGATACAAAACAAGCGCAGCTTATACAGGCCTGTTCGCAATCGGTGAACACAGATCGGATGATATTCTGCATTACGGGTGGACAACTTATAATCTGCAAAATACGGCAGGTTTATGGGTTACTGAGGATTTTGCCTGGACTGATCTTATATCCGCTGATACGACAAGATATTTCATGATCGGCTTATCTCAGCTTGCCGGTGTGGAAACTCCCATTGTCGACATTGACCTGGTAACTTTTATCGGGAGTGGGGCATCGGTATTAATACCTGTCCGGGAATTTCCTTTAGCAGATGCAGATTTAGGATTATACCGATTGAAATTGAACGACCTTACCGCCGATGCATTGTTCAGAATACTTGTTAACAATGTTGTTAATGGAGAGTTGAAAACAGTAACAGTAAAACCTTTCTGTACGAATAATCAGTATATAAAATATCTTGACAGGACCGGGCAATATAGGTTCTTTGTTTTCAACAGGTTTTACGAAACAAAAGACAATCCTAAACTGATAGGTAAATTAAATAAACTTATTACATCGATACTCGATTCTCAATCCTCAACAAAAAATATCGGCTATAAAAATGAACGCAAAATGACATTGATTGCTGATGAGGTATCGGCCAGCGAATTATTGATATTATCCGATATATACACATCTCCGCGTGTACTATTGTACATTGGATCTACAACGGATGAGAATAAAGACTGGATCGAGGTAACGATAGACAGTCGAGATAATATGGTCCGGTCCCGGAAAGGCGGGTACAGCAAGGTTGAAATTGAAATTACTTTGCCTGAAAACTACTCAATAAATATGCTATGAGGTTATTACGCATAAACGGAAATGATATTGACATTGATGATAATACCTCAATCGGTATTACCTTACAGGCTTATGATATAAAAGAACCTGGCAAGCGGAAAATTACCGTATCGAATTCATTTACTATTCCGGCCACTGCTCACAATCTTGCTGAATTAGGTTTCCCAGGTAACGCCCAGGTGTCTGAAAATACAATGTACGAATCAAAAACGCTGGACTATTGGGTGAATAACGAACAGATAATTAAGAATGCTAAAGTAAGATTAGAACAGGTATCAGATAATCGGATAAACCTGTTTTGTTTTCAGAAACCGGATCTGTGGGATGAGATGAAAACATTAAAAACAAATGAATTTGTTGAAGAAATAATCGCATGGATGCAGACTGAAAAGGGATTGCCTTCTGAAGATATTCCTTTTGTTGGTAATTTGTCAGATTTATGTAATGAATATTCTGTTAATACAGAAGGATTAATATTGACATTATATTTTGGCAACCTGTTTAATTATACCCTTGATAGCGGTGTTACATTTCTGGAAGTTGCAGATAGTTCACCGATAATTTATTTAGATTATTGGAAGTTTCTTGATCATTCGCTTGGCGGTCATTGGTCAATATTTGCAAAAACAATATTTGAATTCATTGAATATAAATATTCAGTCAAGTTTTATACGGAAGGCGGTGGATTTATCGGTAACATTTGGGATGATCCTATTGCGCTTCAAATGTATACACCATTCAGGAATATTATGCTTTTTCCAAAAACAGTTTCATTACCTACAATCGGAGATTATTGGTTTACAACGGCTGATTATGCTACAATTCTTGATACTGATAATTTCAAACCTCTGAATGATATAAAGGATAAAGATGATAAAACACTTTACGATTATGTCAATGCTTTTTTTCAGCATTTCAATATTATAAAAGATGAATTCCAGGTTAATGGAATTGATGTGATTGCACTTCGCAGATGGGATGATATGAAAGAAAGTGCTCCGATAAAAAACTGGTCTGATAAATTATCGGATAAGGATAGGACATTTAAGCCTTCAGTTGATGGATTTTCACAAAACAGTTATATAAAATTTAAGGAACGCTTTGAGGGATGCGATGAGGAACGATACGCAAGAATAATTACAAGTCTGAATGAGGGACTTGATAAAAAATCTGATTTATTTTCAATTGACGCTTATGTACCTGCGTTTATTAAATTAGGAAATGCGACTGAATTTATTAGCGATATAGTCCCTGATTTAAGTTCGGATGAATCGTTTAAGACATTTCAATTTTTTATCAATGACGGATTGACAACAAATGATGTTATTGTTAATTTTTTTTATGAGGATGTTTTTTCTGTATCGGTTACTGAAACTGCTGAATTGAAACTTTACAAACCGGCTTTATATAATTTAAATTCCGAATACGTTATTTTAACCGAAGCAATGCAACATCCTAAATATTGGGAAGTTGAATGTTGGTTAACGATGAATGACATTTTAAATATTGAATTCTGGCGTAAATATTACTTCCGGGAATTGAACGGATGTTTTTTCCTGAATAAGATATCAGGGTTTAATCCTGAGAAGTCAAAAGCCCCGACAAAATTGGAACTGTTCAAAATTTCTGACCAGGTTCCGGAAGCAACTGACTTTCTTGATTTTTGGGTTGACGGCATAAACGACCCATTTACTGACGGTGACGGTGATTATTTTTATTAATATTTTGATACATGGCAGATAAAGTTGTTTTAACGAGCGTTGATATTGATGTTGAAAAAGCGATACAAGATACCCAGGCTTTGAAAGAACGTGTCGCACAATTGCGCGCTGAGACTGATAACCTGAAAAAAACACAGGGCGAAACATCAAAAGAATATATCCTTGCATCTGCTAACTTGAAGGCTAACCAGGCAGAACTCCGGGTACAGGAAAATCTTATTGCAAAGGTTGTGACAGCTAACCAGTCAAATATCGGATCACTGGATGCAATGAAAGCTGAACTGTCAATTGTATCAAAACAATGGTCTGCATTATCTGAATCAGAAAGATTGAATACCGACCAGGGAAAGAAACTAACTGCCAGAAAACTCGAACTTACAAATGCACTCAAAAAAGAAGAGATAGCTACCGGGGACGCAAGGAGAAATGTAGGGAATTATAATGATGTTATTGGCAAATCAACTACTTCACTTGCTGAAATGGTACCCGGTTTTGGTACCGCTTCAAAAGCTGCTAAAGTTTTTGGGATATCACTTAACGCCGCGTTGTGGCCTATTACATTAATTGTTGCTGCAATTGCAGGGTTAATTGCATCACTAAAAAGATCAGAAGAGGGACAGAATCAACTGGCTAAAGCAATGGCAGTATTCAAAGTTGTGCTTAATAATATTATGGATATAGTTACAAAGCTGGCTGAAACTTTATTCAAAGCATTTGAAAATCCAAAACAGGCCATTATGGACTTAGGAAATGCGATAAAAGAAAATTTAATCAACAGGCTTGAGGCTTTCAAGGTCATCGCTTTATCATTTAAAAAGATTTTTTCAAAGGATTGGAAGGAAGGTTTTAAAGAATTGGCAAATGGAACAATTCAACTTACAACCGGAGTTGAAAATATGATTGATAAAATTGCCAACGGGGTTAAAAATTTGATCGATGAAAGTAAAAAAGAGATTGATATTGCCTTAAAACTTGCTGCAATGCGGGAAAAACTTGAAAAAAGAATTCGCGCTGAGATAGTTAATGATGCAAGAGATCAGGCAAAGATTGCAGAACTTCGGGCAAAGGCTGCCGAAAAAGATAAACTAACCGGCGAAGAAAGATTGAAATTACTTGATCAGGCAATTGAAATTCAGAGAGCAATGATGAAGGATGATCTGGATATTGCAAAGCAAAAAGCCTATATACACGGTCAGGAAATGGCAATGTCTGCACAAACAAAAGAAGCGAAAGAAGAACAGGCGCGACTTGAAGCTGAAATATTCAATATTCAAAAAGCAAATTCAGAAGCTGAAAGAGGATTTCAAAGACAACGTCAATCTGCAATAAATGATATGATTGAAGATCAGCGTAAACTTGCTGAATCATCTGTCGAACAAATGATGTTTGAACTTGAAATGTTCAAACTTGCAAATAAGGATAAAATTGATTTAACCGGCGAAACAGTCAGGCGTCAGGAAGAAATTTTAAAAGAGGCACTTAGAATAAAGATTGATGAAATTGACGCAAAGGAAAATGAATCCGAAGCCTTAAAGAATGCTCAAAAATTAGAACTTCAGAATGATTATCTTTTACAGGTTGCTCAATTAAATTCAGAATTTGATGAGGCTGAAAAACAAAGAAAAATCGAAGTTGCACAAACTGATTATGAAAATAACCTGGCGATTGCAGAAGAAAGCATTTTTGCACAACTTGAAATTGAACTGGAAGGTCTTACTTTAAAAGAACAACAGGAAATTGAAGCGGCTGAACGAATAGGCGCATCTACCGAACTCATTGAAAAGAAATATGCTAAGGCTAAAATAGCTATTGCACGAACAGAAAGAGATGCTAAACTTGCATTGGCCGGTGACTTTGCAAAGAATATCGCTACACTTGCAGGTGAACAAACAGCAATCGGGAAGGCCGCTGCCGTTGCAGGGACAACTATTGATACATTCAGGGGTGCCCAGGCAGCATTTACCGGGATGACTTCAACAATTCCCGGACCTGTCGGTATCGCTTTAGGTATTGCCGCTGCCGCTGCCGCCGTCGCTTCCGGTTTAGCTAATGTTAAAAAGATTCTTGCCGTTAAATCAGGATTACCGGGTGAAGGATCTGGCGGTGGAGGTTCGGTAAGCGGAGGAAGTACGCCGGCACAACCTCGCGTTGTTACCTCTGTTAACCCCGAAATTGGGCAGGGGATAGTCTCGAGACAAATAGGGGATGCAGGGAAATCAATAGAAACTCCGCAAAGTGAAAAAGTTGTCGTGATTGATGAGGTTACGGCGAAACAGAAGTTGGATAGTTCTCAGCAAAAAACTTCGGTTTTGTAAATATAAGATTGTTTGAAATTAAGATAAAATGATTATTTTTGTTTAGTATTTATCGCTGAATACATAAAAATATTGGTTAACCTTTGACCCCGATTGATGTATCAGCGATTACATTTTTCGGGGTCTTAAATTTTATAACTATGAACATAGAAAAATTCAAAGATAAATTAATTGCATTTGATTATGATAATGAAATGGTAAATGCAACAGATATGTTAAAGGCATTTCCTGAAAAAAGAATGAATAACTTTTTAAGACAAAAACAAACAATAGAATATATTTCTATTTTGGAAAATCATTTAAAAAGTGATACGCAAAAAAGCGTGTCAAAAGATATTCAAATACTTAAGGTTATAAAAGGAAATTCAAACAATAAAATTCAAGGTACTTGGATGCATAAATTATTAGCCTATAAATTTGCTGCATGGTTAAATCCAGAATTTGAATTATTTGTTTATCGAATTTTTGATAAAGTTATTAAAGAAAAAATGGATTGGCAACAAAGACAACTTGACTACTTTTGGGATCGTGAAGATATAAAAGATTTATATGGAATAAAATGAACCTATTATATCATTTTTTAATAACTAAAAAATCGTAACCTTTCCTTATACGTTTCCGTATACTCAATAAAAAGATCATGGAAATAACATTAAAAATATCAGATTGGTTCGACAATTCAGATTCAAAAATGACTTCTGAATGGCGTGAAATGATGAGAGAGATCAAAAAACTCGAAGTAAAAACACTGGATTTATTTTCAAGGATCCAGGGTAACAATAATCTTGAAACAGGTTTAGCAGGTAATTTTGAAATATTCTAATTATAAAAACATGAAACAATACTTTATTTTTTAGTGATTTTTGCAGCGGTGATAACCGGGTGCGAAAAAGATGATTTGATTGAAAATTACGGTAAAACTGATGAACAGCAACCGGAAATGATTAAGACTGTTGATTCGATAATGGTGATCTATAAAATAGAGATACCGGCTAAGGATTTAAGAGGATATAGCGAAGATCAGACAAAGTTCAGCACTATTTCTATTCAGGCTATTTTTTTGAGTAGAATGGACAGTTCTAAATCAACAATGGTTATTGAAAAAAGAGTTAATTTAATAAACGGATTTGGTTTTGGTCAACTTTGGGTAAAAACTGATAATACAATGGGGGCTAAAACATACTCCGATAATGGAATTCACCAGGAATTATTTTGTTATCAATATAAAGCTGAAAAATTTAATAAGTATTTGACTGTTGAATTTTACTTTAATGGCATAATTTATCCTTCGAATGGACCGTTATTTTTTGTATATGATATTGATAAATTTCATTCATTTGATTTATGACAATCGACAACGAAGAAATCATATACCAGTTTATTGATGAACTACTGAGAGGACAACATATAAATTAAGAAGCCGGGGTTAAACCGGCTTTTTGTTTATACGCAAAACTCGTAGATAAAACTAAGAGAAACTCGTAGACTATATAGGTAAATCTCTTAGACGATCTACGAGTTTCTCGTAGATTAAAATACGCAATTTGCATAGAAATTATTTTAAAAGGAATATATATAATTGCTTAATTAAAAAAGCTGTTGTAGGCAGATACAGCTTTTAATCTAAAGTAGTATGATTAATAACAAAAATCGAAGTCAGTTTTTAAAAGTTATTGCAAAAAAAACCAGGCTCTCAGTCGAAATTCTGAACCTGGTCGGTGATAGTTTAATAAAAATACTGCAATACCCTAACCGGGAAGGGATGCTTTTTTGACTGTGTAACTGATTCTACTTTTTTAAATCAGTTAAACTGGTGTAAAGTTAAGAAAATAAATCTTATTCTTAATATATCACCGGGAAGAATTTCTATAATGTCTCCACTGATTTTCATTATCAATCCTGATTCTTTCTTCAAGATAATTAATTCGATCTTGAAGTTTTTTAAATTCTGATTTTCTCATTCAAAAAGACTTTTATCATACCATACTTCCATATCCAAATCATCTCTTATGAGATATGAATCTTTATTCGCTTCAATCACTGGATATTTATTTCCCCGGTGAATGAAATTGTGTTCTACTTTTGCAATAACTAACCGGGTTGGCGTAGGTGTTATTGATTCTGACTTTGATTCAGGTTCAGGTTCTGATTTTGGTTTATGTTCACGTTTCTTCACATAAACTTTACGCTTCATCCCGCATTTTTCACTGCAATATTTTTGCCGGTTCCCATCAGGTTTAAATGGTTTTCCACATGTTTTACATTTTTTTGTCTTTTTTGTGATTATTGATTTTTTAAGAGGATTCTCTTTAACTTCAAGTAAAACCTTTTCAGCTTTCTTTTTTCCAATATCCTCACGCGTAATATTTACGCCTTCATTGTCGATTTCAATTGTTATTCGTATCATATATTTTATTGGTTACATTAATTGATGTAATATTGCATCGAGCAAATAATTTCACAATATCATAAAGAATAGAAAAGAAAAATATACATGATATGATTAAGAACATTGAAGCAATTCCGTCACATGTTTTTTCTGCTTCAGTTATTGCTTTTAAATGCCAACCATCACGGATTATAAAATACCATGTTTCAACTTGCCAAAAAATAAGGAATATTATTCCAAATATTTTACTGATTTTAAATTTTGTTTTCTTTGTCATTTGATTTTATTTTAACCAATAATTTATTATTAAGCAGTTTTTGAGAAAACTCCCTCATATCTTTTAAATGAAGTTCAGTTGCTTCAAGTTTACCTTTTAGTAGGTTTTCATTTTCAGTTCTTAAATTAGATTTTGCACCTTCACTGATAAACGCTTTAATCAAAGCATCTTTCATGAAAATAGGAATTATTAACAAAGGCTTGATGTCAATTATTTCTGGCGTATCTGGTAAAGTCTGTTCAATCAAATTTTCACCGTCATAACCAATCATAATAATTTTACTTCCACTTTGTTCTCTTGCATAAATGCGGCATTGCATTCTTTCGTAATAATCTTGAAAAATTAGTTCCATATATTTATTTTTTAGTTACTTCCAAATAAAATTTGATCATATACTCGATCATTCCATTTCTTGACCTGTTTTCTAACCTTGCTTTTTTTTCTATCCGTTTTTTGAGTTCACCTGTCAGCTTTAAAGACACGGATTTCTTGACCTGCTTTACCATTAGTATACCGTTTAGGTTTTTATTCTCACTTGACGAATATACAATATATTTTGATTAAGCGTACTTTTGAATTGATAAAATTATTAACAAGATGCCCTATAAGAATGAACATGCCGCCAGAATTAATGATCCTAAAGATTTTATTCAGGATAGTTTCAGGAGAAAAAATATAGCCGATGGCGTGGATATAATTACCGGGAAACTTACCGGTGAAGATACAATGACCACACAGGCTTACCGGTTTGATGTTTTAAAGTTCACATCGGATGAAGCTGAAAAATGGCTAAAAGATAATGATGTCAAAGACTATACGTTTGAGGCTGCCGAAAATGACCAGGTAAATGAAGGTCATATTTTTGTTTACGGAGAGATAATTCCCTGGCAGGATGAAAAAGCAAAAGAATACGGCGGGGTTAATTTAAAAGATGTTGTCAATCAAATCAATAATAATAAAGAAGCTGAGAGACTTGTTGTTCATGTTCATAGTCCCGGTGGAGATGTTTGGGAAGGCTTTGCAATTCACGATGCACTTGTAAGGACCGGGAAAGAAATTGAAACAGTCATTGAAGGATTATGCGCTTCGATTGCGACTGTTATCGCCCTTGCCGGTGATCGCAGGTTAATGACACAACATTCAGAGTTTATGATTCATAATCCGTGGACTTTCGGTATAGGTGATTCAGAGGATCTGAAAAAACAATCCGATGAACTTGCAAAGACTGAAAGTAAACTTGCTGAATTTTACGAAAAGCATACATCGCTGTCAAAAGATGAATTGCTTAATTACATGCATAATGAAACATTTTTCACAGCTGAAGAGGCTCAGAATTTTGGATTTATAACAGAAATTGTCAATACTATAAAACAAGTAGCAAAGATGTCAGAAAAAACAAAAACTCAATTAGATACTGAACAGGCAAAAAAACTGAATGGTATCAGTACGATCCTTGACCGGATTTGGAACAAGCTTAATCCTGCAAAGGCTTTAGTCATTCAGGACGTTAACGGAAAAGAAATTGATTTCGGAGATGCGATAAAAACGCAGGAAGAAATTAAAGTCGGAGTAACTGCAAAAGTAGACGGTAATCCGGCTTCCGGTGATTACACTTTATCTGATGGTACTGTCTATAAATTCGAAGCAGGGACTTTGAATGAAATAGTTGAACCCGCCGGCGATGATGAAGAAATGCAGAAGCTGAAAGAAGAAAACGAAAAACTCAAAGCTGATTTAGCGGCTGCACAGGCAAATTTGACAAGTACACAGGGAGAATTCACAAAAATTAAAAGTGAGTTTGAAATTGTGAAAAATGAATTTGTCGATTTCAAATCACAGTTTTCAACCGGCGATATCCCACCGAACACACCCGGAAGCGGAAATGCAGGATCGCGTAAAGCATTTAAGTCTTAAACAAAGTATTAATCAATTAATAATTTTATTATGGCAAGTAAATTAGATACCAGTTTGTTAACTCTCAACTCCGATGAAGCAAGGGAAACCTCGCAGCTCGTATTCGAGAAGTTATATGTAAAACCTGAAATATCCCAGGTACACGGCGTTCAAACAGGCGTGGAAATGGATAGATATATCCCTATTATGGGTCAGTTTGGCCTTGTTGGAAAAGTTGATCCGGGTTCTTGCGGTGTTAATACCGAAACAGGAACTATACCTGTAAGTCAGAAACAATGGACTCCGAAGCTTGTTAGTTTCAGGCTGCCTCATTGTCAGGCTGATGTCAATTCTCTCATGAAATTCTGGAAGAAATCAAGGATTGCAAAAAACACATGGGAAGAAGTTGATAACGAAATGATGGCCTTTATCACCGATCGCGCCCTCGATGCAACCCTTCAATCTGTTTTGAGAATTGCTGATTTTGGTGACGTTTCAGCTTCTCCGGTTGGTGACGGTGCAGGAAATGAACTGTTAACAGCCGGTACAACCAAAACATATTTCAATATGTTGAATGGTTTGTGGAAGCAAATTTTCACCGATCAGGCATTGGGTACCCCGCTTACTCACAGGTACGAAATTACCGAAAACAATGGCGGTGACAAAGCTACCCAATTGGCACTTGCTGCCGATGCATCTCTGAAAATATTCCGTGACTTGTATGATAATATTGATTCGCGAGCTTTTGAAGGTGGAACTTTGGTATTCCAGGTAACAAGGAGCATAATGTCGAACTGGCAGTCATTCCTTGAAGATAAATCCCTTGTTTTCATGCTTGACAGGACTGAACAGGGATCGACCCGGTATTCATACAGAGGTATTCCTATCATCGTTCGCCACGACTGGGAACGATACATTAGGACTTATCATGACCTGACTACTACTTATTACCTGCCTCACAGGGTTATACTGACTGACATTAACAATATTCCTATCGGGACAAGTGATGAAGAAAGCCTTACCAGCCTGGATTCTTTCTATGACAAGGTTACTAAGTCATGGTATCTTGATGTGGCTTATAAACTGGACATGAAATTGCTTTTGGAATATGAATTAGCTTCGGCTTACTAAGAAAGGAGGAAAAGAAAATGAGAAATTTTGTAAATATTATATTTGTTTTTTTGACATTCTTAGTATTGTCATGCATTTCCGCAATGTCCCAGGAGAGGACTGTTAACCTGGCCGGATCGAATAACTTGGTCGATGTTCGCAATACGAAAAATGTTGCTTACAATGGTACGACTTCAGACAAGTTAATTCCGACAACCCGTGATACGATAGATTACTATGTAATTTTGTCAAATTATGATCCGGGACCGTTGCATTTTTATGCTGCATTCAATTTTGACACTATTGCCGGTATAGATACAACCATTGCAATAACAGTGCAGGAAAAAAAGTTTGCGAACGAAGATTATACAGATTTGATTGCATCTGCCGTAACTGCCGGGGTAATTCGCAATGACACTATTGCTGTGCGAACCTCACTTGGAGTAACAACTGTTGCGACAAATACTACTGCCGCCGCTGTCGATATATTCAGGGGCACCATTATAGCTAATAATGATACCTTAACAGTTGCTCAAAGAGTAACTACCGAAGTGGCAAATACACTACTGTATTACAGATATCTTCGTTTCAGACTAATATTATCTGGAAATGATTCTGTCGGTACTGGCGTAAAAGTTAAACGTGTTGAACTTCAATTCTATCAGTAATGAGCTGTATAACTGGAATAGCAAAAAATATTACTTCTGACTGCTCGACTTCTAAGTCGGGCGGCCTGGAAGTTGAAGCCTATATTTTCAACAGGGCTGATCTCTCCCCTACTTATGACGGCACACAGTTAAATCTTATAACTTCCCTTGCAAATGTAGGGGCTGCCGTCGGGTATAAACTTACAGGTTTTAAAAAGAACCTGAATGCCGGCCATGATTTGGTTGTTGCCGAAGATGCGCCGAACAAGTACACGCATTATTTCAATTTCAAACAATACGAAGTTCTTGCTGAAGATATCACGAATGTCGACGATATGGACGATGTTGTCGTTGCAGTTGAAAGCAAAGACAAGAATGATACCGGTGAAGGCGTATTCATGCTTTACGGGTTGAAAAAAGGATTATGGAAATCGGCAGATACACAGCGGGCAAATGATGCAAACGGATCCCGTAACATTGAAATGACTTCACTGGCAGGACAGGAAGAACCTTTTAGCCGGTATGTGCTACTTGATACTGATTATGCAACTACGAAGGCTTTACTTGAATCTTTATTAACTTAACGGCTCATGGCTTTAACAAATAACGGTACGGCGGTATTTATCCTGGATAGTTACCTGCCTGCCGGTTATAGCAAGCCGGTAGTGACAAAAGTTGCTAATGCAGAATATAAATATTCAGATGCAGTTTTCAGTATTGCAAAATCAGGAGTTGAAAATGCTACGGCTGCAACTACTTTTACAAATCTTGTAGCTGCTTTAACGGTTGCAATTAGCGCAATGATAACCGATGATTTTGATACTGTCGGGCTAACTGTTTCGGCTTATGCAAATCTGAAAGTAGTTACGACAAATCATAATTTATCCGGTGTATTATACACAAATGGAGCAATTAATTATGTTTGCACAGTGGATTATTTTGTAAAAACAGAAGCTATCTGATGAAAAAAGAATATTCCTTTTCAATGGTCGATTTGGTTTCACGGGTCCTTGCTTCAGGTGTGGAAGATGTTTTATCTTCCACCCTGGTCATGGACTTGCTATCAGCTTATTCGGCCTTATATTTAAATGGCGCGAATCCGCGATTATGCGGACGGTGCCACAAAGATTATTATTTTAAATTAAAAAAAGACGGACTAATGAAAGCAATCGAATTTGACAAAGCAAAAAACAGGACTTGTAAACCTAAATGGAACGGTTTACGGTTTATCCCAAAATTAGGGAAACATATTAATTCGGAATTGATAACCGATGAACAGGCAGAAAAGTTATTGAAAGAAGGTCATCTGATGGACAAGGATTTTACTGTTTTACCTGGGATAAAAGCAGAAGAACCTGCAAAAGTTAAGAAAACAAGAAAAAATAAACAGGAAGAACCTGCCGAAACCGAAATTAATTCCTAATCATCATGCGCCTCGTAAACGCAGAAATCGACAAATCGCTCAAGATCAAACTTGATAAGAGTATAATTGCCCTCGACGAAAATGTCGGGGGCATTATGTCTTTTGGGGAAAAGAATGATTATCCCCAGGTCATTGAAAAATTGATAAATAATTCCGTAACAGCTAAGGCTGTTTCACGGGTATATGCAAAATTTCTGACAGGGGCCGGCTTTGAAAATGAAGAATTAAATAAATTAATAATCGGGAAAGATAACCGGGGAAAGAAAATTACTCTTCGGAGTTTACTCTCCCAGGTTGCGTTCTCTGTCGCTTATCATAATGGGTTATGGATTCACTGTAATGTAAATCTTGCCGGGAAAATAGGTACCGTTAAATTCATACCTTTTAAATTCTGTAGGTTTGCAAAAATTGACGACAAAGGATATACTGCAAAAATCGGAGTTTATGAGAATTGGGATAAACAGAAAGATCAAAAATTCGATAAACATAAAATAGTGTGGTATAATTGTTTCAATCTTGAATCAAATGTTTTGGCCGCACAGGTCAAAGAAGTCAAAGGAATGAAAAATTATAAGGGCCAGGTTTATTTTCATTTCTTTGATAATCAATATCTTTACCCGCTTAGTCCGTTCGATCCTGTCTATATGGATGCCGATACCGAATATCAGATTGAACTATTTAAGAACAGGACCATCCGAAATGGTATGATGAATAAAACAGTCATGCGCGTGGCTGCACCGGCAAATGATACTGACAGAAGGGAATTAAAAGAAAAAATAGAATCTTTCATAGGGCCTGACGGCGATAGCGTGATCGTATTGGAGGATGATGTTGACCCGGTTACCGGGGATATAAAATCAACCGGAGCTTTTAAAGTAGATGAAATAAAAGCGAATATTGACGATAAACTTTTTCAAAATTGGGAAAAAGGACTTGCAAACAATATCCGGAAAAGCATGGCAGCTATACCGGCAATTCTGATAGACTATGAAGAAAGTAAACTGGGAACAACTTCAGGCGAAGCTATTAACCAGGCTACGAATTTTTATAACGCAGTCACAAAAGATGACCGTACCCAACTTGAAGAAATATTTCAGGAAATTTTCATAAATTCGGCAAACGAAGAATTGGCAAATAATACGAACTGGAAAATTAAACCGTTAAACCTTTACGAAAATGGCACTACTGCTCAGCCTGGTACAACAGCAACTAATTAAGAAAATATCTGCAAACAATACAGGCAGGTATGATCAGATTGCGGCTGAGGTCGAAGAAAATGAACTTCGGTCGATGCTTGGGATCGCTTTGTTGCAGGATTTACAGGATAATCCAACATCGACTGAGAATGTCAAATTATTGGACGGGAGTAGTTACGAAAATTATTTAGGACAAACAATAAAATTCAAAGGGCTCCGGTATGTCCTGGCGTATTTGAATTATGCAAAATATATAGGTGAAAGTTTTGTAACCGATACATTTACAGGTTTTGTCGCAAAGAACAGGCCTGAATCTGAACTTGTTTCGGAAGGTACGATGAAACGGTTAATCAATGAAAATCGTGAACTGGCAATGAGAGAATTCGATGTTATAAAGGAATTTCTATGCCTGAATTCAGCTGATTACCCGTTATGGCTTTATGCAAAAACACAGAAACCTCATACCCCTCGTTTTTGGGGGGTACGAAAAACAGAGAAAGGAAATGACCGGAGTATTGAAAATGAAGAACAGCATTACCCTGTTCCACGTAATACATAACCACGATGCCTAAAGAATTATTCAACCAGATATTAAAAACTACTCTTGACGCTGCAGACAGGATCGCTATCGGAATACCTTCACAGGTTGGCGCGAATAATATAACGACAACTAACCTGTTGAAACAAACAGGTAATTGGAATATTGTTGTGGAAACAATTACGAATGCAGATTTAACCGCTGGTGTTTGGGCTTATAATCATGCAAAAAATACAACAGTAATCCGGGGCACGCTTAGGAATCCCGCAGGATATGAACAGGCTTTGGCAGGGATGCTCCATGTAGTCGATGCATATAATATTGAGATTGAATTTGGCGGGGCAATTGAAGCCGGTGACTGGACCTTTATTTTTGAATATATTTTGATATGATAATTGATTAATATATAAACAAAATGAAAATAAAATTGATATTATTAATACTGGCTATCGGATTCTCAATCGTGTCCGGGCAAAATATAATCCCGCATAGGGGAATTATTCAGGAAGTTTA
>JALNXG010000049.1 GCA_023230485.1 Melioribacteraceae bacterium
AATTTTGGTATAGAAGTTTTTGGGAGATTATACTTAAAATCTGACAGTTTCATTTTTTCTTCTAACATTATACACCTATATTCTCTTTAGTTAAAAAAATCGGGGAAGGAAAATCCCTCCCCGGTTATAACTTATTTTTTTGCTTTTTTTACTGACTTTTTAACTGCTTTTTTAACTGTTTTTTTTGCAGGTGCTGCAGGTTTATAAATTAATGCTGCTCTAGCTGCTGCCAATCTTGCAATCGGCACTCTGAATGGTGAGCAACTTACATAATTCATACCTACTTTATGACAGAATTCTACTGAATCCGGGTCTCCGCCATGTTCGCCACAAATACCAATCTTAAGGTTTTCGCTTGTTGAACGTCCGAGTTTTACACCCATTTCTACAAGTTTACCAACGCCTGCTTGATCTAAGCTTTCAAATGGATCTTTTGCTAAGATATCCTTTTCTACGTACTTAGGTAAGAATTTACCTGCGTCATCTCTTGAAAGACCAAATGTTGTTTGTGTTAAATCGTTTGTACCAAAGCTGAAAAATTCTGCAACTGTTGCTATTTCATCTGCTGTAACGCAAGCTCTTGGTAATTCGATCATTGTTCCAACAAGATAATCAATTTTTTTCTTGTTCTCTTTAAATACTGCTGTAGCAGTATCACGAACAATTTTTGTCTGAAGTTTTAATTCCTCTACTGTACTAACTAAAGGAATCATGATTTCAGGTTTAACTTTGATACCTTTTTTGCTAACGTTTACTGCAGCTTCAAAGATAGCTCTAGCTTGCATTTCTGTAATTTCAGGATATTGAATACCAAGACGGCATCCTCTAAAACCAAGCATTGGGTTAAATTCATGAAGAGATTCAATTTTTTCTTTTACTCTCGCTGATGGAATGCCAAGTTCTTTTGCTACTTCGGCAATCTCTTTGTCTGTATGAGGTAAAAATTCATGAAGAGGAGGATCCAATGTTCTTACAGTTACTGGTTTACCTTTCATCACTTTGAAGATACCTTCAAAATCTTCTCTCTGATTAGGAAGAATTTTAGCTAAAGCTTTTTTTCTACCTTCTTCATTTTCTGAAAGAATCATTTCGCGGACATGAAGAATTCTATCGCCACCGAAGAACATATGCTCTGTACGACATAGACCGATTCCTTCAGCACCAAATGAAATAGCATTTTCTGATTGATCAGGTTGATCTGCGTTTGTTCTTACGCCGATAGTTCTTGTTTGGTCTGCCCAGCTCATTAAATCTTTATATGTTTTATAAACATCTGATTTAGCAGGAGCTAATTCTTTTGTGATTAATACCTGAATTACTTCGGATTCTTTTGTTTCAATTTCTCCGGCAAAAACTTCGCCTGTTGTTCCATCTATTGAAATATAATCACCTTCTTTAATTACTATTTTACTTGTTTCAGATTTCATAGTAAGTTTATGGTAATCTATATTTAAAGAACCACATCCGGCAACACAAACTTTACCCATTTGACGAGCAACTAAAGCAGCATGTGAAGTCATTCCGCCTCTAGCAGTTAAAATACCTTCAGAAGCGTTCATTCCTTTAATATCTTCAGGTGAAGTTTCAATTCTTACTAATATTACTTTATCGCCCTTAGCAGCCATTTCTTCAGCGTCTTGAGCTGAGAAAGCTACTTTACCTGATGCAGCACCAGGACCGGCATTTAGACCTTTTGCTAATAATTTACCTTCACTTATAGCTTGTGCTTTTTGTTTAAGATTGAAGATAGGTCTTAATAATTGGTTTAATTGATTTGGTTCGATTCTTAATAAAGCTTCTTCTTTACTGATCAATTTTTCTCTTACCATATCAACAGCTATTTTCACAGCAGCAAAACCGGTTCTTTTACCAACGCGGCATTGAAGCATCCATAATTTACCTTGCTGAATTGTGAATTCAACATCCATCATATCTTTATAATGTTTCTCTAAGATTTTGCGGATGTTATCTAATTCTTTGTAGAGTTTTGCATTATCTTTTTTAAGATCAGAGATAGGAAGTGGTGTTCTTGTACCAGCTACAACGTCCTCACCTTGAGCATTAAATAAATACTCACCATAGAATACGTTTTCGCCTGAAGCTGCATCTCTTGTAAATGCAACACCAGTGCCGGAATCTTCGCCCATATTACCGAATACCATTGATTGAATATTAACTGCAGTTCCCCAGCTTTCAGGAATTGAGTTTAATCTTCTGTAAACGTTTGCTCTTTCATTCATCCAAGATCCGAATACCGCGCCAACAGCACCCCATAATTGATCCATTGGATTTTCAGGAAATTCAACACCTTTAATTTTCTTGATCTCTGCTTTAAATTCTGCAACCAATTCTTTCAACATTTCTGCTGTAAGATCGGTATCCTTTGTAACTTTGTTATCAGCTTTCTTCTTATCTAAAAGGACTTCAAATGGATCGTGATCAAGTTTATTAACTGGTTTAAGATCAAGAACTACATCGCCATACATTGCAACGAATCTTCTATAAGAATCGTAAGCAAAGCGAGCGTTACCTGTCTTAGCAATTAATCCTTCAACAGTCTTGTCATTTAATCCAAGATTAAGAATAGTATCCATCATACCCGGCATTGAAGCGCGAGCACCACTTCTTACAGAAACGAGTAATGGGTTCTTTGCATCGCCGAATTTTGCGCCCATCTCTTTTTCTACTTTTGCAAGTGAATCGAGTACTTGTTTTTTTAATTCAGAAGGGTATTTCTTATTATTACCGTAATAATAAGTACATAATTCTGTTGTAATGGTAAAACCTGCAGGAACAGGTAAACCGATATTAACCATCTCAGCTAAATTTGCACCCTTACCGCCTAATAAAGCTTTCATATCAGCTTTACCATCAGCACGTTTACCGCCGAAAAAGTAAACATATTTAGGTGTTTTTGCTTTTGCCATTCATTACCTCCAGCAATTAATTAGTTTTGTTGTACATTTTGTTTCTTAAAATACTTTCAAACTTTTCTTTGTTCTCTATCTTTAATTCTATCTTTAGATAGTAGATATCTATATCATCCAGTTCTTTTGAATAATTCGTAAGCTTTACGGCATCTTTGTGCGTTGTAACTACCGAAAAAGCATTTGTATCATAAAATTTCTTTCTTATTAATTGAACTTCTTTATCTGTATAATTCTGATGATCAGGGAAAATTAATTTATTTGTAAAATCGACTTTGTTTTTTTCTAGTACATTAAAGAACGAATATGGTTTTGCAATACCACAAACTACTAAACTTTTCTGACCTTGAAATTCAGCTATATCAAAAAACTTATGGGTTTTTAAATCATATAAGCCTATTGCTTCATACGAGCCAAAAAATAGTTTATCATTATCTAAATATTTATTGATCCAATAAGGGAGTTCAATTTTATCCGAGAATTTTCTATTTATAATTACGATATCTGCTCGCTTTAATGAATTGAAAGGTTCTCTTAGATGCCCCAATGGAAGCATTGCTTTTTCACAATTATATTTTTTCGTTATAAATCTCTGATCTACCAAAACAATATCTAAATCTCTATGGATCCAACGATGTTGAAATGCATCATCAAGAACTATCGTATCGAGATTAACATCCTTTAAAAAATTTTTTGCACCTTCCACTCTTCTTTCTGCAACAGCAGCGGGGATATTTAATTCATCAGCAGCCATATAAATTTCATCGCCACAGATATTTACCGGCACTTTAATCTCATTACCGTCTGATACTAACTTATACCCTTTTGAGTCTCTCCCATAACCTCGGCTTAAAACACCGACCTTGAAACCCTGTAACTTTAGAAAAGAAGAAACATATAATACAGATGGCGTTTTACCGCTTCCGCCAACCGTTATATTTCCAATAGATAAAACCTTAGCCTTAACTTTAGTAATCTTAAAAACCCCTTTATCGAAGAGATAATTACGGACTTTTACTATTATCCAAAATAAAAGTGTGAAGGGAGACAATATGTATCTGAGAATTTTTACCACTATGTTTTATTCAATTCCTTAAGTTCATTTTCTGCTTTCAATATCATTTCATTTGTCTCATCGTAGCTTAATGATTCTTCAATCCATATTGGATTTGAGTAAGTAACTATTACAGAAGAAAAGGGAAGCGGGATTTCAAAACTATCCCAACTTTTTAATCTCTTTTTCTTTTCCATTCTTATACCCGATAAGAGTAAAGGTAGTTTCTTTTTTTTGCAAATAACTACTGCCCCGGCTTTCATTTTTTCTGCTGGACCTTTTGGTCCATCGGGAGTAATAATTAAATTCATCTTTTTATCTGCTAAGACTAACATTTTTTGTAGAGCATCTTTACCGCTATCATTGCTTGATCCTCTTACAATTTTATAATTCCAATTAACTAATAAATTAGTAAGTATTTCTCCATCTTTGCTCGGGCTAATCAATGCGGCACTATTGTATTTACGGAATAAATACCATCCTATTAACATTTTACCATGCCAAAAAACCGCGGTGAAATTCTGATTTTCCTTAGTGAGTTTTTCTAAAATCTCGGGATTTTCAATTTTGATTTTAACTGTAAGTAAAAGAACATTTATCAAAAACCGTGAAATATATAAACCGGCAAAAAAGAGTATTTTCTTTTTTAATTCGTTAATTCTCATTTATCTCTTTTAATATTATTTTGGCTGCTTTCTTTGATCCGCCAGCTACACCCACTTTTTCTTTCACAATACTAAGACTGTTCTTCAATTCAACATACATCTTATTATTATCGAGATATTTCTTTACGGTTTTATAGATGTTTTCTTTCGATACATCATTTTGTATTAATTCTTCTACAATATTTTGACCGGCAATTATATTAGCCATTGCAATATTATCTAATTTTATTAAGGATTTGCCGATTGTATAAGTAATCCCCGAAGTCTTATATACAACAATAAATGGTAATAAAAAAATTGCTGCTTCAATTGTGGAAGTGCCGGATTTAATTATTCCGAATTTGGAATAAGTAAAAAGCTCATAGTTGTACCCAGTAATTACTTTGAATTTTATATTACTAGTAAATTGAGAGTAAGATTCTATCTCGATATTATCAGGATTTGCTACTACAATTTGCATATTATATTCATTTGCAATTTTTTCGGCTGCCTTAATAACATCAGGAAAAATTCTACTAATTTCTTGCTTTCTGCTGCCGGGGAGCAACAGCAGAATCTCTTTTGATGTATCCAAATTATTCTTTGAATAAAAATCTTCCTTTGATAATAAAGTGTATTCCTCAAGACGATCAACTAATGGATGCCCTGAAAATTCAACATCGATTCCATGTGTTTTATAAAACGTTTTTTCAAATTCAAAAATGACAATCATCTTATCGACTAATTTGCGAACTTTCTCTACTCTTTTTTGCCCCCATGCCCAGAGCTGCGGTGAGATATAATAAATAATTTTTACACCTATCGATTTCAATTTCTTAGCTATATTTAGATTGAAACCGGGATAGTCGATTAGTATTACAGTTTTTATATTGTTCTCAATTACAACTGAGATCAATTCTTTTTTAACTTTTCTAATGAATGGAAGGTGTTTTATAACTTCCCAAAATCCAAGAAATGCCATATCAGAAATAGAATAAAATGATTTTAGACCTGCACTTTTCATTTTCTCACCGCCGATTCCAAAGAAAGAAATAGAATTATCCAATGCGTTAATTTCACGCATTAATTTCTCTCCATGTAAATCACCTGATGCCTCTCCGGCAATAATCAGAATATTTGTCATTATATAGCTTTAACCAAATATTGTAGAACAATTATCAGTACAACAATTATCATTGCTTGAAGTGAACGCTTCTCAGATCTTAATCCTTTCATTATATCATATTCGGGTTGTTCAATTCCCGGATTCTTAAATGCGCTGAATGATGGGATAAGCGATGGAACATTTTTCTTAAACTGTAAATAACTCTCGCCGAATTTTTGTGTAAGAAATTCTTCTTCCTCTTGAATTATTAGATGATATTGAAGAAGAAAAAATAATAGTGCAACAATTTGGAGATAAGGAAAAAGACTCATCGACATTACTCCGATACCCAAATAGATAAGAATGTTGCCAAGATATAACGGATTACGTAAATGTGAATAAGCACCGGTAACGACTAAGAAAGATCCACCCACACCGCCTGTAGTTCTTGTTTCACTTCCCGCTACGCTAACACCCCAAAGTCTAAATGATTCACCAATTAATAACATTCCAAAACCAATTACCATTGAAATTAAAGTAGCATCATGGAATGCTATCATTAATAGCACGAAAGGGATTGGTGTATAGCTTCTATACTTAAAAAATATCTTTGCTAATTTTTTCATTATTATCCTTGTGAATAAACTTCTTTTCTTTTTAGAACTGCTTGATGCCTTTTTTTTAATCTTTTCTTACTGCTTAATTCAATAAGTTTATTTGAAATATCATCGAAATCATTATATGGAAAATATGTGATTCTATTAATTTCGCAATGTTTTAATAAAGAATTTTTTGCGAATATGAAATCGCAAAACTGAGCGGGACATGTATCTGAATAACCATCACCAATATAAACTGTAAAATCATCATCAGAGCTTAAATTTAGTATATGATTCCTTTTGCAATTGGCACAGAACTTACATTCTTCATCTCCATAAGGGAATTTAGGAAACATTTTATTATCAATGAACTCAAGCTTATTAGAATAAATCGGTACGTCTTCAGTAAATTCCTTCTTAACTATGTGAGAGATATAATAATCCAAACCATCGCTAAGTATATTAATATCGCAACCTGCATTTCTAAAATATTTAACAAAAGGAAAAAAGGTTTTGTCCACTTCAATTGTATCTAAAAACTTATTCATTTTTTCTTGATCAGGATTCTTAATTGTTTCACACATTAATTGCCAAGTGTCCTTCGATGTAATTATCTTATCTATCCAATCCTGAACAATTAATTTGCATTTTTCAGCATCACCGAACTCAAGAAAAAGATGTTCTCCAACGTCAGTCTTCGTAATCGTTCCATCAAAATCAACAAATATTTTGAATGTATTTATCATTAATTTAATTCTATCTCATCATTAAACTGAACAGCAGCAAGCTTTGAAATACCTGTTTCTTGCATTGTAACGCCATACATATTTTCAGAAGCTTCCATTGTACGTTTATTATGAGTAATTAAGATGAACTGGGTTCTATTAGTGAATTCAATTAATAGCTTAGAGAATTTATCGATATTTGCATCATCAAGTGGGGCATCAACTTCATCAAGGATACAAAAAGGACTTGGTTTAACCAAATAGATAGCAAATAATAGAGCGATTGCAGAAAGAGTTCTTTCTCCTCCTGATAGCTGTTCGATATTTGTAGGTCGCTTCCCTTTGGGCTTTGCCATAATCTCTATCTTCGACTCTAATGGATCCACTCCATCTTCTAAGGTTATATCCGACTCATCGCCTTCATTAAACAATGTCTGGAATATTGTTTTGAAATTAGCTCTTATCTGCTCAAATGTATCAGTAAACAATTGTTGAGCAGTTTGATTGATTTCATTAATTGTATTAATCAAATCTTTTTCGGAATCGATTAAATCATTTCTCTGTTTATGGAAAAATTCCATCCTAGTTCTTTCTTCTTCATATTCCGAAAATGAAAGTAAGTTTACGGGTCCAATATTTTTTAATTTATCTTTTAAAGAATTTACTTCCTGATTTCTTTCTTTATAATTGAAAGTTTCTAAATCTTCATATTCTTTCAGTTGTAATTCGAGAGAATAAGTTTCGAGAATGTGATTAATAAGATTTTCTAAGCGAAGACTTAACTCATTATGCTTAATTTGAAAGTTGTGTATTTTATCTGATATTTCTTGCCGCTTATTTCTTACTTCTCTAAGTGCTTTTTCCTTTTCGGTTGATTCTTCTTTTAAATTCCTTAGGCTAAGTTCTATTTCTGTCTGCTGATTGAAAAGAGTGTGTCTAATTTCATTTATCTTTGATAGGGATTCATTTAATTGATAGGTGATGCCTTTGAGTTCATCAATTTCTTCTTCAGTTTCTTTTATATCATCTTGGCGTTTATCAATTCCATTTCTTAATTGCTTTATCGATTCTTTAGTTCTAAGAATTGTGCTGGATAAGTTTGTGGATTGACCCTTTAGTTTTTCTAATTCAATTTTACGAGAGTTAATCTCTGAATAAGAAGCGTTATAATCATCTTCAATTAATTTGAGATTAGATTCAAGCTCTGAAATTTCACTTATTTTGGTAGTCCTCTGTTGATTTACTTCATCTATTAAGGAAGTAAGTCTAATTTTCTCATTATCAAGTTCATTTGATCTCGCCGCAAGTTCTTGAATCTGTTTTTGAGTATTCTCAACATCTTCATCAGATTTCTTTTTCTCAAATTCAAATTGAGAAATCTGTTTCTCCGTATTGTTAATATCATTCAATAATACTTTGGTAGTCTCGTTGATATCATTCAAATCAATTGATGCAATCCGTTCTTCAACAGAGGCAATAATATTTTTAAGACTATTTAATCTTTCTTCAAGAAGAGGATATTCGGTGATCAAATCCTCTAATAGTTTCTTTCTGCCAAAAAGAGTCTCATCAAGTTTTGGAAGAGAGCCTGCTTCTATAATGCCATTTGACTTTACAATATCACCATCCAAAGTTGCAACATCAAATTCGGGAAACTTTTGATGGATTTGTAAAGCATTCTCTAATGTATCAGCTATTATAGTCTGTGAAAGAACTTTAAAAAAGTAAGGCTGCCACTCGATTTCTGAATTAACTAATCCCGAAGCCCAATTAATGAAACCTGCTTCTTTTTTAATTTTTATCGATTTTCTTCCAATACCATATTTATAAAGTCGATCAATTAGTGAGGGCTTATTCGAAACATTTTTATTGAGCATAAAGAAAGATGCTTTCCCAAGATCATTATTCTTTAAAAAGCTAATGGCACTCTTTACATCTTCAAAGCTATCAACTAATAGATTATTTAATACATTTTTTAGAGCAGCTTCCAAAGCATATCTAAATTCATCATTAGCATTTCCTACATCTGCAAAAATAAATTTCTGCTTAGGAGTCCAATTAGAACTTTCGATCAAAACTTTAGACCCTTTTGAAACTCCCTCTAAGTTAGTTATCAAGTTCTGTAAAAAATTAATTTTCTCTCTAAGTGCGGCTATTGCAGTACGTTCTTCTACTTCTTGATCTTTTAATCTGCTAAGTTCTTTATCTAAGCTTTCTTTTTCATTTTTCTTTTTGAAATAGAACGACTCTGTTTCTTCAAATCTTTTTACGGTAACAGCTTTTTCATTATTAAGTTCTTCAATATAGCCGACAGTTTTAGCAATAGTATTTGTAGTCGTTAATATTCTCTGATTATATTTTTCTATCGTTAGCTTAATTTTATCAAATTCAGTTTCGCTGTTCCTAAGCTGATTTTGCGCATCGCGCAAATTTTTCTCAATTGTAACAAACTGTTCATTTAATTCTTTTGTAACTATTTTTTTTGAATCAAGATTCTTTTTCTTTTCGTCCAATGATAATTGGCTACTATCTGAATCACTATTATTTTTAGAAATATCGTCATCAATTTCGGCTAACTTTTCATAATTTTCTTCTATCAATTCATCATTACGTTCAATCTGATTTTCAAAATCGGTACATTCATTTTTTAGACGTATTATAGTGTTATTTAGTGATTTTAATTTTTCTTCATTTACGGATACAGTTTTTTGTACGTTATGAAGTTCGTCTGTATTTTTATTTATTTCTAGTCTTTTCTGAGAAAGTTGGCTTTCCACTTTCATCATGTTACTTCTAATATCTAAAAGGATTGATTCAGAATCTGAAATTTGATTGTCAATTTCTTGGCGCAGAACAGAAAAATCAGATATCTGAGATTCGATCTCATTTTTATTACGTGTATGAAGCGTATATTCTCTTTCAGCTAAATCAATCTCTTTCTCTTTAAGGATTGATTGCACTTGGTTATATTGGTCGGCTCTTTTAGCTTGTCTTTCTAATGAACGGACATTTTTTTCAACTTCGGCTACAATATCATTTACTCTAGTTAAATCCAGTTTAACATCATCTAATTTTTTTAGAGATAATTTACGGCGGACTTTATACTTATTTACTCCCGCAGCTTCCTCAAACATCTTTCTTACATCATCAGCTTTACCGCTTACAATCGGCTCAATCATTTTAAGCTCGATTATAGAATAAGCATTCGTGCCCATTCCGGTATCCATAAAAAGATTCGTGATATCTTTGAGGCGGCATATATTTTTATTTAAGAGATATTCGCTTTCACCCGATCTGAATATCCTTCTTGTAATTGTAACTTCGCTATATTCAGTAGGCAAAAGTCCGGCATCATTAACTAACGTTAATGAAACTTCTGACATACCCATTGGTTTCTTTGTTGCAGTTCCATTAAATATAACATTCTCCATCTTATCGCTTCTAAGCGTAGATGTTTTCTGTTCACCCAAAGACCATCTTATTGCATCAACTATATTAGTCTTCCCACAGCCATTCGGTCCAACAATACCAGTAATCCCTTTAGTAAAATTGATTACAGTTTTATTTGCAAAGGACTTAAATCCGAATATTTCGAGTCTCGATAAGTACAAATGATACCTCTAATAATTCATTAACTGAATCTGCTTGATTACATTTATTATGTAATAAACCGATTGATTTGAAAAATGCAAATATAATACAGATATAACAATAAGCCCTATAATAATACCAAATGAATAACTATAAACTTTAATAGCACTTATATCGAAAATGATATATGTTCCTTTAATAATTCTAAACAAAACCCATATAAACCATAAGCTGATAAAAGCAAAAATGGCGGTATTTGCTAAACCTATTTCCAATATTTTATATAAAACTAATTCTAATGGGAGCAAAAGAGTTAATGGAAGCAATGACCAGCTTACAACATAAAATATCTTTTGTATTCCGACTTTTGTTTTTACAAGAAGTGAGAACCCTTTTATAATTAATATTAAAATTCCTGTTTTAATTAGTGCTAAGATAAACAGAGCAATAAATGATGAAGTAGTATCCCAGGTGAGGGATAAAATTGTGTTTGTTAGACCACCCAACCCGGATGATATTATTAACTTCTCAACGAAAATATTATCTTTAAAATAGAAAAGGAGAATAGCAAAAAGTGTAGCGGCGGAAGCCAAACTAAAAAGTAAGACAAATAATGAAGCAATACCGGTATAGATTCTATTATCTCTTACATCAGCAAAGAAGTTATATGATTTTAGTAAAGCTCTTGAAAAATCTTCTCTTATTTTGCGTTTAGCATTTACTACAATCGTAAGTAGTAAAGTTATAATGATCGGTGTAATTATAAAAGAAATTGGAGAATCGCCTTTATCCGCCCCAATTGAAATATTTGGAGTATTAGTATTTGTTAAGGATCCTTTTATAGTCCTAAACGCTAATGAATTATCAAGAAGGACATTATCCAAAATTTTTATTCGATAAAATCCCCAATCACTATTACCTCCATAGGAAGAAATAAAATCCCCTCTAAATCCAAATACTGAATTTATTATAAGACCGGAATTATTTTTGTTTAGTGTATTAGGAATAAAATCTGCAAAGAATTTTGATTGTGCTTCAGCAGAATATGCTGATAGATATCCGGAGGATTTGTCATAATAATTAGGATAACTAACTTCACTTACAAAATTTACTTTATCTTTGTTTGAAATAAGGTTAATAAAATTTTCTGTATTCGTTGTTCGATTTGCGTTTAATTCAAAACCGTAAAGCCCAAGACCATAAATGTTTTTGTCAGAGTATCCAAGAAATGAAGCATAACTGATTTTATCGGTTTTGTTATTAATAACTTGTGCAAATTTAGAAATAAAATTTCTATTAATATCAGAATCCAATAGGAATGAACTTCCAAGTCCAATAGCCGCTACAGAAGAGTAAATTGAATATTCTTTAGCAAAATTAGATAGAGAATTTTCATATCGTTCGCTGAACTGCTGATTTAGTAGAAGTTCTTCGGGAACTGAATTTATAGGTATTTCAATAAATGCTAATAACCCAATCTCTTCACAAATCTTTAGAGCATTGGGATTGGGAAAATGTTTATAAAATCGTACTGTATTAAAGCCGGCTTCTTTAAGTAAAATTAGTTCATATTTAATATTACTAATATCTTTAGTCCCGGTATAAGTATTATATGAAATATATGTAGTACCCTTAATAACGAATTTATTCTCATTTAATGAAAGTTCTGCGCCATTTGTTGTAAATTGATAAAAAGAAACGGAGGATTGTTCTAAGTCAATTGGATCACCATCACGAATTAATTCCATTTTAAGAGAATATATATTTGGAGATTCAGGCGACCATAGAGCTATACCAGTAAGGGGAACTTTAATTTTAATTGTTTTTGAACGACTATTTGGTATAGCGTTTATTTTGCTTTCGCCTCTAAAGACTTGACTTCCATTTTTAGAGGATATTATAACATTAACAGCATAATAATTATTTGTACTGTCTTGATTAACTGTTTTTTTAACCGGGAGAGAGTTAATAACTGTTACATCAATATCCAAAGTTCCGGTTTGAGTTTTAGGGCTAATAGTTTTTTTGAAAGAATATCCATCAATATAAACATTTGGTAAAATCGATAGATAAACATTTCTAATAATTCCTCCATTTTGCGCAGGGAATAAGAAACGTGGCTTTAATGGTATCGAGTTTTCAGAATCTAAAGTTTTAGTAACTATTACTTTCAGAAGATTTGATTTATTATAAAAAAGATTTTCTTTTGGAAGATTAATACTAAATGGAATACCGCCGCCATAATAGTTATAAATATTTTTTCCATTTAAGGAAATTTCTGCTGAATAACTTAGTCCTTCAAATATTATCTGAACACTTTTGTTTTCTATCTGATTCTGCGATAGGACAAAATATCTTTCATAAGTAAGTTTATTGGAGCCGGTAAAAGATGCAGGCATATTAATCTTTTTAGCTTCCTCTTTATTATTAGAATAATAGACCGACCAATTTTTATTGAGGTCAATCTTTTCTCTCAAAGAGTTATTTATAACGAAAGAAGAGTCCATTAAGTGGGCCTCTTTTTTTTCTAATTCGTATGTTCTGATTTGGGGTTTAAGCAGAACAGGAAACATTAAGAATAGAAAAAGAGAATAGTATAATTTTAGATTCATAGTTTTAAAAAGTATTAAAATACAATCTACAAATATACTAAAAAAGGGAGGGGATATCAATTAAAGAGATACCGATATCCCCTGAAATTTATTAGTTTTTCGCAGCTTTTATTATTCCAAGAAAAGAATCTGCTTTAAGACATGCACCACCTACTAATGCGCCATCGATATCTTTTTGTGAAAGTAACTCGGAAGCATTATCAGGTTTTACACTTCCTCCATACTGAATGATTACTTTCTCAGCGGTTTCTTGACCATATTTTTCTGAAATTAAAGAGCGGATAAATTCATGTACTTCTTGTGCTTGTGCTGGGGATGCGGTTTTTCCTGTTCCGATTGCCCAAACAGGTTCATAAGCTATAATTATTCCTTCTGCCTGCTCAGCTGATACAGAATCCAAACCGACTACTAATTGGTTTTTTACCACATCCTTAGTAATATTTTTTTCTCTTTCTTCTAAGGATTCACCAACACAAAGAATAGGAACTAAATTCTCTGAAAGGGCTTTATGAACTTTTTTATTAATAAATTCATTACTTTCGCCGAATATGGCTCTTCTTTCAGAATGTCCGAGAATTACATATTTACATCCGACACTTTTTAGCATTGATGCAGAGATATCACCAGTAAATGCACCGGATGTTTCGTTATGCATATTCTGAGCACCTAATTCTATTTTGCTCCCTTTTAATAATGCATTAGCGGTTTCTAATGATGTAAAAGGAGGGCAGATAATTACTTTCGCATCTGTTTCGGTAAGTCCCTGCTTTAATTCTGAAATTAATTTTACTGATTCTTCAATGGAATAATTCATCTTCCAATTGCCTGCAATTACTTTGTTTCTCATTTGTATTACCTTATATATAATATTATTAGTTAACTGCTTCCACTCTTCTTATACCGGGAATCTCACGAATTAAAGCTCTTTCCACTCCGGCTCGAAGAGTCATTTGAGACATTGGGCAATCACTACAAGCACCGGTTAATCTCACTTCTACTATTCCTTCGTCCGATACATTTACAAGTTCTACATCTCCGCCATCAGCCATTAAATAGGGACGAATAGTCTCTAATGCTTCTTGAACTTTTTCGAACATTTGGTTTGTCATCTCTGACTCCATTTAATTATAATTCGATTTCTAAATCGTTATCACTTCCATTTTTATTTTCTACTTGAGCTGCTAGGTTCTTTGCTATTTTGTTAATCTCATCTTCATGAATTGTACCTTCTAATTCATAAACCACAGGTTTGCCGCTATCGCCACCTTCTCTAATTCGTGAGTCAATTGGAATCTGACCGAGTAGAGTAACATCAAATTCTTTAGCCAAACTTTCGCCACCACCATTACCAAAAATATCATAACGTGTTTTTGTATCCGGTGCAACGAAATAACTCATATTTTCAACAATTCCAAAAATAGGAACATTTACTCTAAGAAACATCTTTACGGCTTTACGAACATCGATTAATGCCATATTTTGTGGTGTGGTAACAACAATCGCACCTGAAAGAGGAATCGCTTGAACTAATGTTAATTGTATATCTCCAGTCCCCGGAGGCAGATCAAATAATAAATAATCCAATTCACCCCAGTTTACATCTGTCATAAATTGTTTAACTGCGCCACTTGCCATTGGTCCGCGCCATATTACAGGATCATCATCATTTATTAAAAATCCAATTGACATTAATTTGACGCCATAATTTTCTAAAGGCATCATTTTTTGTGTAAGCGGGTCTTGAAATATTTTAGTATCTTTTTTAAATCCTAACATCAATGGAATGCTTGGACCGTAAATATCCGCATCGATAAGTCCAACTTTATAACCTTGCTTAGCAAGTGCTACGGCAAGATTCACAGCAACTGTGCTTTTGCCTACTCCGCCTTTACCACTTGCTATTGCTATCGTATGTTTAACTCCGGGTAGTATTGATTCATTTATTGACATATAAGCTCCTTTTATAAAGCATGTAATTTTAATTAACGGTTTTAATCGAAACCGTCCTGTATTCTTTGAGTAAATTTTTATTTTTAAGTTCGAGCGAATTTATCGCTTCAGTTGCTTTTTCGACTAATTCAGTAGGTCCGCAAATATAAAAATCAGTTTTTTCTAATTCAGCAGGACTAAAAACTGTGAGAAATTCTTTTATAAATTCTTTGTTAATCCGTCCTTTATTACCTGTAAAATTTCCTTCCGGGCGACTCAAAAAGTGCGTAATTGATAACCGCTCTTTATTCTCGGATATCATGTTCTCTATTTCATTATAAAAGATAATATTATTTTGGTTCCTATTTCCATACAAAAGATAGACTTTACTTTTCTTTTCTTCTTCTAAAATTTGATTGGCGATTGAAAGCAGTGGAGTAATACCACTTCCGACTCCAATAAGAATATAATTTTTTCCGTTATTGGGAGATGTTTCAATATAAAAATTACCTGCAGGAAGGAACGCTTCTATTTCATCATTTAATTTTAATGATTCGAGTATCTTTTCCGTCTCAATATCATTTTCAGATATTTTAATTGTAACTCTCAATTTGGGGAGAAGTGATGGGGGAGTGGATATTGAATAATATCGATAGACCAAATTACTTTCATTATTGAAAAGCAAAGTAATATATTGTCCTGCATAAAACAATTTAATTTGTCCTGATGTATCTTCCAATAACAAGCTGATAGTGTCATCTGTTTCTTGTTTTTTTTCTCTGAGATATAATTTTAAAGTATTTTTCATAATTCAGATAACAAATATATGAAATTAGAAGTTTCGATATATAAAAAACTGCCGTGATGAGGGCATACCACGGCAGTTTAATGTGCGTTTTTGGAAGGGTGCATATATATGCACCCTTATACACCCAATTTGTGTGCCAAAATAATTATTGTTTTTTTGAGGTAATTTTAGAGGTGTTTGGAGATTTTCTAAATAATAAGAATTGTAGTCTTATTATTCTATTAAAAAGAGGAATATGTATTAATAAGCTATATTTCAGACTTTAATATTATTTTCATTGTAGTACCTTGAGTAATAACGGAGCTTTTTACAAATATTTTGCCGCCATGATAATTCTCAATTATCCTTCGGGATAAACTTAGCCCTAAACCCCAACCTCTTCGCTTTGTGCTAAAACCGGGTTTAAATATATCCTTTTTGCTCTTTTGTTCAATTCCTTTTCCATTATCAGTAACCTCAATTTCAATAGAATTTTTATTCTTAGAAACTTCTATCTCAATTTTACCTTCTTTATTCTCAATAGCATCTAAAGAATTTTTAATTAGATTTTCAATTACCCATTCAAAAAGGTCCGAGTTCAATAATGTGATCAAATCTTTTTCCCCTTTAAGAGTAAGTGAAACCTTTTTACCTGTTTGAGGAAGTCGTCTTTGGAAATAAGAAACAACTTTTTCTAATAGTGAATATAAATCTTCTTTTTTCAGCTCGGGCTTTGATCCGATTTTTGAAAATCGTGTGGTAATTTTATTAAGTCGAACTAAATCACTTTCAATTTCATAGGTGGCATCCAGAACCTTATCCGGATTTTGGTAATTCATTCTCAAAATTTCATTCCAACCCATTAAGCTGGATATAGGAGTTCCTAATTGATGTGCCGTTTCTTTTGACATCCCTACCCATATATTGCTTTGCTCACTTCTTTTTAAATAATTAAAACTTGAGTAGGCTATTATTATAAAAAGAAATGCAAAAATTATCTGAAAATAGGGGTAATATTTCAGTCTTTGAACGATGTCGGAATCTCCGAAATAGATTTTTTGAATTATTGTGCTGTCTCTGAGAGTTACTAATATTGGAGGATGAATATTTCTTAATTCAATTAATTTTTCATTTAGGAATGCTCTCTTTTCATGCTCAGAAAGAGTTGAGTCTATTTCAATATTTTTAAATCCCGAACCAACTTTTGTAGAGCTAATAATATCTTCTGGACTTGTTAATATAAGAGGGAAATCAATTCTTTGAATTATATTCTGGAATATAAATGTAAAATCAATATTGTCTTCATTTGAATTAGCAATAAACTCTAAGCTTTGTGCATAGAGTTTTACAATTTCCTTTTCTCTGTTCTGAAGTTTTTGAACAATAGATTGGGTATAAAATAATGTCCCGGCAGCTATTAGTATTGCTAATAAAAGCAAAATCACTTTAATATTTTTAGATGCCGGATTATAATTAATTTTCATTTTGACTGCTAAAGCTCAATAGTTTGTTCTCTTTTTGGTCCTACAGAAATAATTTTTATTTCAATGCCACTTGACTGTGATATAAAGCTCAAATAATTTTTACATTCCGATGGAAGGTCATTAAAACTTCTTACATTTGAAATGTCCTGGTTCCACCCTTTTAGTGTTTCATAAACAGGTGTAATGTTTTCTAGTTGACTTATATCTGTCGGATAAGATTTGAGTATTTTCCCATTTTTTTCGTAACCTACGCAGACCTTAATTTCATCAAGATAACCAAGAACATCCAATTTTGTAATTGCAGTTCTTTCAATTCCATTTATCATTCTAGAATAATTTAATAAGAAAGCATCGAACCATCCGCATCTTCTTGGTCGTCCGGTTGTAGCACCAAATTCGGCACCGGTTTTTCTTAATTCTTCTCCTTCATCTCCAAATAGTTCAGTAGGGAATGGTCCGTTTCCTACTCGTGTTGTATATGCTTTGACAATTCCGAATACAGAAGAAATCTTTGTCGGTGGTATTCCTGTTCCGGTACATGCGCCTCCTGAAGTAGGATTAGATGATGTAACATAAGGATATGTACCGTGATCTACATCTAGCATTGTTCCTTGCGCACCCTCGATCAAAACTGACTTGCCTTCTAAGATTGCATTGTTGAGAAGGGTGGGTGCATCTGTAATATACTGGTCAATCTGTTTATCAAACTCTACATATTCATTTATTATATCATCAACGTTTAGTTCTGCGTGATTATAAACTTTTTTTAGAAGATTGTTTTTTTCTTCTAAGTTTAATTTTATTTTTTCTTTTAAAACAGTTCTATCAAGAAGATCGACAATTCTAATTCCTTTTCGCGCATATTTATCTATATAGCAAGGACCAATACCCCTTCCGGTAGTACCTATTTTATTAGCCCCACTTTCATTTATCTGATCTAAAAGTTTATGATAAGGCATTATCAAATGTGCATTATGACTAATGAATAAACGTCCTTTAGTATTAATTCCGGAGGATTCTAAGAACTTAATCTCGTCAAGAAGAGCTTGTGGATCAATTACAACGCCATTTCCAATTACGCATTTAACATTTTCACGTAAAATGCCTGAAGGAACTAGATGCAAAATGAATTGTTGATCTCCAATAATTACAGTATGACCGGCATTAGCACCTCCCTGATAACGAGCTACAATATCAAATCGATTACTAAGAATATCAACAATCTTTCCTTTACCTTCATCTCCCCATTGGCTGCCAACCAAAACGGTAACTTCCATAGTTCACTCCGATTAAAATTTTAAAATCAAAAAAAAAGCCGTACAAAAGTGATTTAGTCACTCTGGTACAGCTTAGAAAAAAAATGACTAACTTATTTGAAGCTTTCTACTGCTTTATCAACAGATTCAAAATGCTCAAATATTGTTATTAATTTAGTAATAACTAGTAAGCTTTCGATTTTATCTGTGGCATTTGCTAATTTTAAGCTTCCACCACCATTTTTCATTGTTGTGTAGCCGCTTATAAGCATACCTAAACCGGAGCTATTCATAAATTTTGTTTCTGATAAGTCAACTACGATATTTTTCTTACCATCATCAACAAATTTGTGAAGAAGTTCTCCAAATTCTTGAGCTTCTGGACCGCCCATAACGTTTCCTTTTAGCTCGATTACTAGTGCATTGTACTTTTCATAGGTTTTTACTTTCATACAACCTCTCCGACTTAATTTATTCTAAAGTTTTGTTAATAGGTTTATAACAATAATTGGCGTTAATAATCTATAAATAATTATATTGTAATATAAGTTATTGAATATATGTATAAAAATAAAGAATTATTTAAAGGAACATTATATTAATAGTATCGTCTAAAGTATGGAAAGTTTAGAAAACCAAAATAATGTTTTCGAGTTCAATGATTCTAATTCCAAAGAGGATGAAGACTTCGCTCTAATTAGAAGATTTATTAATGGCGAGCAGATTGTTTTCAAAACTCTTGTTATGAAGCATAAGGAAAAGGTTCGTAATCTCGTTTTTGTTACTCTTGGAGATAATGATTTTGTTGATGATATCTCTCAGGATGTTTTCATTAATGTTTATCATAAGTTGAAAGAATTCCGATTCGAATCTAAATTTACTACTTGGCTTTATAGAATCACGATTAACAAATGCAAAGACTATCTTAGAAAAAAGAAGGTCAGAAGCATTTTCGTCCCTTTGGAAGAGACTGATACTCAATATGGGACTAAACCGTTTTCTGAGGATATTGATATACCGCTGATCGTAAGGGGAGCAATAGAAAAACTTCCCGAAAAATTACGAGTACCTCTTATTCTTAGAGATATTGACGGGCTTTCTTATAAAGAGATTGCAGATCAGTTGGAGTGTGAAATAGGCACTATTAAATCGAGAATCTTTAGAGCCCGTGAAAGTTTGAAATTTTTATTGGAGCCGTATCACAAAGAATTAAGGACCTAAATTGCACGAATCAAATAAGAAAAAATATAACATCGTAAAATTTTTACCTTATTTCGGACTTGCCGCCCTAACTGTTGCGTTAATGTTTTTCTTCAAATATAATAATTATAGAGTAGATGATTTTATTGAAGATAATAAAGACGGTCTTACTTCTTTTTATACTGCTAATCTAAAGCCACTATTTGTAAGCAATGAATTAAGCAAAGAAGATGTATTTAATTTCGCTTATTATCAGAATCTACCTATCGATAAAGAAAATAATCGTGTGCTTTTTATTAAAGATGATCCCGACAATGGTGAAGTATTTGAAGTAAAACGAGCAATGGTAAAAGAGAATACAGATAACTACACAAAATTTAAAGAGCACTTTAATCTTGATACCAAAGAGTTGGCTATTGCAGATTCTATTCTTGATTCATATAAAGATGAAATATATTCTTCTGTTTGGACTAATGAACAAAACACAATTGCCGTAAGTCCTAGACTTCCTGATTTAAGAAGACTAATCTTAGCTGATCTAATGGAACATATTCAAAAAATTACCGGCGATAAAAAATTAAATATCCCAATAGATTTGGTTGGACTTGCAAAATTGGAAGAATTATTTTACAATAATAAAAGTAAAGATTTCATATTTATTGCTAGCGATACTGTTTTTAAATCTGCCGTAGGTTTAGATAGAGCACAATTAAAGAATCAGATTGTCATGAGTTATAAGCAGAATGGTTTTGAATTTAATTTCCCTATTGTACCTCCACCTCCCTCGCCACCTTTAGGAGAAAAGAATAATTCAAATAAAAAAGATGCTTTAATAACAAAATATGTTTTTGACGGTGAACAAATAAAAGTTTATTCGCAAGATCCGAATAGGATAAAAATTGAAGTCCCTACTAATTCTAAGGAAATTGGGAATATAAAACTTGAGTTTAATATCCAAGAATTAACAAATGATTTGAATAGGACACTCAGGGAAACAGCAAAAAATAATGACTCTAAAAAATGGGAAGAGTTTGGACTTAAATGGGATTCAATTGGTAATATGTACTCTAAGATGGTAAAAGATTCTGTTCAACGCAAATATAAGATGAAACTGAATAATGAAAAAAAATTACATGTCAATGATTCTAACCTGAATATAAATAGATAAAATGAAATTTAACCTACAGAAAATAGCTCGTTCTAGAAAATTAGAATACTCGATATTCATCTTTATAGTTTTATTCTTATATAATATTATATTTCCAATGCATGATGATCTCCCATTATTTATTATTCATGAAACGTTGGTGCTTGCAGCATCTTTTATATTATTTGAATATCTAAAGGATTACTTTACTTCTAAAATAGTTCAGCCAATTCCATTAGCATTAAATATTGGCATTTTAGCGGCTTCAATATTTTTGGTAGCTTCCGTATCTAAATATTTTCTTACACCCTCTAATTCAAATTTAGAAACTAGAGATTTTATAAGCGCACTTTTTAGTGTACTTGCTATATTTATTATAATCGGAATTGTTACATTTATTTTTTCTTCATTGAGAGAATTATTTTTTCTCCGCCAGAAGAAAGACCCTTCTGTTTATATGAACACTATGCTTATCTTTTTCTTATTTACTTTTTTCTCTAATATATTTGTAAAAATTGATCCTGACTTAGATTTTATAAAACAGTCGTTCTATGTTGTTTCAATAATACTTATCTCATTAAACTCACTCAGAGTATCCTGGATTGGATTTCTTCCTAAGAAGCAGAAAGTCTATCTCATTTTAATCTCTCTTGTCTTAATAGTAGTTTTTTCATTTAATTTCGGTGAGATATCAGGAAAAGAAGGATTTGAAAATGTTGTATCCTCATTTTCTCCAGGGCTTCTTACCTTGATTAATTTGATAATGTTATATGGGATAATATTTTCGACCGTAGTTTTCTTTACTACTTTATTTCATTTACCAACCGCAGAGGCATTCGATAGAAAAAGCGAGGAGGTTTCGTCTCTTATCGACCTAACAAAATTAATAACACAAGTATTTGATTTTAAAGAGCTTGCTGAATCTATTACATTACTCACTTCAAAAATTTGTAATTCTGATGCTTCTTGGTTATTAATTAAAAAGGGGGATGCTTTCGAACTCCAGTCCGTTAATAATATCGGCTATCTCGAAGCAGACGGTTTAACAAAGTTTATTCTAGGTCAAAATTATGAAATGGAGGAAGGAGTAACGATAATTAGTCGTAATAGTATTTCTCCATTTGTCAAAAATCATTCTTCACAATTCAATTTTGATTCAATTGCATTTTCTTGTTTGATGCATCACGAAGATATCAGCGGATATTTATTTGCAGCAAGAAATTTAGAGATTAAATATGACGATGATGATAAAAAAGCAATTAGTGCATTTGCTAATTATGCTGCGGTCGCATTAGAAAATGCAAAACTAATTGAGGAATCGATTGAAAAAGAAAGAATGGAAAAAGAGCTTGATGTTGCAAGAGAGATTCAGCGCAAAATTCTTCCTCATAATGTGCCTGAATTAGATGAATATCATTTCTCCGCATTGTTTATCCCGGCTTTTGAAGTGGGTGGTGATTATTACGATTTCTTCAAATTAGATGAAAACAACTATGCAGTCGTTGTTGCAGATGTCTCGGGCAAAGGTATTTCAGCAGCATTTATTATGGCAGAAGTGAAAGGTATTTTTGGTTCGCTCTCTAGAATATTTTCTAATCCAAAAGAACTTTTAGTACGAGTTAATGATGTCTTAAAAGATACGCTAGATAGAAAAACTTTTGTAACCTCTATATATTATGTATTGAATACATTGACGGGCAAATTATTATTAGCACGTAGTGGACATACGCCAGCACTCTTATGCAGTAATGGAGTGATTCAAAGAATACAGCCGCCGGGTATCGGACTTGGACTTGATTATGGAAGTAGTTTTGAAAATTCTATAAAAGAGATGGAAATTTCTCTAAATTATAATGATATTTTAATTTTGTATTCTGATGGTATTCCTGAATCGATGAATTCTAATATGGAAGAGTTTGGATATGAACGGTTAGAAAAGATCGTTTCTAATTCGTGTCATTTATCTGCTAATGAAATCAGCAATAAAATAATGACTGAATTAACTACATTTTCTCTGGATAATTCACAGCATGATGATATAACTTTAGTTATATTAAAAAGAATAAATAATAATAATTAATTGGAGATATTAATGGCGGATTTTAATGTCAACTTGCGAGGAGTTGGCTCTGTCAGTGTTATAGACGTTAAAGGATATCTCGATGCTCATACAGCTCCTGAACTGGAGAATATGTTCTCTAAGCTAATTGTTGATAAACAGTTTAAGGTCGTTGTCAATTTCGACCAATTGAACTATATCAGTAGTGCCGGCTTAGGAGTATTTATGGCGTTTGTTGAGCAGATGAGAGATAATAAAGGAGATATCAAATTCTCTAACATGAATGATAGCGTTTATAATATTTTTGATCTGCTCGGATTTCCTGTTCTTTATGAGTTTTATAAAGATGAGAAAGAAGCAGTTAATAAGTTTTCTAATCTGGGTTAGCTTTGAGTTTAGTTGAATTAAAATTCCCACTAGAATTATCGGTTAAAAGTTCCACTGATAACTTATCGGTTATCAGGGACTTTATAAAGAGTACGGCTCTAAGCTTAGGGTATTCCAATGCTGTTATTGGTAATATTATCCTGGCAGTCGATGAGGCGTGTACTAATATAATTAAGCATGCTTATAAATATTCTCATACCGGTGATATCCAAATTGAACTTAACCGAACAACTGATAAGTTTGTTATTACCATACTTGATAGTGGAATTGAGTTTGATTCTAAACTGATTCCCGAGCCTGATATAAAAGAGTATTATAAGCAAAGAAGAATCGGGGGGCTTGGTATGTATCTTATGAAAAAGATGATGGATGAAGTAGTTTATTCAAAAAATAAAAATAAAAATCAGGTTAAAATGGTAAAGTATTTACCCTAATTATGATCTCAGATAAAAATATAATCGCTCATAGAAATCTTGCTGCTTTAGTTGATTACAGCAATCTAATAAATTCTTCTCTCGATCTAAGTTTCATTCTTAATAATATACTTCTTACTTGCTTCTCTAAATTTCAAATCACTAAAGGAATTATTGCATTAGTAGATAATAATAATTTTTTGGAATTAAAGGTTATCAAGGGCTTTTCGAGCACTGATAAAGAAAAATTTCCAAAGGTTAAATTGGAAGAATTGATTTCTAATTCCAAGATGCAGGTATTTATTTCACAATATAAAATTAGTGTTGTCGAAAAAATCGAATCCAATTCGGGTACTAAAGGTGTTGTCCTTTTAGGGAGTAAACTTTCAAAAAATCCGTTTACCAATGAAGATTTGGAGTTTTTGAAAACACTTCTTAATCTTGGAGCTACTGCAGTTGAAAATTCTCTTACAGTCGAACGATTAAAAAATGTTAATAGGGAATTGGATTCTAAAGTAAATCAGCTTAGTTCTCTTTTTGATTTGAGTAAAGAATTCAGTGGTATTTTGGAAATAGAAGTAATCGGAAAATTACTTGTCTATTCTATAATTGGTCAGTTATTAGTTTCAAAATATGCCGTTGTAACTTGCAGTGAAAAATCAATAAACATCCTCGAAAGTAAATATGACATAGACCAAATAAAAGAATCCTTAAAAATTTGTGAATACGATAAGATAAATGAAAGTTTGGATAAAGAGCAGATAGTAAAAAATTATCCAGATTTAAGTAAGTTTGAAATTGAGTGTATAGTCCCAATGAAAATCAAATCTGTTACAAAAGGATTGATTCTATTAGGGAAAAGAGTTACGAATAAACCATTTTCAAAATCCGATGTCGAATATATATCGTCTGTGGGAAGTTTAGCAATAATATCAATAGAAAATGCGAGTATGATTAAGGAGCTTTTAGAAAAAGAAAAGCTTGAAAAGGACTTAGAGATTGCGAGAAATATTCAACAAAATTTATTACCGAAAAAAATTCTTCAATATAAAGAAGTAAGTATATCAGCATATAGTCTTGCTGCTAGGACAGTCGGTGGCGATTACTATGATATTGTTAAGTTAGATGATAATAGAGTTTTACTTGCAATTGCAGATGTATCTGGTAAGGGCGTTCCCGCTGCATTAATAATGGCAAACTTGCAAGCATTTCTAAAATCAATTTGTAAACAAAATCTTCCTTTAGATGAATCTACAAATTTAATTAATGATCTTATTTCAGAAAATACAAGTAACGGAAGTTTTGTTACTTTCTTCTGGGGCATATTTGATAAATTTAATTTAGAATTCACTTACGTCAATGCAGGTCATAATCCACCTCTATTACTTCGGAATGGCGAGATAATAAAGTTAAAGAAGGGGGGAATGATAATCGGTGTTATGCCTACTATTATCCCTTACGTTTCAGAAACAATAAAAATGGAAAAAGATGATGTTGTTATTTTCTTCACCGATGGTATCTCAGAGGCAATGAATATTGACTTTGAGGAATTTACTGATGAGAAATTGGAACGAATTGTACTTGAAGAACGTCTTAAAAGCAGCGATGAGATATTAGAAAAAATTAAAAATGAAGTCGATGAACATACTAAAGGTGCTGAACAATCAGATGATATTACTTGTCTAATTATTAAAGTGAATTAAGTGAATAAAATTAAACAAATATTGCAATCAAATAGAAAAGGGGTGATAGTCTTTTCCTTTCTAATTCTATTGATTATTTCAGCATTTAATTATTATTCTATTTTTTTCGTTACTGCGCAATCTAATGATGAATGTCTTTGGGTTTTGAAAATCAATAGCGATAGCAAGTCTTATATTCAATTTGATCAAGTAAAGTTCGAAGGTGTAGCTTGGAATGCCGGAGTGAGAGATGGGGATATTTTGCTTTCAATTGATGGTGTAAAAGTAAATAATTTACTTAAGGCAAGTCAAGTTCTTGATAAAGTACCTAAAGGGGATTATGCCACTTATCAATTTTCAAGAAACAATGAAATTTTTGAAGGGAAAGTTCTGGTTAAGAAATTTATAGATTTTACCGGTTTAGCTTTTACACTTCTAGGCACAATTTGGGTAATTGTGGGATTCTTTGTACTAATAGCAAAACCCGAAGGGAAAACTCAATTCAGCTTTTATCTTATTGGCGCAAATGTAGTTCTTTTTTCGATAGGCACTCTTTTCTTTAGGGAATCTTTTACAAATTCAATAGTTAGCCAAAGCAAATTATTTGCACTTTTAGCAATGTGCGGGTTTATGATTGGTGCTTCATTTCTCCCATTTAGGATATTCGATTTTTTTTCTCGTTTCCCTAGGAAGTTTTCATATGTTGATAAAAAATGGTTTGGAAGACTTATTCTATATACTCCTATTATTCTTTCATTATTTTCTATATATATCAGGATAATGTATGTACAAGGAAAGATGATTACTTTTAATCATTATATTTCCGTGTTTTTTATCTTCTTGGTAAACTCAGCTTTTACAATTGGGTTAGTACTTCTTTATATTAATTACTATCGATTGAATAATAAACGCGAGCGCAATGCTATTTTTATTATTCTTGTCTCGTATAGTATTGGGTTGGCGGCGTTATTATACACCTTCACTATTGCAAATGCTATCATAGGGTTAATTTTCAATAATCCGGAATATATGATGCCCATAATTTTAATTGCAATACTTCCAATCTCTTTTGGTTATTCTATTTTTAAGTATTCATTAATGGATATTAGTGATGTAATAAAAAATACAATGATGTATGGCATTGCAACAATTTCATTAGCCGCTACTTACTTTTTAGTTATTTATCTACTTGGGCAGACTGTTAGCAGCGTTGTAAGCTCGGAATATCAAGGAATAATAGCCGGGGCAGTGTTTATATTTTTCGCACTCGTTTTCCAATCGACTAAAGATAAATTTCAAGATTATATTACTTCTAAGTTTTATCCTGAACAGCATGAATTTAGAAATAAGTTAGTTCAGTTTAGCTCTGATGTTTCAAGTATTGTTGGATTGAACAATATATTAAATACAACAGAAGCAATATTTGTAAATGCACTTAATTTGAAACACTTCGGAATAGCAATTAAAAGGAGTAATAGTGATTTTGAATTAATCAGAGAAGAAGGTTTTATAGACAAGAATTTTGTGATTATAGATAATCAAAAAAAATTAGAAAAATTCTTAGAACATCTAAAAGAAAATATAAAACGACCCGTTATTGAAAGTAATGATTTTGAATTAGTATTTGGTGTGGAGACAGAGAAATTAATAAGTGAAGAAATTTTTACAGTAATACCTCTCTTAGTAAAAGGGGAGATTAATGGTTTATTGTTACTTGGCTTAATGCATTCTGGGGCTCAATTCGCAGGTAAAGATTTAGACTTATTATTAGTAGCTGCAAATCATACAGCAATAGCAATTGAAAATGCACGTCTTTATCACTCGGAAGCTGAAAAAATAAAAATAGAAAAGGAGATAGAGACAGCAGCAAAGATTCAGGAAAGTTTACTTCCAAAGGTATTTCCAAAAATCAATGGACTTGATATTGCGGGGAAAATGATTCCGGCAATGCATATCGGAGGCGATTATTTTGATTTTATTAAAATATCTGGTACTAAGATATATGCAGTAATTGGTGATGTTTCAGGTAAAGGTCTTTCTGCTTCGTTTTACATGTCCAAGCTCCAAACAATGATTAAATTATTCTGTGATAAAGAAGATTCACTGAAAAAGATTATCTCTGAAATTAATAAACGTATTTATCCTGAAATCGAAAAGAATTGGTTTATTACTGTAACGATTTTATTAATTGATACAGAAAAAGAGAAAGTTACCGCAGTCAGAGCAGGACATACACCAATAATTATAATGCGTGATAGAAAGATATTGAAATATCAGCCTCAAGGACTTGGTGTGGGTTTAGAGAAAGGAGAACTATTTAATAACGCGATAGAAGAGATTACATTTGATCTTAAAAATGATGATACTATATTTTTATTTTCTGATGGAGTTACCGAAAATAAAAATTCTAAAGATGAGTTCTATGGCGATGAAAGAATGGAAAAATTATTGATAAACAATTATCATAATAATGCAAAGACAACAGTGGAGAATTTGATTAAGGATTTAGAAGTGTTCAAAGGCAATACTCCTCAATTTGATGATATCACTTGTACAATAATAAAGTATAATAAATAAGAAGGTCGAATATTTTTAAGTAAAAAAAAAGCCGGCATTAAGCCGGCTTTCTTATAATATCTATACTGATTAAAATTCAATTTTACCTTTTGTTTTTTTATCATATTCTAAAACGAATGCGCTAGCTACGAAGATTGAGGAATATGTACCGATAATAATACCGATAAATAATGCGAATGCGAAACCTCTTAGTACCTCTCCGCCAATTAAAATCAAAATTATTACTACTATGAAAGTAGTTAGTCCCGTAATAATTGTACGGCTCATTGTTTTATTAATTGCTCTATTGATATTGACTTCGAGGGGAAGTGATTTATGAATTTTAACATCCTCTCTAACACGGTCGAATACAATAACGGTATCGTTAATTGAGTAACCAGTAAGTGTTAAAAATGCTGCTACGATACTAATAGAGATTTCAAGATTAAGCCCCGGAATAACCCCATAAAGTGCGGCAAATAATCCAAGAGTAATAAATACGTCATGGAAAAGAGCTGCAACAGCACCGATAGCAAAAGCAAATTTGAAGCGGAATCCAAGATAGATCAAGATTACAACCAAAGAAAGAAATACTGCTAATAAAGCATCTGTCTTTAATTCAGCACCAATCTTAGGACCAACTTTTTCTTCCTTTAATACAGTGAATGGATTATCTGTATATTTAGTTGTAAGGTTCTCTTTAATCCAATCAGCAATACCGATACGAACAACTACGCCCGTATTTGAAGATTCTTCAGATACCTTAGCTGTTTGGAATCCAGCTTGATACAATTTATTATTCATTACCTCTGCAATAGATGAATCAGGGAAATTAAATGTAGCACTATTATTTGTTGTATCAATAATAGTGGCAGTTACACCCGGGTAAGTATTACTAATAATTGTATTAATTCTTTCATATACTTTTGGAATTTCCTTTTGTGGAATTTCCTGCGCATCGGTTCTGATAAGAATGCCGGTAGAGCCGCCAAAAGTTTTTACTTCAACGTTTCCAAGACCAATTTTTTCAACTTGTTTTCTTACATCAGCAATTTCAATTGATTTTGTAAATTGGATACCAATTTCAGTACCACCTTTAAAATCAATTCCGTATTGCAAACCTCTAACAAAAATTCCGATTAAACTCAATAAGATTAATGCACCGGAAATATAGTAGAAAAGTTTCCTTTTCCCCATAAAATCGACATTAAGATTTTCAAAAACTCTCATTTATTTCAATTCTCCTAAACTAAATTAACCGACATTA
>JALNXG010000050.1 GCA_023230485.1 Melioribacteraceae bacterium
GGTGATCTAAATTCATCAATATCATAAGTTACACTATCTGGACCTAATAAATAATATCGTTTATCTGTTATATATAAATTTCTTATTGGAATATATGCAGTACCAAAAAATATAGGTAAGCACATATTATCATTAGGTAACGCTTCATCAGAAGGACTTAAGGAACTTATTCTTGGAGTATTTGGGTATGTCCCTTTTAAATATCTTGAAAAAAAATCTTTATATTCTATTGTAACAATCCCTTTATTATACCTTGCTTTTTCAATAGAAAATAACCAAGAACAAATACATTCTTCATACGTTGAATATTTTAAAACTAATCTAAGTAAAAACTTTTTATCTAAAAAATTTTCACAAGACGCTTGATATGTGTCTTCCTCATCAATAAACTGAAAACTACCAGATGCTGGAAACATAATATTATTATTTGGAATAGATGAATTTAGCTGTACTCCTGAAAACGATGCAGGTATAATTTTATTAATAAAGTTATTTCCATTATAAGTATAATTTTTTGTAGACCAATAAAGAATGCCAGCATCACTATCAATTTCAAATAACCAACTCACTTCTTTACTTGAAGCATTTAATATAGTCTGAGCATTTACATTTGCACTTAACATTTATTCCTCTCTTATGCTGATACATTTCCAACTATCTTTAATACTACTTCATCAACAGGCACTAATCCTAAATGATTTAAAAATGTTCTTTTTCTACTTATTTTACTTTTAAATTTTACGACATAGTTATGCCCATCTTTTGGATAAAAATATTTAAAAGATCGGGCATAACCATTTGCCTTGTTTACATCTAAAAAGAAATCCATTATTGTTCCAGCATCTTCCTCTGTTATTCCTTCTGGAAATTGTAAAGTAATCTGTGCTATTGGTGTAGCAGATAATGTTATAACTCTATCTGAACCATCATCAAAATCATGAACAACTTGATTTTTGTCAACTATTTCAGCAACTGATGCCGGAGCAATAACACTTAAAAAAGCATCATAATCTGGAGTTACTGTTGTAAAATAATCTGCTATTTCTTTATTAGCCATTTACTATTTCCCTCATTCCCTTAGAAAAACTATAATCGGACTTCCCATTTTCAATAATAATATCCATTAAACTCTTGCCATCAATTTGAACTGTTACATGTTGACTTCCACTATTCATTTTTGATGAAATTAATTCAGCAATTATATTAGAATCTACTCCTACTGATTTTAAGAATTTATTACTTTCAGGTTGATAAGAAGGAACAATCCACTCCGTTCCTTTTTCACCCACTCTTGTAATCATGTCTCTAGTGATTGTTCCTCCAGAAGCATGTCCTGGAAGTCCTGGAAGTAAACCATAAAGTCTATTAGCCTCTGCTATAGCAGCCTCTAATTGCATTTGAAATTGTAAGGAAATAGCGCCAAAACTTGTATTATTCTGTCCTGAATTTGTATATTGGGTATATAAGTCTTGCATATAATCTTGTATTTGCTCTACTACAACTAATTGTGCGTTATAGGCTGCAAGTGCTTCCCGATACGTTTTTACTGCTGCTTCATTAGCTGCTAGTTGTTCTTGAGAGGCGGTTAATTTCTCCTGTTGCTTTTGAACACTCTCTTCTGATTCTTTATTTATTAAAGAAGTTTGAAGATTAATGCTATCTATTATGGCCTGAGCCCCATCAATAACACTACCATTTAACATTGATAATATATCTGTATAATCTATTTCATACGGTTCTAATAAACTATTTGTCACTTGTTCCTTTAATGATGAAAAAGTTCCATTAGCTCCGAATAAATCATCAAATACCTTTTGGTAAGAATCTGCATCATATGCTTTTATAAAAGGTAAATATGTCTGTTGGGTATAATTAATTAATTTATTTAATGCTTCTTGTTCACCAGTTAAAGCACCCTGATATAATTTACTAAATTGACCCTGTATCTGTTCATAACTTATTGATGGAGCAAATTCACTAGATAACTTCATACTTGTTATAAAATCATCTATAGTAGTAATGTAATCAAGTAATTGATTAACTAGGTTTTTTGTTGCATCAGCAGCATCAGTAACGGAATCTTCAAGTGCACTGTAAAATTCATCAGCATATTCAGACCATTGCAATAAACTAACATACGCCTTTTTACCAGATTCAGTTGTTAAATCAATTCCTTCAACTAAGTCCCGATATCCTTTCCTAGTTTCTGGCAATACAAAATTAATATCTGATAGTGCTTCCGTTAATTGTTTCTGTAATCTTATATGTTTTTCCTCATCTGTAAAAAATTTATCATAATACTTTTCCGCACTTTCTCTTAATTTATCAATATCACCCGCTATTGAGATTAAAGCCTCACTAAATGAAATTAATTGAGGAATTGTTCCGGTAAATGCTTGACCAGTCATCTCTAAAGTATCTACAATAATTGCTTTATCTCTTATTAACCTGACTGCTGTTTCAAGTAATCCTTCTCCAACTTGTTGATACCCGCTTAAAATTGAACCAAAAAGAGTTTCGACCGCTTTATCTCCAAGTTCAGAAAAATACTCAGATAGCTTTTTATTTACCTCTTCCCCACTTAAACCTTTTAAATTAATATTAATAGATGAAAAAGTGTATGCTAGAGTTTTAGACATATCCATTCCAAACTCTTGTGTCAAAGTCAAAAGGGACTCAGAAAGATTTTGATAAATAGAAGATATTAAATCTTGTGTCCCAGCACTCACGGACTGATATTGAGTAGAAAATGATGTCCTATCAGAACTAAACCATCCGCCATCTTTGACCTTTTTAATAAGAGCATATGCTTGTGCTGCCACTTCAGAACCTGAGGATAAACTGGATACGGAAGAACCGCCTAGGGATAATCCTGATTCCGTAACACTTGTTGTCACTTTTCCACCAAATACGGAATTAAAAGCCTTACCAAGCCAATCGCCGGTTATTTTAGTTAAGAAATTATTTAAAATACCACCAAAAATTCCTCCAGTCATAATAGCGAGAGGATAACTAAGCATTTTATCAACCATCTTACCAATGTCATAGGACGTTCCAAATTCTTTGGAGTTTGCTCCTCCCAAATTGCCTATGTTAACTCTTAACACATTTGCTACAAGTCCTGATATGTTATTATTTAACTCCTTCATAGAATCATTTAATTTTGAAAGTTCCTGATACTCCATGGAATAGGTATCTTCAAGGAGTTTATATGAGTTCATTATTGATTCACTACCCTTTCCGTCCTCTGCTCCCAAAACCGTACTTTTAGGTTTTGTTTGTGCTGCTGCACTACTGCCTCCGCCAAGAGACATTCCTGTTGATGCTAATAAACCGGCCATTGCTGCTGCCATTGCTGCTATTCTGGCAAAAGCTGTATACGGATCACCTAATCCTTGATTTGCTATAGCTGCTACCGCTGTGGCTACTGCAACTGCTTGTTGTAAAACAATCATTGCCTTTGCTGCTGATTGCATTTTGGCATATTCACCAGATGATTTATCATACATATTTCCAATACTCTGGAAAGCTGCTGCCATTTGACCAAGAGCATCATCGACCTTCATTGCCTGACTTTCAAATTCTGCTTGTTTTATTTTAGCAATTTGCTCGGAAGCTTTTCTATTAGCTGCGACTATTTTCCCTGTTGCTTTTATTTCCTCTTTTCTTATTTTTTCTATCCATTCAAGCTGTGTTTGTCGATATTCATCTTCAAATCCTTCAAGGTCTTTATACAAAGACATTTTATCTTGAAGAAGTTTATCTGCCGCTTCATTCTCATATGATTCAGTAAGTTTTTTATTTGCCTCTACTGCCATCCCAGAAGTTATTATTCCTAATTCAAGGGATTGTTGTATAATTTTCTGAGCTTCCGCCATTTCTAATGACCGTGCAATAACTGGATCAATTGAGGATATAAGATTTTCATAAGCCACTTTACTTTTTTCTATATCCTCAATTTTACTAATATCAGTGGGGCTTTTTAATTTTACTATTTGATCTTGTAGCCATTTTTCAGCAGCTAATTTATCTCCAGTTAATGCTTTATAATCTTCAGCTTGTTTGGTTAGTAATGCTACTTCATTGTCATACCATTCCTTTCCATAATATCCCATATCTTCATACATCTTCTGGTATGCTTGTAAAGATTCTACAGTTGACTGTTTTACATTTCCTGCACTGTTTTTTATTTTTTCATTATTTTCAATTAACTGTTTACCAATATTTTCAATTTCTTTTGTTTGATTACTATCCAAAGCTGCCGTAACCATGTCAGTTATTATTTCATCATGCTGTTTTTTTGTTTTTTCATATTCAGCAGTAATTTCTTGCAAGGTAGTTACAACATCTTTTGGTGCTTGTAATGATTTTAAATAATTATTTGCATATCCAGTTAATTCTTCTCCCTTTTCTTTTAACCCTGGAAGATTTTTTATACCATCTGCAATAAATAATAAAAACCCACCATATAATATTTTTGCACTGTATATCCATTGTTCAAAAATATTTTTTACTGCCGCGATAACTGACTTAACTGCATACTCAAAAAGATTCCAACCTTTTATTGTATAATCAACAAACATTACCCCCGCTAATCTGGCTTCCTCAAAATTAGCTGATAACCATTTACCTATTTGCCAACCTGCAAATCCTGCAAATAAGGCATTCACGCTTACACTTAATAAGGACATTTGTTTTGAAGCTACTTGTGCAGCTACACTTGTTCCTGTTAATGAAGTTGTTAATTTACCAACTAGCCCAGGTGCTAATGCTAACCGAACATTCATTAATTGAATTTCTGCAACTAATGATTGAACTCCTAAAATTATCAAAGGTATTACTGTTTTTGCAAAATAAATAAAACCAAGTCCTACTAATATTTTAGATAAAGTTGTAAATGCTGAAATTAATTTATCAATATTTTCTACTAATACCTGTAAACCTGTTTTTATAGTAGGTAATATTTTCATACCAAAATTTATAAATTCATTTGTTACTTTATTTTTGAGAGTTCCCCACAATCCTTCTAAACTATTTTTATAATTATTCCAGGCTACTGTTAAAGAGTCTGCACTTTCTGTCATAAAGCCTACCATTTTGTTATAACTGACAGATTCATTTTTTGTTAATTGCAGTAAAGCTAAATAAGCCTCTTGCCTCCCTAATAAATCAACCAAGGCAGTTTCATTTCCATTGGTCTGTTTTACCATTTCTTGCAATACACCAATAAATCCTAAATTTTTAACAGCCTCAGAAACTGATTCATATTTTTTAATTGAAGCAGGAAGATCATCAAAATTTTTAATTAATGCAGTTATAACAGATCGTAACTGTGTTACTGTTTCTGCTGTTCCAATTCCACTTGTTGATATTTGAGCTATTGCCGCACCTAATTCATTTGCAGAAAGTCCTGCTTGTTTGGCTAAATTTGCCACTGAACCAATGACGCCTGCTAACTCAGCAGTTGTAGTGATACCTACATTTTCAACATTTAATAATAGTGATGCTGCATTCGCTGTTGTTTTTAATTCCTCTCCATATGCACCCATCATTACTGCTAATGTTTTTATTGTGGTTGCCTGATCTATATGTGAAGCTTTTGCCAATTTAGAAGCAGTTGTTATTAACTCAAAAGATTCGCTTGCTTCAGTAACACCAGCTGACATTGCTTCATAATACCCCTTAACTAATTCAATACTATTTCCTAATTCCGAGGAAAATGAAGAAATGTCTTTATGAATATCTGAAAAAGATCTACTTGATACCTTACCCATATCAACTAAAGCTGATTCATATTCTTTAAGTAAAGGTATTGTTTTTAAAAATACTCCTCCTACTCCTATTGCCGCAAATGCTGCTGATACTTTTCCTGCAACTGATATAATAGAATTAAATTTTGAAGTTGTTCCAGTTACAAAAGAGGATACTTGTTTTTGTGCTAATGATAACCCAGTAGTATCGGCACCAATGTAAGCATATAAACTACCAATGTTTGCCATAACTATTTCTCCTCTTTTAATTTAGTTAATCTCTTCTGTAAAAATTTAGATGTTTTTTTCTTTTCTTTTTTAACTGTTCTCTTTTTATTTGGATTTGTTTCTTCAACTAATGCGGTAAATAATCCCTTCATTACTTCAGCGTCCTGTTTCTTATTATCTACTTTTATAAAAGGTACAAAATCCCAAGGACCTTTTCTGGGAGAATTTTTTCCTTTATTAATACCATATGTCATAGAAAGTAACTGTCCAATCATAAAGAATAAAATATCATGTCCAAAAGGTTCAACACTATTATAAGCGATTACTTCAGTTAATTGTTTTGAAGATAATTTATTTAAAATAAAATCGGGATGAGGTTCTCCACAGGCCAGAGCTAATTTAAAAAGAAATTTTCGCTCTGGCCTATTTATTAGTTTTTTATTTCACCTTCAATATCTTCTTTTCTCATTCCATTTATTCTTTGTGCTACTTCATAAATACGATCTACTGCTTTTGCATTTTTCTTACCTAACCATTCAATATCTTCTTCAGTAAATATTCTTTCACCATTTTCATTTACTGAACATATTGCTACAAGAGAACTTCTTATTCTTTTCATTGATCCTTGAATAATCTGTTCTTTATTTTTACTTGCTAATTTTCCTTCATTCCCTTTAACAAATGTTTCATATTCCCAGGAATCTCTTTCATCTGCCCCCATTACCTTTACAAAAACACCTGCTTCCTCTTCACCTTCATTAGTCCACTCTGGGATTGCTACAAACTCTTTTTTAATATCATTACATTCCTTAATATTTTCTTTTGTCAAAACACGCATTCTAAATTCTCCTTTTTCTTGTTTAATAAAAGATTTGGTTAATCTGTTTAAAATTGTTTTTAAAAAATTAAGATGATACTGTAACTGGGCCAGAAATCTTTATAGTTACACTGGCTGTTACTTTATCATCCATGGGAACAGCAATACCTATTGCTGTGATTATACCGGCAAAATCAAAAGTTGTTACATCAGTATTAGCAAAAACTATCTGATAATCCCATACACCTTCCATTTCAAAATCTGCCTTAAGATCAGCAAAACCATCATGGGTAAAATTCATATCTAATGATATTTCACCACCATCTCTAAAACCAGGGATAAATTCTCTATATCCACCAGTTGAATCAAGAGAAGTTACATCAATAGTATCCCTCGATAAATTCGGACCTGATATAGAATTTATTTCTGCTATTGCCGCAAATGTCGGATTAGACGTGTCCGCAGTTGCTCTGTTAAAAACTGTTCCTACTCCACTAAACGCATTACTTGCCATAAATTATTCCTCCTTAAAAAGTTAATTATTTTTTGTTCTTTGACAACCAAAATTTGCTACATATATTGGCCTATCTATTTCATCAAAACCAATAAACTCAATATCAATATTACATAAAATTTGTATGTATCTACTGTCACTTAAAACTACATCTGTTTGAGCATGAAGAAAATCTCTAATTTGTAATATTTTAGCATACGCCGCTTTATACCCTCCTTTCTTTCCTCTTACTTTTATTTGTACTGTTGGATATTCATAACTATAATTTGTAGCTGGTTTATTATCTGGAGGTCCATCTATTATTGAAATACAGGTGTCTGGTTTGTCAGGCATCCTTCCTAAATAAATACCCCAACCAGTTGTTGCTGCAAAATCTCCAATATCCTGTGCAGTACTTTCTATTAATAAATTCAATATATCTTCGCTGGGACTTTGTTGGCTCATTTTATATATGCCTCATCTTTTATTATTTTTATTATTTTATCTTTATTTTCTGTTAACGCTTTTTGTAAAAACTTCCAAGATGTTCCTTTCTTTCTATATCGTTTATCTGTCTCATGAACATAAGGAGCGTAAGAAGCAGTATAACCAATTTCACCAACAGCACCTTTAAATGTTAAATAAGTATTAGTATAACAGCTGCCTCTTAAATTACCTGTATCAACTGGTGTTCTTTTTATTGATTCTCTTTTAATAAATAAAAGAGCTTTTGTTATCCCAGCAGATGATCTTGTTTTTATATTTCTAACTTGTTTATTCATTTCCTCAACAATATTACTTTTTACTACTACTGTTCTTGCCATTTTAATCTCTTGCCTTTGATAAATAACAAGTTGCTAAAAAGGTACTTCCTCTTACATTTGGAATTTTAGTAAATAAAGAAACTTTAAAAGCACTATCAACATCAGCAGGATTGTCATAAATGCTGTCTGTATAATCACCTAATGCTAAAAAACTATTTACTGCAACATCTTGTCCAATATATACAACAGAATTAGATAATTTTGTTTCCCCATTAGCATCAATAAATTCTTTTTGTTTATCTTCCCATCGAACATCTACTAATACTGGATCATCAAAAGTATGCCAACCAACTCCATCAGGAACTGGGTTTTCCCATAATGTTGCTATTTGATTTAAATTCCTTGTTCTAAACGCCATAAAATGACCTCTTAACTACCCTTTTAAAACTGAAAGGAAGCTATCTGGCTTCGTCTACACTGCGTTTTTATTGTAAAAGGGTATGAATATATGATTTATAAATTCATTAAATAAATAGTTGTATAAACTATTGAATTTATTATATTATTTTATGCTTTACATTTTACTAACAATATTATATACATATAGCTATATAGTTTTATTCTTTTATTAACCTTTAAATAAGGAGATTCAAAATGAGAAAATTAGCTAAAAAAGAAGTTAAGGAATTATGGGAAAATGTTTTAAAAGTATTAGAAAAAAATAATGTAAAATGTGACAAACCTTTAAAAAACTTAACCAATGAAATAATGGATGAATTTATAAAATAATTTCCCTCTTTTAAATAGGCTTTATGTTAATTCATAAAGCCTATTTTTTTTATCTACAATCCTAAATCAATTGCTATTAAATTGGCTTTTCTTTTACCTCTTGCTGCTAATAAACCAGTTGTATCTAATGCTAACGCTTGTTGTCCATATGTTGTAGAATTAAATGCTTTACCCAATTCAGGAACATTGTATTGATCAGTTGCTTCTCCTAATTTTACAGACTTTAATTGAGGAGTCTGAATACAAACAAAATGAGCAGATAAATATAATTCAATATATTTTAATGTTGTATCAGATAAAGAGGAACTAGCAAACGTTTCATTAACTAAATTATTTGCAATATCAATCTGAATTGTTACATCCGTTAATGAAGTATCCATTACACTTAAAACTTCTTCATTTGTTACCCTTGCCATTTATCCTCTCCTATCTTTATTTCTATGCCATGATGAAGGTGAAATAAATTCTTTTACTTTATCATGTTTCCAATCTAGCCGTAGATTATTTATAACCATTTGTACTTCAGTAAGATCACCATTAATTGCTCTTTGTGGCCATACCTCATAAATATTTAATTCTGCATCATGCATTTCTTGGAATCGTCTTTCATATTCAGCAACCCATCCAAGCCATCCTGCATAATTTTTATATCCCCTCATAAAACCAGTTCTCATACAGGAGGAAATAATATCATCAACCTGTCTACGAACTAAAACCCATTTAGCTCTTGGGAAGGCTTTATTCCACAAAGGCCACATTAAAGTCATTCTTGAATCTTTATAAAACCACCGGCCATCCTCATAACCTTCCTTTACCATTAAATTAATAATGTCATTTCTAAATCGTTCCACATAGTTTCTTTCGATTTCTTTAAATAAACTACTTTTAGGTAATGGGTTTTGTCCAGCTTGATCTACTTTCATTTTCAATAAAATTGGTTTAATAAAATTGTTAGTAATGGCATAGTTTTCATATCTACTTTGTTTATTATATTTAGTAGGACCAATTATCTGTCCACTAAAACCACCACAAATATTTACTACCCCAGCCGTCATTGATAAACCGCTTCTAGCACATCCGGTAATTAAAATGGGTTCGTAAAGGATTTCCATTTTTCAATATCCTCCTTTCTATCAATAATGTAATCTGCATCCCATACACCTTGTTGTCCCGGTATAATATCTTTTGTAAAAAACAAACAAGTTGAATTAGGAAAACATTTTTTCAAAAAAGAAGGAATATCATCTTTAAAATTATCACAAAGGATTACTTCAAATTTTTTATTCTTATTATTTGAAATATCAGTATAATTAATTATCAATTCCTTTTCTATTTTTAACTTACCGATAACGAAGGATTCCATATATTCTAAATCAATACCAAACAAAATAAATGTATTAGCCATTTCCATTACTGCCATAAAGATTTCTATTTATATGCCATAGTTTATTATATTCTTCTTTTCCTATTACCTTATTTAACTTAGCATGCTGTTGATGTATCACTATTAAATCATCCCTTCTTACAATTTCTAAATCACTATTTCTAATCTTATCTCGAAACACATCATCATCAAAAGCAATCCCATCTTTGTAAGTTAAATCAAAACCATTTATATTTAAAAAATTCTGTTTTGTAATTGCAGAACAAAAATTATAATCTGCTGGTCGTTCTTTTGAATGTTGATACCACATATATTTTTTATATGTGAACTTATTAAAATCAGAAATAAATAAAGGACTATTTGTGCCACCTATACAAGAACAAATAACATATCTGTTTTCATTTGCATTAAATTCTTTTTCTAACTCTGATAAAATATCTACTGTATGAAAACATTCTGGACTTGTTAATATTAAATATTTTCCTACTGCTGAATTAGCTCCTTGGTTATAATGCAATGTAGGATTATAAGTTTCTCCACCTATTTGATTAATCAATTTAATGGGCAGCATTTTAAATGAATCAATTACCTGTAGTAAATCTTTATGAAATATAAAACGATTTTTATTTTTATCATCTTCTATTATTATTATTTCATAATCATTCCTATCACTATAAAGATTAGAAAAGGAAATCAAAGTATTATGTAATTGTCCCGGACGATTTATATATGGAAATAAAATACTAAATTTCATAATATATAACCTTTAAGTAAAAATAAATTTTCATACCTCATACAATATTTTTCTAATAAAAATACCCTCAGCATAAGCATCCTCATTAGTTATCATGGAGGCCCAATAAGATTCCCTTTTTTGTATTATGGATAAATTAATGGCATTCAGTTCTATCTGAGATTTAAAACAATTTAATAATCTATACTTAAAATCAAAATCAATTATACTAAAAGCATTCGGCTGAAAATTATATGAACTACCACTGTTATAAAAACCTAATTGTATAGGAAGTTTTCTTCCAACTGATTGTCCAATATAAGAACATCTTCTATGTGCTTGATGAGTATCTAATTCAAAAGGGGTATAAACATTATCTATTTTTAATAAATCTAACTTTCCTACTACATCAGAAATATTATCATGTTCATTAAATAATAATAAATTCTCGAATGATACCCCTAATATCTTTAATGCTTCTAGTTGTTCTTCATGCCGCAAATCTATGTTCCCTGTTCTATACTCATCAGAACTGGTTATTGCTATAAAGACTTCATCACCTTTACAAATATGCTTATGTAATATCCCACCTACACCAACTTCTATATCATCATAATGTGCTCCAAGAGCTAATACTCGTTGCATTAAAAATTCCAATCTTCACTATATGATTTATAAAATTTAGCAGGAGAGCCTTTATAAATGCCTGATTCAGTAATATCAGATACTACAATGGAACCCATACCCACAATAACATTATCACAAATAGAAACACCGTTTCTAATTATTGCACCTAATCCTATCATGCAATTATTTCCTACTCTTACTGATCCACCAATAATAGTGCCTAATGCTATTACAGTATTTTTTCCTATATAACTATTATGACCAATATTTACATGAGAATCTATTTTGGTTCCTTGCTTAATAATTGTAGACCCAAAAACTGCTCTTTGTAATGTAGCTACTGCAAAGATTGACACATCATCTTCAAGAACTACATTTCCAAGATGTTTAATTTGAACTCTACTACCATCTGGTGACTTAGTAACATGCATTCCTTCAACATCTAATACCACTGTAGGATGTATAAAACAATTCTCACCTATTATATTTGGTAAAGGAATTGTATTTATATGTAAGGTATTATGAATCATTGTAAAAATATAATCTACATTATCAACAAACTCATACTGCCATCCAGAAGGAACCTCGTTTCTAATTTTATTTGGTGCAAGTACAACTACATCTTTTTGTAAAGAAAATCTTAAATATGATTCGTTTCTAATAAAAGTAAAACAACCATCCCTTAAAGTATTAACTGGACAAGTGTTTTTATACTGTGGATATTTTAATAATATATCTTTATACATCTACATACCCATTAGCTTTTAATATAGTTGTTAAACTACATATTTGATTCTTACTAAACCAGTTATCATTAATATATTGCTTAGAATATTTATGACCATTAAACCAATGCACTCCAATAACATTGTTACTATTAAGTGGTGATAAATCATTACGCATAAATAATTGCTCCATATTATAAATAGAATATGGAGCAAATGTTTCGTACTTCAAACCTACCACATCATCATATTTTTTTGAAACATCAATAAACGTTTTATACAAATATTCCCATAGTAGGACACCAAATGCCTGATGATTATAAGTATCAGTATCCCTGTCATAATAAAACTTTGGAAAATTTTCTGGAAATTGTTGTAACTTATCTGCTGCTTTTATCAACTCATTATACATACTATGCTTAGGAGCACTAAATAAAACACCTACATTATGATGTCCCTTAATAGTATTAAATAAACATACCATAGCACCCATATCATTTATTTTACTATCACCCACATATTCAACATTAAGCATATGAGTTAATGGCTTTAACCAGATAACATCAAAGTCCGACCATACCCCGCCTACATCATATAATATATGACATCTAAATATATCTGATCTTAAAATATTATGTAAATCCCCGTTAATGTAATAATCATTTATATCTATTTCAATAATTTTTACATAATCAAAAGATTCTACTAAATAAAAGAAATCCTTTCCTGTATAATCAGGAATGTAATGTGCATTCCTGGTATATCTTTGTTTTGGTGTATAAACATATATTTTCCAATCCGGATTTAGTTTATGAAAAGTCTCAATAGTAAAAACTTGTAATTTGGACATGGGGCTTCTATCCCAATACATATGTAATTTTTTTGGTATTCTATTCATCAACTTAATTCCTATCTAAATAAATTTGTTCAAAAGGGATATTATGTTCTATACAATACTTATTAGCATAAATAATAAGAGTTTCTTTTAAAGCAACGTCAGTATAAATCAATTCATTATTTATAAAGCAACCTGTATCCCCTCTTGGAGTTCTAAGTATATACGATGTAAATTTATTATCAATTGCTTTATCAAAATAATACTCATACCAGACAATACCTTTTGGCTGGCAATCGTGATATACTATTAAATCAAAACTTTCAAACATATTGTTTATTGCTAATGTTCTACAACTTGTATAGTTATCAACAAACAATAATTTAGGAGCAATTGAATTTTCTTTTATCTTATTAGATAAATTAATATAGTATTTTGAAATTTCAAATCTTTGACTTTCAGTTAATTGATGAAAAAATGTTCCTATATTAATCCCATCTGGTAAATTATGAAAATTAACTATATGTTTATTTTTAAAAGTATAACTTTTTAACATATAATCAAACCATTCTTTATCATTCTCAATACAAATTAACTGTGCAGGATCATATTCCAAAAATATAGGAGTTGAATGTAACCCCATGCCCAACTCCAAAATAAGTTGAGGCTTAAAAAAACTTAATAATAACTTCAACAAAGGTTGGTGTGTACTCCATTCATAGTCATTGTCTATTTTCATAATATTCCATATTCCCTATTTATGTTTCTAATAATTTGACCTTTCCTAGCTTGTATTATTTTATAATTATACACCTGATCTGGATTATCCCAATGCATCTGAGAGTCACATCTTTTACCATGAAATAAGTGTACTATTAAAGCAGGGACCCTATTGTAATGGCATCCATTTTTCAATAACCTACCAACTAAATCATTATCATCTCCAGCATACCCAATTAAATCTTCATCATAACCACCAATATCCAAAAACTCTTTTTTCCACATTCCCATAAAGAAAGGCATCTGAACTGCATCTTTACTTGTAGCATTTACAGGTAACATTTCTATAATGCTGTATGAAACCATTTTTGTAAATTTTCCAATATCATCAAAGTACATAAATTCGGGTATAGTTAAAAACTTTCTATTAGTAAATAATGGTTCAACTATTATATTCAAACAATTATTAAGGTGGTATATCTCTGGGCATGTTAAAACTATTATATCACCTGTAGCTTTTTTAACAGCAATGTTATTAGCAAATACGGGACTTCTTCTTACCACTTTATCCTTATTTCTATGCCCTGAAAAAAAATACTTAATATCCAATTTATCTTTATAAGAAGTACATATGGCTTCTGTATCATCTTCAATACCATCATTTACAACGATAATTTCTAATGGAAAAGCAATCTTATAATTAGTTATAGAATAAAGACTTAAATCAAGTAAATTTGATCTTAAAAAAGAGGCCATCACCAAACTTACTTTTATCATATAAATTCCTTATGCTTTAAAGGTATTAATAATCTTGATAAAAAATTATTGTAGTCAGAGTAATAACAATATTCACAAACACTACCGTTAAAATTAATTTGATTACTCCATATATGTTTTATGTCCAATCCCATTCCCATTTCAGAACTAAAATTTCTTGTCTGCTTCTTTAAAGCATACTGAGCACCACAACATGGAAAGAGATTTCCTGAAGCATCAATTACCGGCTTTAATAAACTAATATAACAACCCTTTGTTCCTTTAACTGGTGTTTTTCTTTTCTGATATAAAACAAGAGGATTATTAATTATCTTTTTACCTTCTTCTGTATCCTCTAAATCAGGAACTGCATCATGATGTAATAAATCAGACACGATTCTTATATGAGAAAATTTATTTCTATTTGCAAATGAAACATACTTTTTTATATTCTCATAATTTGGATTAAAAGATAACACATAGGAGAAAGACCAATCTAAATTTTTACTTTTATCAATTGCTTGTTTTACTTGGCTAATCCATTTCTGATTATAATTAACTTCATCCGAACAAGAAATCCTACACCACACAATACTTGATAAACTTTCAATTGATAATCTACTTATTAAATCACCATTTGTTACTAAGCCAATCTTTATTTCCTTCTCAACTAAAAAAGAAATTAATTCATTTATTTCAGGGTAACAAAGAGGATCCCCACCGCCTGTGATTGTTATTGCCTTAGTTCCTAATGATTTAAAAGTATTTATTATTTTCTTTAATTTATCAAAAGGTAATGTAATTCCCTTTTCTCTTTCAGAACAACTACAAAAAGAACAATCTCTTGTACATTTATTTGTAGGACAAACTTGTATATGAACTGGAGGAATATTATTATATTTTTTTATACTTCTTATTACTGAATAATCCTGTGCTAGTTTTTCTGGGAACTGATCTGCTGCTGTAAAACTAGCAAACTTTTCTTCTTTCATTTCCAATGTTCCTCCATCCAATTATTTTGAACCTGATGCGGTCTTGGTATCCCATGAAAACAAATAATATTTACTTTCTCAGGAATATTTCTTTGACAATGATATTTATAACTGCAAATATTTACCACTTGTTGAATTGGAAAAATCTTTCTATTATTTTTATTAACTACAAAACTGATATATCGTTGATCCCACCTATAAGTATCTATATATTTATTATCAAACTGCTCAAAAACAAATTTGAAATCTCCATTCCATACCATTAAACCTGATGCCCATCCTTCTTTTCTTGACTTAAAAGGGAATATCATTCTTATTGTATCAGAAGGTAACTCAAAAATTGTTTTAGCAAACTCCGTTATGTCTGTTACTACTATTGTATCTAGGTCAAGGAACAAACAAGGGCCTGTTTCCTTAAATATATCAACCTTACCCCACCAACCAACTTTAATTGTTTCTTTTGTTTTTAAATCTGATTTAGCAAGTAACTCTTGATTATCTGTATAACAAATAAATTCAAAAGGTATTTTTATATTTCTTTCAACTGTACTTTTTAATTTATATAAATAATCAAAAGAATATCTACTTCCGGTTAATACACATATTACTTTTAAAAGTTTTTCATTGTTTTCAATTGAGGCATGTTCCCTTTCCTCCATTCTAAAAGCTCCTCCAATTTCATAGATTCAAAGTCTGTTATCGCACTTCCTTCTGTGCAATTTATTATCCTTATTCCTAATGCATCTGCATCTCTTTTTATGATAGGAAAACATCTTAAAAATCTGTAATAAGGATTCTTATTTGGGGGGGAAGGATGATCATTATGCCAATTTGTTTTATCAGCAGTTCTTTTCATATCAAAACCTAAAAGAACTATTACTTTTACACCTAAATGGTATGCAAAATTTATTGCACATCCTCCACTATTTTTATTCCATGCTACACAACCCGGAGTAGAATCAATTCCTAATTGTTTTGTTGTACTTCTTTTATATTGTATTAATCCATTTATTTTTTTATCTGCTAAACTAGGAGTACAAGTAGCAATAATTCCTTTGAAAGATTTTAAAAAGATATGATGCCTATCAAACCAAGAACGATCCCCAAACCATACAGCATCTACCCAATCATATGGAATATATTTTTCTGTATTCTCTAACCAACCACTTCCGCTTTTTATTCCTTTTCCTGGGACTGGATAACCATATGCATTATTTACTGCAAGTATTCGTTCATTTTTTATTGTTTCCAAATTTACATTGGAAAGAGATGGGCCTCCTCCCAAAATAAAAGCAAGCCCATCTTTCCATATAGCAGGAAGCATAATACACCTCCTAAAAAGAATTATTTATTCTTTTTCTTTTTCTTATCTTTTTTATCTTTCTTTTCTTTCTTACCTTTATCCTCTTCATCATCTACATCTAAACCTTCTTCAATAAATACAGGATTTACATTAATTCCTTTTACCAACTTCATTGCATCTTTCTTTGTAAGAGGAGCATTATTAACATATGTTTTAGTTATTGTATTAAACACATTATAAAATCCATCTTCTCCATCAATAGGCATTACCCGCATATTGGTTTCTCTGCTGTTCATTTCACTAAATTCATCCAACTCATCAATAAAATAAGCATCAGGTCCCATTGGCAAAAGATGTGATTTATATTTTGTTGCAAGTTCGGGGGAAATGTTTATTACATCATTTGTTGTTGCTGATATTTCTTTCCCTTTTCCATTCTTCATCCTTAATCTAATTTTCCCACTCTTTACTCTGTATTTTGGCATACTAATTTATCTCCTTGTAAATATATCTAGCTTCTATGGTTAAGTGCTAGTAAAAAATATATGTTTGTAATCTAATTAAAATAAAAATTATTCACTATAAACAACAATACCACAATGTCCAGCCTGATCATGCCTTGTCTGTGGTACTTGAATAGCCATAACTTTAAAATTAACTTCCATTCCACCATCAACATCCCACTGAACTACAGTAATACCAAGAGCATTTACCAACCTAATAGTATCAACTGTCATCTGAACCATTATTACCTTTGTGGAAGACATCTTATCAGAAACTTTAACAGCAGCAATATTTGCTATTTCAAGAATCCTCTGACGAATTGACTTATCAGAAGCCGCTTTAAAATCTCCATCAATTGCTGTCTCATATACAGTTGGAATATAAACTATATATGGCCCATAACAGCGATCAGCAATCATAGCCTGTTTCATTCTAATAATATCATCAAGAATATTATCACCAGAAGTTGCTGAATCATCCCATGCTGCATTCAAAGACCCTATGGTTATATTTGGTTCATCTTCATACCCATATATCGTACCACCACCAAAGGTATATGTACTAGAACCTTTAAATAAAGTTGTTTCAACTTTTTCAGCGATTTTCTGACCACATACAGTAGCCATTGTAGTATCAATAGGCATACCACCACTACGAGAAGCCTCAAGCTGACGAAGATCAATACTAAAATCTTTGTGAGTAAGAGGTAAAGGCAAATAATTCATATCAAACTCTAACCGATCACGCCTTCCTCTTGTCTTTCCAGACATACTCATCTCAGCGTCAGAAGCATCACTTGCATCTTGATATCCCAATACTGTTTTTGCCATACCATTTGGAATATTATATGTAAGACCTCTTGCTTGAAGATCAGCAACACCGGTCAACCTTTGCTGATATGCTGTAATAACTGCTTTATCAAATGCCTTCCACTCATCATAGAGCAGAACATCATTTGTTCTCATTTGTGTTAAATCCATTTTATTTGCAATCAGCCTATTAGCAAAAGACTGAGACCCTTTAATCTGATTAAACAAACTTACTAATGCTTCGTTCATATTTAATTCTCCTTTTCCTTTAATTATTAAGCTATCATAGCCCAAATATAATCAATAGCTGTTGTAGTAGTAACTGCTTCCATTGCTATAGCAACAACAGGATCAGTATACCCTGATCCTACATACTGTGAGGAATCACCATCAGGAGTATGTTTCTGTACAAGTCCCGCTGAAGCAGATTCAAGTCTGTCACCAATAGCTATTGTCTGTGAAGTCGCCAATCTTAAAAGAACTTCATCTCCAGATTTAGGAGCTATATACTGCACAAGACTTTCAGCGGTATATACTTCTGATACCTCATCCCCCTGTAAACCATTTTCTATTGCTACCAAAACAGGTCTTGCATTTCCACCTGCTGTAGCATGTTCTTTTACTGCACCAGCGGAATCTATCTCAAGAAGATCCCCAGGATAAATAGTTGTTGCAGATGCTGACAAAGCTTCTTTCTGTAATACATCACCTTTTTGTAAAATCGTTGTTTCACTCATATAAAATTCCTCCTTTTATAATTAATTAAACTGCGAAAAGTCTGGAGTTCCATCAGCATTCCATTTTGGTTGTGCCATTATAGGAACGCCTTTACCATCAGACTGTTTCTCATTCTTTACTTCTCCTGTTTTAATTAGTCCTGCAAGATTCGCAGAAAAATCAAATTCAGGTTCCTTTACCTCTTCACCGCCCATAAGAGAAACTATTGCTGCAAGCTCACTTGTATCTTTTGCTTCAAGCTGCTCTTTGGTAAAAACATTCTTTTTATTTGCAAGAATCTTTTCGATCATGGTTGCCTTATTCTTGCGATAAAGACTTACCGACTCATTAAGAGTTGCCTTAATTTCAGCAGGAATATCATCCTTTGCAAGAAAACTCTCAAGAGTTACAACCTCTTTTTTCTCCTCAGGCTTTTCCTCTTTATTAGCTTCCATCTTCTCTTCCTTCTTTTCTTCTTTAACTTCAAACTTATCAACAAGTGTCTGAAGTTGTGCTTCATCCTTTGTCTCAAGGAAAGTCTTATCGGCTTCTGTAAAAGGACAAGCCTCATTACTTATAAGTTTACCAATCAATTCATCTTTCATACTAACTTCCTCCTTTTTATTTGTTTCTATTTTTGTTTCTTCCTCAATCTTCTCTTCCAATTTTTCTTTCTTCTCATTCGTAACTGTTAATGGAACATATTCTGATTTCAATTTCATTTCAGTTACTTCTTTACCCAATGTTATATTGTCACTTGCATCAAACATATATTCTTGTTTATAAAGTTTTCCTTTACGTTCAAAAATAAAATGATTCTCAAATGTGTCTCGAATATATACATCTGGATATTCTTCAGTAGGTGTTTTAAAAGCATCTCTTACTAATGTTGATAATGTATATCGTATATCTTCATATGAATACTCATTAGTAACCATACCACCAAGCAATTCATTATATTTTTCGTAATATTGTTTTTCTTCATCATCACTAATATTTTTGAAAAATAGAATCTTGCCTGTTTTCCCAATTAAATTTTTAAACATTCTTAAATTGTGTACCTCCTTTTTAATTATTTGATCTTCCTTTTTATTTACCTTGTAATTAGCACGAACCCCACAACCATCCGTCCAACTACAAGCACCTAAACTGCCAGGCAGTAAGGCAACATGGTCTGGATTATAATTGGTTAATTCAGCTTCATACTTTTCTCCGTTCCATGTTCCAGCCTTATCAAAGTCATGATCAGCAAATAAACCGGTACTTACCTCCATATTGCCATTTATAAGCTCATCAATTATTTCTGTAGATATCTTTTCTTTTAATATCCAAAACTCACCTATAATTCCTTTTTTATTTTCATCCCATGTACTATTACAAAATCTTCCTATGCATTCTGTTTCTACTTCTTTTGCAGAAAGAAACTGTCCTTGTGGGTCAACTGGGTGATAAATAGGAATTAAAACGTTCTCCCAATCTGCTACTGATTTCTTTAACTCTTCAGCAGGATAGAAAAATCCGTTATGAACCCCCTCAACAATTATAGTTACTGGAACAACTAAATAAGTATCCTTACCTAATAGTTCATCTCGGTATTCACCTACTTTCAATTTGTTTGTAAATATCTGTTCTAATCCATTTGCAAACATTAAATTATATTCACTTGAACATCCTTTTTTCTTTTTAATAACCATTTTTCGTTCTGTCATTTATATACCTGCTTTAATAGTGATTAGTAATAGCTTTTAATTCTAATTTTGAGCTATCAAACCTTGATGTGGCTACGTTTTTATTGTAAAAGGGTATGATTATATGATTTATAGGAAATCTTTATATTTTTCATAGGTATTATTGAACAATGCAACTAACTGAGGACTCATTTTAAACCGCTTTTTATTAACATACATACTCTGTTTAAATGAGCCGTCAGGATGTCGTTTTAAAGCTGCACACCAATCAGAAAACATTTCTATTAAATCAACTAAACACATTCCATTAATACCATTATCAAAATGTTCTGGATGATGTGTATTCTTTTTATAGTGTTCATCAGTAAATGATTTTTTTAAGTTATTAAAATATTCATCTGTTCCATATGTTAGAGTAGTTAACTTAGGAGTCATCTTCTCTAAATAAACACATTCAGGTTTTTCTAATTTAGAAGCATCATGATTTAATCCTGCTTGTTCTAAACACATTGCAAAATATTCTAATATTCTTCCTACTTCTTCAATATGTTTCTTAGTTGCTGTTTCTGCGCTCATACATTATCCTTATTTTCTATATACTAAAGTTAATTCATTATCAGTATAATAACCACCCTCAGTGACAACAATTTTATTTCCTGTTCCTTTTGTAGATATTCCTTTATCTTTTACAAAATAATATTTATCTACTATCATTAAACGATTATGATTATCGCAACGAACTACATCATTCATTTTAAATTTTTGATAATCTATTCTTTTAAAATTCTTATACATGAAATAAAATTATTATCCTTGCGTTATTATTATTGCGGTATCACATTTATTAACTGCCTCTTCAAAATTAGTTAATATTTGTTTTAATCGTTCATTCTTTATTCCTGTATTTAAATCCCTTATCTCTTTTAACAGGACTTGTGTAACTATGCTTGCACCTTCTCTAAATAACCAAAGCATATTTTTCTTTTTTTTCTTTTCTGCATATTGAACTAAATAATCATAGTCTTCAATATTTCCTAATATGCCTTGATTACTTACAATATCATTTATTAATATCATTTTATTTCAACCAATTTAGAATTTTCTCTTCTTTCTAATTCTATTTTAATTTCTTCTTTTCGTTTATATGAAGTATTCTTTTTATTTCCTTCATTTAATAATCTTAAAGAAGATAACCAATTATCATTTAATTCATTTTCTACCAAATCTAAAATCATAATTTTTCCTTTTTTAATAAATAAATATATCTTCTTTTGATATTTTTGTATTCTTCTTACCAAAAACAATCGTTTCCTTTTCTAAATTAAAAGGATACGGTTTTCTCCAAAATAGATCATACATAAAAATATCTTCTCTTGGGATATCTCTTTTTATGGTTACCCCTAAAGCATCTCTTCCAAATTTATCCGCTATCTTTTTATCTGAAGTATACCCTGAAAGAGCATTTTCTTTCAATTGCAAATCACTCTTTTCTTTTATTAAGAACTTTCTTATTTTCTGACCTGTTCTTCCTCCAATACCCCTATATAATTCTAATGAATTTATTCCCATTTTTTTAAGTCCTACTTGATTCAATGCTCTTAAAAATAAATAACCAGAATAATTGTCAGTTGTCAATTGTTTATAAATAGATGTTTTAATTAATTGTTTCTCAGATAAACCATCGTAGGTTATATAATTAGAAACATTATTTTTTTCGATAATACTCGCTATTTGTTTTAATATTGTTGCATCTTCATCATGAGTATTATTCAACCAAACATCTAATGCGTTATCAAAATCAGCTAATCTTTCATCTGAAATGTATATCTTTTTTATTTTATTAGATAAGCTTTTTATTGTTTCTTTTTTATTTCCTAATTTGCCGTCTATCTCTTCATAATATTTTTTATACTGTTCATTTAGTTTTTTATCTTTAAATAAATCAAATTTCCCAGATTTACTTTCTTTCAATAACTTTTCTCTTGTCTTTGCATCAATAGGTGGATTCTTTTTGATTGCCTTTTCAACTTTCTTTTTATCAACAGGAGTTAAACAACTCTTTGCAGCATTAACATACATATTCATTCTTTGTAATGTAGAAGGCAAAACATCATGCATTACTTCACTACAATTAGGTAACCATCCTGCTACACTTGGTACTGCTCCTTTTACTGAATCAATACCTGGTTGAAAAGGCAGAGCAAGGCAACAACAATTTGGATGGGCCGGAATTAATCCTCTTATTTTTTCAAGTGTAAATACTTCGCCTGATAATGAAGAACATATTGGACAAGGATTTGCTCCATTCTCCCATTCTGCTAAAACAACAACTCCTTGTACTTGAGCATTCATATACTCATTTATATTAGCTTGATGGTGTGCTCTTTGTATTTCTGTACGAGCAATTGTTCTAGCTCTATTAATACCAATCTTAGGAATCATTGTTGTTATTTCTTTTGCAATTACTTTTCCATTTTTACCATCAACAATTCCCTGAGATAAAATATTACTTAATTGCCGATCCATTTCTTTTGTAATACCTTTTAACTCATTAAATGTTCGAGTATAAAGGTAAGCCGCACGATCTGCGTGAAAAGGGCGATTGAACAGGATATCAACTTCTCTATTAGGATCATTATCAAGTTTAGTTATATCAACCCCGGCACTTTCCATTTCTCTTCGTGCTCTAAATATTCCTTTCTGATAACTTGATTGAACATATACGTCTGACCAAGGTTTATTTGTTCCTGCTGTTATTCTCCCTGATCTTGTTGTCTTTTCAAGGATACTTAAATCTTCCATATCCTCTAACCAATCCATAAAACCTTCAACCTTCTTTTCACTTGTATTAAAATCAAATGCTTGTTCTTGTAATTTCTTTATGGCTTCCTCAGTTATACTTGAAGCATTACTGATTATTGGTTCTTCTTTATTAAGTTTTAATATGTCTTTTTCAAATACTGCATTTATTATTTCTATTAACCAATTAAACCGTCTTTCTATTTCCTTTGACATATCATATTTAATAGAAAGTAATCCCGCAGGATCAATTTTAGTAAATTCGGATAATACAATTAATCTATTATGAGAATGATTATGTACCATTACTTTCTCCCTAGTTATTTCTATCCTCAAGTAAATCTCTATGGAAAGGACATGAATAACTATAATGTGCTATCTTTCCATCTTTTCCTTTTGTGCAAGTACATTCTTTTGCCATTCGATTAGGAGTAGCTACAACTAATATCTTCTCATTTACTTTATCAGACATTTTATTATCCTTTATCTGTTTGGTTCTTCACTACCAGTTTCCCATGGAAATACTATCCATTCATTATCAGGAATTAAATTATTGTAATAATCTGGTTTAACACTTGATCTTTGTTTATAAAATAGCGAAGCAAAATATTCTTTATTTAATGATCTCTCTTTTAAAAATACTTTTATTCCTTCAAATGATTTACCAGTGTCTGCAATATCATCAACTATTAATACTGAATATCCTGCAATAACTGTTTCACATAATTCAGATTGAGTAATAAACTTACATTTTAAATTATGACTTAAATGAACTGCTATTGGTAATCCCCCTCTTGTTAATCCACAAACATAATCAAATTTCTTTTTACTATTTTTTATATTTTCAACTAACTCAGAAAGAATCATTGAATACTTACTATAACTAACAAATCTTTTTGTAATACTATATTTTTTAGATATCTTCTCCCGTACTGTTGTCATCTTCATCCTCATCATCTGTCATTGTGTAATCTTGCATCTCAGCAAGCATGTCTTTTATTTCTTCAATATCTTCCATTGTAAAATCTTGGAATTTCCTTAAGAAGAAATCCTCTGGAATTAATTCTCTTAAACCAGGAGTTGATACATATGCCTTAGCAACTTCCATTCTTAATCGTTTTACTTCAGCATCGTCTTTTGGTTCTACAGATATTAATGAAGGCCATTCTATTGTATAATCTTTCTTAGGTGCAGGTAATATTCCACATGATGTTAATACTGATATTGTTGGCCTTAGTATAATTGGTTCATTATATTCTATCCTTCTTGCTTCCATCTTTGATAGCCAGCTTCTTTCATCTTGACTACTTGCTAATTCACCACGTTCACTTCCAAGTAATATTCTTTTGGGTATCTGTCTACCAGCAGCAATTAATGTTATCAATAAATCTGCATGATCTTTTGGTGATTCTACTTGTGTTGCTAATGGTTGAACATCTATTCCCTGTAATCGTATATACCGTTTTAACTCATGCATGTATCCTTGAATTTCTTCTTCCAATGAATCCAATGCACTTTCATCAAACTCTGCATCTTCTCTTGCTGCAAATGCAAATCCTGGAAAAGCTCCTCTCCAAAACATTTCACTTGCACCACCGGCTAACTGATCTAAATCTTGTAATCTATTAAATACCGATTGTAGTCTAGGTTCACCACAAATATTGTCTTCACTTAATCCTTCATATACATGCACACATCTTGACCAATGGACTGATATATTTTGTATTGCTGTTGCTGAAGTTGATGTACTTGTAGCTGGATCCCTTACAAGTATTCTATATATCTTTGGTAAACCAAATCTTGGATTCTTTGTATCCTCTTCATACTCAGCAATTTCAACACTTTGCTCATAATATTCTTTTACATATAATATATCTGTTGCTTTTCCCATCTCTTCATTTACTGGTCGATTATCATTCACACCAATAAACAATAAAGCAAATTGTCCTACCCCAGCTTTTCTATCCACCTTCATAAAATGATTTAATATTTTCTTTTTACTTACTAAATCACTCCATGCTTTTTCAAATGGAGTTTGTTCATTCTTTGATTCTTGTTCTATTACAATAGGGGCTTGTCTCCAACTATATTCTACAGGAGCATTAACAATAGGTTGTGCAATATCACCTCTTCTATATCTATCGTAATAATCAAGAAAAGTTAATGCCTTTTTATATCCTAATATTTTATATATATCCCTTTTTACTTCACCAGTTGAGCTTGATATATATGAACTACCAATACCTGAATATGCACTTCTTGATACAAGTGAGTTTGCTAATGGTCTTATTAATTTATTTATTATTTTTTCTTGTTCAGTTAAACCAATAATTTTCTTATATTTGCTAGACATGTTTATCTCCAGTTTAGGAAAAAAGCATAAAAAAACCCCAGCCAGACAAGAAATTAATCTCATCCGACTGGGGTTGTAAAAACCGTATATTATTTATAAGTGTAAAACTATATTTTTAAATAATATTATATATTAAAAAATGATATATGTAAATAGGTTATTTTTTCTTAATATGAATCCATGCTTTACAATTCTTACATCTGGAATAATATTCTTCTACATGCCCTTCAAACAATATCTTTTGACATCGTGGACACTTCACTTCAGGTAGTTCCACTTTCTTTCTTGTGTTAGATAACTTAACTATATACTCAGGATTCAGTGCAGACATTAAGCTCCTCTTCAATAATTACTTTATCAATATAAAACTCTTTTACTTTATCACCTTGATCATTAAATCCAACTATATGATTTATAGTACAATATTTTGATAAATAATAAAAATTAGTTTTAATATGAATTGTTTGATGATCAAAATCTAAATTACAAGATTCACCCCAATCTTGATCTGTATTAAAACAAGGACAAGTATTACATTTATTAAATGTTCCTTTAACAAAAATATTGTCATTGCCCTTTTTAAATCTTTCTATATTTGATTTTTTTATCCCCATTTTATTTATCCTCTTTTAATTATTCGGATTCTTCCATTACCTCCAGGAAAGGGATTATTATCCCACTTAGGTCTTTCTTGTTTCTTTTTCTTTTGTTCAGTACTTTTCTTTATATCAATTAAATAGGAATCAGCTACTTGTTCTTTCCTAGGCGGCAACATCCTGTCCTCTTCAGTAAATCCTTCTCTGTCTCTTCCACAAGAATTACATCTACTATCAAGAGGAAAATCTATATCACAAAAAGGACAATGAATATAATCTATCATAACTATTCTCCATTTGATAAGTTATTTAATTGTATTCCCTTTATATGTAAATACTCTGTACATGTTTTATTATCAAAGCCTTCTTCTACATTTTCTATTTCAATAATTAATGACTTACCGGCTATCTTATCAATTATATTTATTATATATCCCTTTCTTAATGCTAATAAACTTACCTTAGTTCTTAATTTTATTCCTTCTGATCTATTTGTCTTTGGTAACAAAAATACTTCATATTTATTTTCTTTAAATAAATTCCAATCAATATCATAAACTATTGATTGTTGTATTTGTTCTTCATTACTTTCTTCTTGTATTACTTCTTCAATTGTTATCTTGGATAATTCCAATACATCATTATCTACTAACTTAAATAAATCAGTTACTGTAAGTATTATTTCATTATCAGGATGTACTGGTGTTTTCATTTCTTCTTGAATATTTCTTATCCTCTTAACTAAACAACTTTCCCATACTGTTATTTCCATATCTTATCCTTATATTGATTTACGAGTTACTTCCTTTAATACAACATCTCTGTTACTAATCTTGGTACTGTATTAGGACTATTAAAACATTCAGATATTTGTTTACATTCCAATGCTCTATGGAATGCTTGTTCTCTTGTAAGGAACTCTCCACCTTCTGTAATAAATCCATAACTCTCGGAACTTGATGCAGGTGGCAAATAATTCTCTTTAATCATCTGCTGAATAATATCTCCATGTCTATATCCTACCCATATCTTATTATCTTGTTTTATTGCAGCTTGTTTTATCTTATCCATTATTTATTCCTTTCAAATATAATCCTTAAAGCAGGAAGTAATTGATTACTAGTGATTGCCAGATATCTCCTGACAATACTTTTACATTAACAAGCAAAAGGAGGGACCATGTCAAGTTAGTCCTTCTCATAATTAAACTAACAATCAATTACCAAAGTATTTACATTACTTATAAAATATATAATGTCATATAGTACCACGATTCTTTTGGCTCTTTAATCCCGAAGGCCCCAAATATCCACTGTCTACTATACGATATATTATACTCATAATACTTTCCTTTCTTATTCCTGCTTTAAGAATTATATTTATTCCTCTTCCAAAACTTCAATTATATAATCAGATAATGAATTAATAATATATCCACCTATCACTAATTCCTTATCCTTCTCATTATTAAAATAATAATGATTATTAATTAATAAATAAAAAGGAGGTTCTTCTTTCTCTTTAATAAAAAGAATATTGTTTATTCCTACTGATTGAATATCTATTATAGTATTTAATATTATTAAACTATCTACAGAAACTTTATTTATTAATATTTCTTTATTTAAAAATTGTTCTACATCTAATTTATATTGAATGAATTTTCTTTTATTCATTAAATGGTTCTTTTGACCTTCCATATCTGTATCCTATTGCTGCTATGAATATTTCAAATATCTTTTTAGTTATTAATAACCATGTTCGATTACAATCAATACATCCTTTGCATTTTGTTCCATCAGGAAATACTCTATAACCGGAACATAACTTATATTCTTTATTAAAATTTAATTTCATGTTATCCTCTTAATATAGTTTTTCTCTGTAATGACATCTTTGACATTCCATATAATGTGCTGTTATCTGTTCTATTCCATCAATAGCCCTTTTCTCAACAATCTCTTTGAAATCATGAGGGATTAATGGTTTATGCCCTGTTGCTGATTGAGCATATGTTGTTTTGCAATCCTCACAACCTTCACAGTCCTGCAATGCTTCTCCTGAGTTCCATGCCTCATGCTTACCACATTTACATTTATAATATTGCATATTACTTTCCTCTTATTTAAAATACCTCCTCCCTAACCGGGAAAATAAAACATGTGCTACTTTTGATGGTAACAAGGATGTGAGTCCCATTTATTTAGGTATCGAGAAAGGGAAGAAGTGTTATTTATTATTACTGTGGAATAATACTTACATCAGTTGGCTTTGTTGTCCTTGCTTTTATTATTTCAAGAACCATATCTAAATAAGACCTTTCCATAAACACTATACCACAATTCTTACATACACATAATCCTTGTACTCCTATTTGTTCAAGTGCTGGTATCTTTAATATTCCTTCTTTATTACTTTGACAGTTAGGACATATTGCAAATACATTCTCAGTTTTCTTTTTCTCTTCCTTTACTTCTATTTTCTTTTCATCTTTCTTTTTAAACTTATCTATATTATCTATCATATATTATCCCTCTTTATTACTTAGTGCATTTACTACTCTTGTTTTTAATGCATACAAAGAATCTATTAATACTGAATACTGTCCTTGATGTACGTTGGATATCATTGTTCCAATAGATACTAATATATCCTTAAACAATTTCTTTTCATCTATATCTAAACAATCAGGGCATACTTGACAAGTAATTGTTTCAAACTTTGTTCCTATTTTTATTCTACATGTTATTAATCGCAGTCTTGAAAACTCTTTTATCTTTCCACAACTCTCACATTTAAAAAATGATAATTCTTTATTTGTCATTTATTCTCCTAAATTACTTTTTCATTTGTTGCTTCTAATAAACAATCATTACATACTTGTAAGGAATCAATATTTCTATATCTTCTTGTATTATCCGATTCATCTATCATCTCATCTGTAAACTCACAAAGAATTTCATTTCTACTTTTTATAAATCTTATCTTACCACAAATATCACATA